>CANGXD010000125.1 GCA_947457545.1 Gemmatimonadaceae bacterium
GCGGGACACTCAACGCGCGATTCAGTTGGGAGTTCGCGCCGCTGTCGTTTCTGTACGTGGTGTACAACGATCGGCAGGCGGTGCTCAATGGCAACACGCCAACGGCACGGTCCCTGATCGTGAAACTGAGTTGGCTGCGGCAGATGTAAGCGCCGAGCATCTGGACGAGCACGTCTTCGAGAGGAGATCGCCGCGCGGCATCAGCGGTGCCGTAACCCAAAGAGGGCCGTCCGGCTTCGGCACGGGAACTCCTCAGCAGGACGCGCAGTCGAAAAACGACGATCAGAACCGGTCACCACTCGCGTCTCGCGGTGTACTCGTCGAAGTTGCAGTCATGCGCATCGGCACCCACCACGTTTCCAGACTTCGGAATGGCTACGCCTGAGGCGGAGCTGAGCGACTTCGACCGCTGGCTTCAGGCCAACGGGCTCGGCCAGCACGCGGCCGCGCTTGCGGCGGAGCGCGTGGACTTCGATGTGCTCTCCGAACTCACGGACGACGATCTCCGCGATCTGGGGTTGCCCCTGGGGGACCGCAAGCGCCTGCGACGCGCCATCGACGAGCGTCGCGCGCCCGCGACCTCAGCGACTCCCGCGCAAGCGCTCCCGGCACTCCGCGAGGTGGCGCCGACCGCCGAATCGGCCGGCGAGGCCGAACGCCGACAGGTCACGATCATCTTCTGTGATCTGGTCGACTCGACTCGACTGGCCGGACGACTCGATCCCGAAGAGTTGGCCGAGGTGATGACGTCGTATCAGCGCTGCTGCGAAACCGTGGTGGCGCGATGGGACGGTCACCTCGCGGAGTTCCTCGGCGATGGCGCCGTCGTGTACTTCGGCTGGCCGGTGGCGCACGAGGACGACGCCGCACGCGCCGTACACGCGGCGCTCGAGCTCACCCGGGCCGCCGGACAGCTCGATGCCGGCGCCGTGCGCCTCTCGGCCCGCGCCGGCATTGCCACCGGCCTCGTGGTGGTGGGCGACATCAAGAGCGCCACGCTGCGCAAGCGCGAGGGGGCGGTGGGTACCACGCCCAATCTCGCGGCGCGCATCCAGTCACTCGCACCGCCGGGTGGTGTGGCCATCTCCGCGCGCACGCGAAAACTCATCGGCGAGCAGTTCCTGCTGCAGGACATGCCCGCGCAGGTCCTCAAGGGGATCGAGGGGCCGGTGGATTGGTGGCTCGTGAATGGGGTGCCGGTGTCGGGCAGCCGATTCGACACGCGGGCCGGTGCCGGCGCTCGACGGATGGTGGGGCGCGATGCGGAACTTGCCAGCCTGTTGCACGAGTGGGACCGCGGCTATCACGGTGACGGACGCGCCGTGCTCATCACCGGTGAAGCCGGGATCGGCAAGTCGCGCCTGTTGCAATCGCTCGCCGAGCGCACGATGGCCGACGCGCGCGAGCCGGTCGCGCTGCAGTGTTCTCCGTTCTACCGCGACACAGCGCTCAACCCCGTCGCCGAATGGGTGCGCCGCACGGCGCGTCTCTCGGTGGACCTGGACGCCGGCAGTGCGCTCGATCGCCTCGAGTCGTTCATCCGTGAACGTGGCATCGATGTGGCCGACGCGTTGCCGCTGCTCGCGACACTGTTGTCGGTACCGCTCGATGGTCGTGCCAGCATGCCCTCGCTCAGTCCGCTGTTGCTGCGTGAGCGCACGATCGAACGACTGCTCGACCTCCTGGTGGCCGGTGCGTCCGCGCACCCGTTGCTCGTCCTCGTCGAAGATCTGCACTGGGCCGAC
This sequence comes from Gemmatimonadaceae bacterium, assembly GCA_947457545.1. Lineage (GTDB taxonomy): Bacteria > Gemmatimonadota > Gemmatimonadetes > Gemmatimonadales > Gemmatimonadaceae > Gemmatimonas. The sequence continues at coordinate 1,746 of CANGXD010000125.1, forward strand.
CCCACAAGTATCGACTTGCTCACGCGACTTATCGCGCGACGCGCCTCGGTGCCTGGGCTGCTCGTGATGACGGCGCGTCCGGAGTTTGTCTCGCTTTTCGACGAACGCGAGTGTGTGCGCATCGCGGTGGATCGTCTGCCGTTGGACGACATTCGCTCGGTCGTGGACGATTTGGCGGGCGGACGTCGCCTCCCCGACGCGGTGTTCGCCTCGATCGTGGCCGCCGCTGGTGGCGTGCCACTGTTCATCGAGGAGCTCACCAAATCGCTGATCGAATCGGGACGCTTGCGAACCACGGGCGACAGCTACGAGTTGCACGCCGCGGCATCGGACATGGAGATTCCGGCCACGCTTCACGATCTGCTCGTGGCGCGTCTGGACAGCCTCGGTCCGGCAAAGGCCGTGTGTCGTGTGGCAGCCACCTTGGGGCTGCGCTTTTCGCGACGCCTGCTGGCGCGTGTGCTGTCGATGGCCGATGAACAACTCGATACCGCGCTGCAGCGGCTCTGCGACAGCGGCGTGTTGGAAAGCACGACCCCCTTCGACGATGATGCGCAGTTCTCCTTCCGGCACGCGCTCGTGCGGGAGGCCGCCTACCAGTCGCAGCTCAAGTCGCGTCGCCGCGATATTCATCTCGAGACGGCGGCTGTTCTCGAGACGCACTTCCCCGGCATTGCGCTGTCGGAACCGGAAATGCTCGCGCACCATCATGCCGAAGGTGGGCAGGCTGAACCGGCGACGGTCTATTATCTCGCGGCGGCGAGTCGCGCGATGCGGTCGAGCGCGTTGTCGGAAGCGCTCAGTCACCTCACGCGCGGGCTGAACGTGCTGGAAGGGTCCGCGCCGTCGCTGCGCCGTGACCGACTCGAGCTGCGCCTCCGCGCGGCGCTCGGCACCACGTACATGCAGGCGCGCGGCTGGGCGGCGCCCGAGGTGGAGCGCTCGTATCTGGCGGCGGCGTCACTCAGCGCCGCGGCGGAATCGACCGCAGAAGAAATCCAGGTGCTCTGGGGCACATGGGTGTACTACCAGGTGCGCGGCCGGCTTGCTGAGGCACTTGCCGCCGCCGCGCAGATTCAGGAGCGCGCCGAGCGCGATGGGACGGATGCCTCGCTGCTCGTGGCCGACATGATCGGTTTGCAGGTGCATCTGTACGCCGGTGATCCGCAGCGCTCGCGGGCGCATTGCCGGCGCTTCCGCGAGCGCTACGACGCGGCGCGCTTCGGTTCACTCACGGAGCTCTATTCCACCGACCTCGAGCTCGTGTGCGTGGTGCACGAGGCGCTCGCCTGCTGGATTACCGGCGACACCGACGACGCGTTGACGCATGCGCGCCACGCGCGGGCACTGTCCGTGGCGAGCGGCCACCCGTACTCCATGTCCTGGAGCCACACGTGGGGTGGCGTCGTGGAGTTGCTGACAGGCGACGTTGACGCGCTGGCGCCGTCGCTGCAGCTGGGGGCCGCCGTCGCCGGCGAGCATGGCTACGCCTACGTGGCGGCGATGGCGCACACGCTTCACGGATGGCTGCGCGGCGAGCGCGGCGATCTGGTGGGTGGTTTGGCGGAGCTTCGCGAGGGGCTCGCCGCATTCCGCGCTACAGGAGCGGAAATCGCCGTGCCATTTTTCCAGGGGCTCGAAGCCGAGCTGCTGCTCCGCGACGGCCGGGCCGATGAGGCGCTCGTCGTGTTGGCGGCCGCGCAACATCAGGTCACGCACTGGGGCGAGCGGTGGACGGAAGCCGAGGTGCACCGGCTTGTGGGCAAGGCGCTCACGGTGCAAGCAGGAACCCTCACTGCCGATGCGGAAGTGAGTTATCGTAAAGCGCTGCATGTGGCCGCAGAGCAGGGCGCCCACAACTGGGCATTGCGTGCGGCTCGCGACTTGGCCAGCGCGTTGATCGGCGTGGGTCGTGAGCGCGACGCACAGGACGTACTCGACGCGGTACGCATGAACGGAATTCTTCACCACTGAATGGGAGCATCGGGAGTTATGGCGCAACGACAGGCATATGACGTGATCATCGTGGGCGCGCGGTGCGCCGGGAGCGCAACGGCAATGCTGATGGCCCGACGCGGTCATTCGGTATTGCTGCTCGACGCTGATCGATTCCCGAGCGATTTCGAAGCGTCCACCCACCTGCTCTGGCAAAGCGGCGCGGCGCGGTTGGCGAAGTGGGGCCTGCTCGATCGCCTGCGGGAGACAGGGTGTCCTTCCATCCGGAAGATCACGCTCGATCTGGCGGTGATGTCGCTCGAAGGCAACGCGCCCGCCGCCGATGGCATCGACGAGGCGTTCTGCCCACGTCGGCTCGTCCTCGATGAATTGCTGCTGGAAGCCGCGCAGGAAGCGGGCGTGGAGTTCCATCAGGAGTCGCGCGTGCGTGAACTCATCATGCAGGATGGTCGCGTGCACGGGGTGCGCTGGACCACCGCCGATGGAGGCACCGAAGAAGCTACGTGCCGCATGCTCATCGGGGCCGACGGTGCCAGCTCTCCTGTGGCCAAGATGGTCGACGCGCCCGTACTCGACGAGCATCCGCGACACGAGGGAATCATCTGGGCGTACTTCGACAACTTCCCCGCTGAAGGGATGGAGTTCTATTCTCGCCCGCGCCGCATGCTGATGGTGTATCCCACCAACAACGGACAGTCGCTGGTGGGCAGCTGCGTGCACCAGGAGGATTACGCGGAAGTCGCGCGCGAGGCGGATACGCGCATGCTCGAAGAGTTCGAGGCGCTGGCCCCCTCGCTCGCGGCACGTACACGGCAGGCCACGCAGTCGAGCCGCTGGCTCACGCGCAGCACGAAGGGCTTCCGTCGACAGGCCACGGGACCCGGCTGGGCGCTGGTTGGCGACGCCGGCCTCACGATGGACCCGATTACCGCAGCCGGTATCTCGAATGCCTTCCGCGATGCCGACCTGCTGAGTGCCGCAGTCCACGACGGTCTCGCGGCCGGTGCCGACATCGATGCCGTGGTGGCGCGTTTCCAGGATGAGCGCGATGCCGTGTCGATTCCGCTCTATGAGTTCGCCAAGGAGTCGAGCAAGCTCGAGCCGCCGCCGCAGCCCATCATGGACCTGTTCGGCGCACTGCCGGGGCAGCAGGACGCCATCGATCAGTACTTCGGGGTGTTCGCGCAGACGGTCCCCGTCTCGGAGTTCTTCGCCGAGGCCAACTTCGTGCGCATCATGTCGGGGCAGTCGCAGACCGCCTGACGGTTCTTGGCGCCCACGCGCCAGACGAAAAAAAAGGGGTCGGCACTGTGGCAACAGCCACGATGCCGACCCCTTCGTCATGCCTGCCTCATGTCTTCCTCACGCGGTGCGACTCAGCTGCGCTGACGCGAGTAGAGGAGCGCGGTCGCGTGCATCTCCATGCCAATGCCGAGGATCACCATGTGGTCCTGCGTGATCTGGTCTGCACAGGTGGCGAGATTGACGGCTGCCGTGGCCGATACCATGTCCGCGTAGTCGTGCACGGTGCTGATATAGGCCCCGGGATTGATGTTCGACCTCCAGTAGCTCTCGACGAGCTTGGAGGTCTGATGTGGCACGAGGGCAATCTGCGACGGCTCCAGCCCGGCCCGCTCCAGCAGGCGCTTGACCACGGTCACTGGTACGGGAAGGCCGAATCCCTTCACGGCCTGGGCACCACGCACGTCGTCGAGCGCCATCAGGGCGTGCGTGTACAGCGAATCGCTCGGCGTGTAGTACGGCGGCACTGACACTGGACGCGGCGCCATGCGGAACGCCCCATACCACGACGAGTCGGTGACGTTCTCCCAATCGACGAGCGTGAAGGTGGAGCGATCGTCGGTGCGTGTCACGACGGCAGCGCCGGCTCCATCGGACGCTGCCACGCACACGGCCTGGTGATAGTCCATGTGCTGCGTCCAGGCGCACGCCGCGACGACCAGCGCACACTTGACGGAGCCGGCGGCGACCATGTCGTTGGCCACGCGCAGGCCGTCGACGAATGGCGAGTACTCGGAGTTGAGCGCCAGCACGCGACAGCGGCTGGGCAGTTGCATGTACGCGTGCACCTGTGTGAGCGCGCTCGGCGCAAAGTTCTCCCCCATGGTCGCGGCGCCGATGAGCAGGTCCACCTGTGAGGCATCGATGCCGGCACGCTCCATGGCCTGGAGCGCGGCGCCGGCCGCGATAGTCACCACCGTCTGTCCTGGCCCCAGGACGCGCCGATAGGTGAGCCCATCGAAGATGTCGCGATTCGGCGGCGGATTGGCGATCACGTAGGCGAATGCCGGATCGTCGTTTCCGCGCACGATGTCGCCGACGGCGGCACCCGTACCCGTAATGGCAATGCGCGCGCCGCTCATCGACGAGGCCCCTGTTCGGTAGTAGGAGTGCAATTGAGTGCGGTCGGTGCCTGCTTCCACGTCGGCACGGGCAGTCCGAGATGATTCTGGAGCATGTCTTCCGCGGTCTGCAGCGCGCCTTCGACCCATCCTTGTGCGTGCGAGTACGCCTCGCCGCAGATATAGACGCGATACGGCTTGACCGGCTGTACGATCTCCTTGGCCACGCGCTGACTGTCGACGCCTACCTGCCAGAAGTTCGCGCCGCCGCCAAACGGATCTTCGCCCCAATCGCGATACGCCGCTGTGTAGGGCGCCGGCACCGCCGTGGGGTCCTTCACGCCGTGCATGTCGAGCAGCTGTCGGTGTACTTCCTGTACCATTTTGTCAGGCGCCTTGCACGACGACCAGTTGGGCAGCTCGGTCTCGTGTCCCGCGATGGCCGGGTCGTCGAGGTGCGGCGTGGAGGTCGAGTCGCGCAAACCAGCCCAGTAGTCGAGATCCGTGCCATCATCGTAAATGAGGATCACGGCGTGCCCGTTCTTCGGGTTCACCTTCCAGTAGATGCACTGACGCAGCGGCAGATCGGTGACCGACTTGCCGTTGGTGACGGTGCGCATGAGGCCGATGCCGGGATCGACCGGTGGCATCTCCTCCCACCAGGCGCGCTCGTAGCAGATCGCGAGCTTGAACAGCGGAATCGGGAGCACCGCCGACATGAGCTGTCGCACGTGCGTGTTGGACGGATCGAGGACCGGCCCGCGCGCCTCGAGCAACTCCAGCGAACGGCGCGGCATGGCGAGGATGAGGTTCCTGGCTTGCACGGTAATGGCGCCGTCTTTCGTGTCGAAGGTGAGCGTGAACGGCTCACCCGGCCCCGCGGTATCGAAGCCGCGCAGCCAGTGGTTCATGTGAATGACACCGCCCGCCGCCTCGAACTGCTGCGCGATGGTGAGCGGCACCGCTTCGAAGCCGTCCACGACGTGGAGATAGCGAACCAGCGGCCCGTAGTCACCGATGTTCCACGGAAAGCCATCGGCGGCATTCCACGTGTGCAGGATGCTGTCGTAGCCGCAGCTGTCCTGCGCCAACGCGAGCGCCTCGTTGCCAATGGCCTTCATCATGAGAAAGCGCATGGGGAGGTCACGGAGCGGCACCCCGTTGATCTTCCCTTCCTGGCCGAGCTTGACCCAGTCCTCATCGTTAAGGGTCGTGGCGAGCTGCTGCCACGTGGTCAGGTCGCGACCAAGCACCTGCTTGATGACGTCCTTCAGTGCACGAAGCGCGGCCACCGCCGTGAGATTCTGGAGCGCATCGGCATTGGCGAGATCGGCGGGCAGGGCGTACGGCAACTTCGCGGGATCATCGAGCTCGAAGATGCGCAGCAGCTTGCCGCGGATGTAGGCGACATTCTGTGGCTGCACGTCGAGTAGAGGCTCGGTTGCAAGCTGCAGGTGCTGCACGAGCGACGACGCCCAATCCTGAGCGGGGCAGATGATGCGCATTCCGCCCAGTTCCACGCGCGCCTGCGGAATGCCCGGCGGCTCCACCGACAGCAAACGTCCACCCAGTCGGCCGCTGCCTTCAAAGACGGCGACCGTGGGCGTGCTACCCTTTGGGGAATCATTCAGCAACCGCCAGGCGCTGTAGAGTCCTGAGACGCCGCCACCGACGATGGCGTAGTCGAGTACGGTATCTGCCGCAGTGGTCATGCTCCCTGTCCGGCGCTGGGGGTGGTGGGTGACGGCGTTGCGCAGGGCGACGGCGGGAGTTGAGGCCAGCCGTACGGCGGCATCACGGTGGTGTCGATGTGCACCACGATCACCTGCGGACGCTTGCGGGCATCCGCCTGCTCGATGGCCTTGCGCAGCGCCACCGCGAACTCGGCCGGTCCTTGCCCGTCGCCAATCGTGAATGCGTCGGCGCCGAGTCCTTCGGCCACCTTCGCGAGGTCGGGCCCGCCAAGATGATAGGTCGGCGAGAAGGGGGCGTCGTTGGGGAACAACTTGTCCATACCCTGACTCACCATGGCCAGGTCGTTGTCGTAGAGCACGACGATCACCGCGCCCACCCCATACTGGGCGGCCGTGGAGATTTCGCCGCAATGCATCATGAAGGCGCCGTCGCCCACCACGGAGACGCAAGTCTCGGTGGGCACGCCCATCTTGCCACCAATCACGGCACCAAGGCCGAATCCCATGGGGCCCATGTCGAGCGCCGAGTGATAGCGCACCGGTGCGTCGACGACGAGATAATGCAGCGACCACCCCACGCAGTTGCCCGCGTCGATGAAGACGCGCCCCGCCGTGACCGTGTCATTGATGACCCGCATGATCGCCGCAGGATTGGTGGGGCCCGTGGTGGTGTCGCGCCATTCCGGGTTCGCCCACGGCGAGTTCGCCAGCTTGAGCGCGGCGATCGAGGCGCGACGCGCGGCGGCGCCGTCTACGTTTGGTTCGGTGGTGAGCGAACGCTCGATAAGCGCATCGATGGTCGCCGCACACTCGCCCACGAGGCCGAGCGTCACTGGATACTCGCGGCCAATGACACTGCCATCGAGATCCACCTGCATGAAGTGCGTGGTGGGGATGAGGATCCGATCATAGGGCTTGGACGCCGCATCGGAGGTGGCCAGCTCCCCAAGGCTCGATCCGATCACCAGCAGGGCGTCGAAGTGATCGGGGTCGGTGGTCTGCCCCATGTACAGCGCCGGCCACTGGCAGGCCGTCATCCCGAAATTGCGCAGCGAAAGCGGGTGGCTCTCCGGGAAAACGCCCTTGCCATCGGCCGTGGTCATCACGGGAATCGCGAAGCGTTCCACCATCTCGCGAAAGCGTGTGGCGCGTCCGGTGTCCTCGAGCGCGGCGCGTGCTCCGTTGCCGAGGAAGATGAGCGGCCGTTTGGCGCCAGCGAGGTTCGCGAACGCCGTATGCGCGAGGTCGGTATCGGTGCCGCTCGCCTGCGCGCGATAGGCGCTCGGCGTGGTGGGAAAGGTGATCGACTGCCCGGTCGCCGCCACGCAGGAGCCGGCGACGTTGTTGGGAAGACTGATGTGCGCGGCGCGGTTGGGGAGTGCGCGCGCGTAGCGCAGCGCCTGCGTGAAGAGGGTGACGAAGTTGAGGGGACTCGACACCACCGCGCTGTACTCGACCGCATTGCGGAAGATCACGCCCACGTCGAGACGTGAATCGACCCCTTCCTGCAGATAGCCCTGGCCGGAAAACTGCTGCGGGATCTCGCCGGTGATGATGAGCTGTGAGCAATTCGCCGCCTGCGCGTTCATTGCGGCGGTGATGGCATTCGTGGCGGACGGACCGCTGGTGGTGAGCACCACGCCCAGCCCCCCGGTGACCAGCGCATACCCGTGGGCGATGTAGCCGGCGCCGGTCTCGTGGCGGCAGATGATGAAGTTGAAGGTCTGCCGGCGGCGCCATAGCTCGTCCATGACATAGATGAGTGCGCCACCCGGTACGCCAAAGACCGTGGTCGCGCCCTCGAGCTCCAGATAGTCGAGGAGGAGCGCCGCGACGCTCCGATTGGGCTTGGTGGTGGTGACGGACCGCGACGAGGACGGGGGCGACTGTTCCACTTGAGGCAAACCTCGGAATTTGATGGGGAGCGTGCGCGCGGTGATCGCAATACGAGCGACCGCCGCGAGCGGCATGGGCTTCCAGTGCGAATTGGAAATGCGATCGGAATCGCACGACTATACGCCGCGATGGCCGACGGCGCGAGTCGCGTGGGGCCATGGTCGCTGTTCGCCCCTCCTTCTTGCGGTGCAGCCTGTAAGTTCGGGCCATGCGCTCCTTCACCCGAATTCTCGTGGCCTTCGGCATCGCGGCCGTTCCCGGCGTGGCCGTCGCTCAGACCACGCCCGCCCGCACCCCTCTCACGCTGGAACGGATTACCGCTGGGCCGACCCTGACGGGGACGGCCCCGTCGTCGCCCCAGTGGTCTCCTGATTCGAAGACCGTGGCCTTTCTCTGGAGCAATCCGGCGCACCCCGCCCGGTCGCTCTGGCTGATCGACCGCGCCGGCACGGTGCCGCGCCGCCTGCTCCCCGCCAGCAACACCGGGCGCGTTGGTGAATTCGTGTGGACGCCCGATGGGAGCGCGATCGTCTTCGTTCAGGCGGATTCGCTCTGGCGTGTCACGATCGCGACCGGCGCGCGAACGGCTCTGTCGAGTGGTCGTGGGGAGGTGAGCGAACTCGCGATCGCGCCGAACGGTGCGACAGTGTCGTTTCTGCGTGATGGCGATCTGTGGTTGTTGCCTTTACCGGGTGACGCGTCGGTAAGCGGTGGACCCGTCAGCGGTGGGCCCGTGCGCGCGACGTCGGTGGCCGTCGCGCCGATCGGTGACATTCCCCTCGGCACGTACTACGGACGCGACGTCGAGATCGGTGGCGCCACGTGGAGTGGACCGTCGCCCGCGTATGCGTGGTCCCCCGATTCACGCACGATCGCGGTGCATTACGTCGACCGACGCGGCGTGCCGCGCTTCAGCATGCCGTACTACCTTGGCGACACGGTGCAGATGAACACGCTGCGTCGTGGCGCTCCCGGTCAGGCCAACGAAGTGCGTAAGGTGGGACTGCTCGACGTCGCCACGCGTGCGCTGCACTTCGTAGAGCTGCCCGACTCGAGCAAAACGCGTGTCGTGAATGCTGCGTGGTCCACCACCGGCACGCTGATGATCGATCGTGAGAGCGATGACGCGATCGATCGCACGATCCATGTGCTCACCGTGGCCGCGCCGACCCCACGACTCGCGTGGCACGACCACCGCGAGACCCGCGTCTACAACGACATTGCCTCGGCGTGGAGTGCCGACGGTCGGAGTATTGTGCTGACCGGCGATCTTGATGATCGGTATCGCCTGTATCGCGTGGTGCCTGGCGATACAGTCCCCGTCGCGCTCACCACTGGCCCGCACGATGTGACCGGCGCCGGGATTCCGCGCGGCGCCACGCGCAGCATCGACTACGTGAGCTCGGCTCCGCGTCCGTCCGAGCGTCACGTGTTTCGTGTGAGTGTGAGCGGTGGCGCGTCGCGGCAGCTCACCACGATGCCGGGAACGCACGCGCCGTTCGTCTCGCCCGATGGGCGCACCATTGCGCTGTTGTCATCGAGTGATCTGCAGCCCACGGAGCTGTACTTGCTCGATGTGCGCGCCGGCGCGGTGGAACGCCGCATCACGACGTCTACCACCCCGGACTTCGCGACGGTGCCGTGGATCGCCCCGCAGTATCTGAGCGTCCGGAACGGTCGCGATACGCTGCCCCTGCGCATTCGCGTGTTCTTTCCGCCGAATATCGACTCCACGAAGCACTACCCGGTGCTCTTTGGTCCGGCGTATTCGAACACGGTGCGCAACCGCTGGGGCGGCATGAACGGTATGCTGCAGCAGTATCTCGCCCTCGAGAAGGGCTACATCGTGGTGCAGGTGGATGTGCGCGGCAGTACCGGCTATGGTCGCGAGTTCCGTGAGAAATTCCTGATGGATTGGGGAGGCGGCGATCTCGACGATCTCGAGAGCGCGGTGACGTACATGAAGTCCCTGTCATTCGTGGACGCGTCGCGTTTCGGCATCTGGGGGAGCAGCTACGGTGGCACCCTCACGGTGTATTCGCTGCTCAAGAAGCCCGGACTCTTCCAGGCCGGTGTTGCCGCGGCGGCCGCTGTCGATCCGTTCCAGTTCGGCAGCGACGATGTGGCCATCGTACGCCGTCCGCAATCACACCCGGAGACGTTCAAGCGCGGGGCACTGCAATACGCGGGCAACCTGCGCGATCATCTGCTGCTCATTCACGGCATGCAGGACGACGTGGTGCCCTTTGCGAGCATCGTCGCCATGGCCGAA
>CANGXD010000126.1 GCA_947457545.1 Gemmatimonadaceae bacterium
GGGGCGGGGGCGGGGGCGGGGCAGCCCCGACAGTTTCTCCCAGACCCGACCGGGACCCCGACCGTTGGTAGACCCCGACTGTGGTAGCAGTACCCCGACTGTCGTGGCTGTACCCCGACTGTAGTGGCCGTACCCCGACTACTGCCCCCAACCCCGACCCAGACCCACAAACGCTCCAACAGAAAGCAAAGCGGGGAGACCAATCGGCCTCCCCGCTCCACCCTTACCGCTTCTTCGCCGCCTTCTTTGCCGGCGCCTTCACCGCCTTCTTGGCCGGTGCCGGCCCCTTCTTGGCCGCGACCTTGGTCGGTGCCTTCGCCGGCGCCTTCTTGGCCGCTGGCGGGGCCTTCTTGGCCGCTGGCGCCGCCTTCTTGGCGGCCGGCGCCTTCTTCGCGGCAGGCGCCGCCTTCGCCCCCTTCTTCGCCGGTGCCGGCACAGCCTCGACCGCGACCGGAGCCGCCACCGAAGCCGGAGCCGGCGTCGCCACCGGCGCCTCGACCACGACCGGAGCCACGACCGGAGCCACGACCGGAGCCACGACCGCCGCCCCGTTGCTCGCCGGCGTCGCCGGGCGCGCGCCCACTACGCCAAACATCAGGAGGTCCGGCGGCGGCGCCCCCGGGCCCTTGCCGCGACCACCGATACCACGAGCACCCATGCCGCGCGGAGCGGCGGGGAGCAGCGCCTGCGCCGCCTTCGCGTCGGCCTTCTGCTGGTCGTCCACCGCCTTGAGCTGCTCGACGATGCTCGCCGCGTCTGCCGCGCGCGCGACTTCCCAGTCGTCGCCACGACGACGGAGGTCGATCATGTTCGCATCGTGCGAGTCCTGCAGAATGCGCTCGAACATGCGCGACGCCAGCGACTCGCTGTCACGTCCCAGCAGTTCGAAGGCGCGCTGACGCGTCGCGCTCGCGCTGGTGACCTCGTCACCCTTCACGAGCGACTCCACCGCCTTGCGCACCAGATCGAACGCGTCGCTGCGCGTAAGCCGTTCACCGCTGCGGCCAATCGTGTCGGCCACCTCGGCACTCTGGAACGCGGGGGCCACGTCGGGACGCGACACTTCGGCGGCACGCTCGACCCCGTCGGTGGCATCACCTGCCGCCGCACGCGCCTCATGACGCTCACGGAACCGGTCACGCCCGCGGCCACGGCCACGACGGCCGCGATCGCGCTCACCGCGCGACTCCGTGCCTTCGGCGCCTTCAGCCGGAGCGTCGGCCGCGCCATCGACGATATCCGTCGGCAACGGGCGGATGCCCACCGACTGGATGATCGCCAGCGGATCGATCGGCTCAGCGGCCGGCATCGTGTTCTCCGCCGTCTCGTCGAGCGGCGCCTCCCCCTGCGCTTCGGTCGGCTCGGCGTCGGTCGCGTCGCCGTCACGCGGCTCACGATCACGATCGAACCGGTCACGACCACGGCCACGACGACCGCGACGCCCACGACGCTCGCGATCTTCGCGCGCTTCACGGGTTTCGCCTTCCACGGCGGCGGCAGCCGGCGCGGCAGCCGCCAGCACCACGCCTTCCGGCATGTCGACTTCGAGCTGGCCGCTCTCGAGCTTCGTGACCTTGAGCAGGCCGCGCTGCTGCGCTTCCTGCACGAAACGCGAGAACTTCGGGTGGCCGAGATTCTTTTCGTCGAACGACGAATCGATCTCCTGCATCACCTGCTTGAGACGGTCGGAGCGCATCACGTCGCCGTTGCGCTTCATGCGCGAGACGGACTCGGTGACCAACTCCCACGGATCCCAGCGCGTGCTTTCGTCTTCGCCGTTCTTGGTGAGGCCGGCGAGCGCGTTGTACGAGTAGTACTCGTCGCAGTTCATCACGAGCAGATCGCTCGACGACTCGCGAATGCCGACGCCGATCACGTACTTGCCGTACTCCTTGAGCTTGATGACCATGCTCGAGAAGTCGGAATCGCCGCTGAGCAGCACGAAGGTGCCGATCTCGGGACGCGTGAAGACGAGTTCGAGGGCATCGATCGCGAGACGGATGTCGGTCGCGTTCTTCTTCGACGAGCCGTAGGCCGGCGCGAAGATGAGATCGATCGACGCTTCCGTGAGCGGCACGATGTACTGCGGATAGCGGCGCCAGTCGGCGTAGGCGCGGCGCACCGCGACCTTGCCCTTGACGATGTCCGACGAGAGGAGGTTCTTGAGCTCCTCCTGCAGGTCGGAGCGGATGCCCATCGTGACGTTGTCGAAGTCGATGAGCAGCGCCGCGTTGGGCGCGTGCGCCGGCGGCGCAACATTGGGTTGGGACATCGGGGCCATGGGGGCGACCGATGACGGGCCGCGGTGGAAAGGCGCAATGGCGCGGGACGGCGACGATGCGCCTGACCGTGACGGATGACGACTCATGTAGAAACTAGCCTGGATACAACACTGGGTGATCGAGCGCGTTCGCGTGGAGCGCCGATGCGCTCATGGTGTTCGCACTCAGCGCGATAGACCGCGCGAGCTCTCGCCGTCGCACCTTGCCGCTCCCCGTCATGGGGAACGTATCGAAGAAGCGGACGAGGTCGGGAACCTTGTCGGCTGCCATCATGTCCCGGGCGAATCGTTTGATTTCGTCACCGGTGATCACAGCCCCTTCCACTGCCACGATGCACGCGCAGACCAGTTCGCCCATGACGTCATGGGGAACCCCGATCACGCAGACATCGTCCACCGCAGGATGTGCGCGCAGGCGATCTTCGAGTTCACGCGGATAGAGCTGGATGCCCCCGCGCGAGATCGTTTCCTGGCGACGTCCGAGGATCCTCACGGTTCCGTCTTCGTCGATGATCCCGAGATCACCGGTGAGGAAAAAACCGTCCGGCGTATGGACCTTGGCAGTCTCCGCCGGCATGCGGAGATAGCCCCGCATGAGGTTGGGCCCGCGCACGGCGAGTTCGCCGACGGCTTCGGGCCCGTGCAACTGGCCGGACAACACGTCCATGGCCATCACTTCGATACCGGGCATCGCGGTCCCCACCGAGTCGCGGCGGGTGGCTTCGCTGTCGCTGAAGCGCGTGATCGTGACCACGGCCCCCGTCTCGGTGAGCCCGTACGCCACGAGCACATCGCACCAGCGACGCACTTTGCGCACGAGCGCTTCGCCCACCGCACTGCCGGCCATCAGACCGGTGCGCAGCGAACGGAGTCGCGACGGGTCGAACGACTCCTCACGCATGAGGAGGTGGTACTGCGTGGGCACACCGTGCAACACGGTCACCCCGGTGCTGGCGATCAGCGCCAGCGCCGCCGCCGCCTCGAAGGCGGGTTGCAGCACGAGTGTCGCGCCGCTGGCCATGGTACCCACCATGGCGCTGAAGCCGAACACGGCACTGAACGGCACCGCCGTCAGCACGCGGTCCTCGGGAGACAGTTCGAGGGCCTGCGCAGTGCGGACGGCGTTTTCCACGAGGGCCCGGTGCGAGAGCTGCACCCCTTTCGGTTTACCCATCGTGCCCGACGTGTAGACGACGGCGAGATCGCGCGCATCGTCTTCGTCGGTGTGCGGCGGCGCCGGTTTGCTGGCACCGCTCGAGACCAGATCTTCGAACTGGAAGATGCGATCGTCGTACCACAGATCTTCTTCGCCGACCGTCACCACGTACTGCAGGTCGGGAAGGTCGCCGAGCAGCTCTTCGAAACGCTGCAGGAAATCGACACCGTTCCATCGTTCGATGGTGACCACGGCACTCGCTTCGGCGTGCCGCAGCTGATAGCGCAAATCGTGCACGCCCAGCAACGGACTCACAGGGACCAGCACGGCCCCCAGCTTCGCGGCGGCCAGCGTGGTGATGATCCACTCCACGCCGGTTGGCAAATTCACCGCGATGCGATCGCCGGCACCGAGCCCCAGTTCGGAGAAGGCTGCCGCCAGGGAGGACGCGTCTGCGTCCACCTGCCGGTATGACCATGTCCGTTCCCCGGTGGTTGCGAGCGCACGGTCAGGATGTTCCTGCACGCGCTGCGCAATCAAAGGGGCCAGGGACCACGAGCTTGCCATCTCACTCCGTACAAACGGGACGCGGGATCGGGTACAGCCACGTAAATTATGGACTATGAACGAGATGCGGAAGTTGACCGGCCAGAAACCGGGGGCCGCCGACGATCAGAACGTCGATCCCGCGCCCCGCGGGGCCGCGCAGGCGCCATTCCGGACACGCCTGTTCGCCATGCTGCTGCTCTTCGCCCTCGTCCCCACCGTTGCCGTCACCCTGGTCTGGGTCGGCGCGGCCGCGCGGACTCTCACGCTCTTTTCCGCCGGGTCGGCGTGGGAGCGCATCGCCCAGAGCGGTGACGAGACGTATCGCATCGTCGCCGCCGCCCCGCTTACCCCCGAACAGCGGGCGTCGCTCGAACGCCATCAGGCGGAACTGGTCGCCTCCGCGCAGCTCGCTCGGCGCTTCGACTTCGTCACCAACCGCTCCATGCGCCTGGTGGCGGTGGGGGCCGTGCTGGTCATCGTCCTCGTGGCCGTGGGCGCCTCCCGCGTGGCCGGCCACCTCAGCCGCCAGCTCAGTCGACCGCTCGATGAACTGGTGGGATGGACGGGGCTCATTCGCAGCGGGCGGAGCATTCCGCCCCACGCGGACCGGCGAGGCGCCCCCGAATTCGAGGTGCTGCGGAGCGGCATGCGCACCATGGCGACGGAACTGGAGTCGGGGCGCCGCCGGGCCCTCGAGGCCGAGCGCGCCGAAGCCTTTCGCGAGTCGGCGCGGCGCTTTGCGCACGAGCTCAAGAACCCGCTCACCCCCATCCGCTTTGCCGTCGACCGCCTGCGCCGCGGCGCCCCCGAGGAGCTCCGTGACACCGTGGAGGTCCTCGCAGAGGAGGCCACGCGCCTCGAAGTGATGGCCAAAAGCTTCGCCCAGTTCGGCCGCCTTCCCGACGGCGCCGCCGCCGAGATCGATGTGGCCGAGCTGGTCACC
Organism: Gemmatimonadaceae bacterium; assembly: GCA_947457545.1. Taxonomy (GTDB): domain Bacteria; phylum Gemmatimonadota; class Gemmatimonadetes; order Gemmatimonadales; family Gemmatimonadaceae; genus Gemmatimonas. Next base: position 4,930 of record CANGXD010000126.1, read on the forward strand.
CGTGTCTCTCGGAGCACCATCCCCGACCGGCTCACCCTCGACCTCCGCTGCGACGACGGGCTCCCCCTCATCACCGGGTACCACGAACCGCTGGTACGGGCCGTGACCAACGTGCTCATCAACGCCGCCGACGCCTGTCCCACCTCGGGGGAGATCACCGTCCGCGTGAGCGGGGAACGGGCCCCGGCGCCCGAGGGGCAAAATTTGTCGGCCAATGCTGACACCAATTGGGTGGTCATCTCCGTACGGGATACCGGGTGTGGCATCGCCCCGGACACCCTCGCGCGTATCTTCGACCCGTATGTGACCACCAAGCCCGGCGGGACTGGGCTGGGACTCGCCATTGCGCTGCAAACCCTGCAGGCGCATCACGGTACGATGGACGTGGCGAGTGAACCCGGGCGTGGCACCACGATGATGATGCGACTGCCGGTAACGGCGTAACGAGAGGAACGGTGATGCAGCAGGATCCAGCAATAGTCGAAGTCCAGACGACTCGTGGCGGCAAGGTCATCAGCATCCAGGAATCGGACGGAACGGTGCGTCGCATCGAGATCGGGACCGACGGTCGTATCTCGAGTGCGGATGCCGCGGCGCCTGGGGGAGCGATCTCCGTCGCCCCTGCCCCGGCTCCCGCCGAGTCACGCCGCAAGGCGCTCCCCGACGGCCTCGTCGACATGTTCGGCATCATCTTTGGCGCCGTGACCGTCATGTCACTCGGCACCCCCCTCGTGAAAGCCTGGGCGCGCCGCTTCGAAAAGCGCGCGGACCTGCAGCAGCAGGTCCTTGTGGAACAGCGCCTCGCGGCCATCGAACAGGCCATCGAATCGGTGGCCGTCGAAGTCGAGCGCATCAGTGAAGGACAGCGATTCACCACCAAGCTGCTGGCCGATCGTGCGCCGGCGGAACTGGAACGCGTACGATGACACCGCAGATCTCTCTGACGATGCGCTTACATTTTTCTCCCGCGCAGCCCGGCACTGACGCGCGCACCACCGCCGATCAGGCCCGCGCGTTGGCCGATCAGGCCCGTGCCACGGCCGACCAGGCCCGTGCCACGGCCGACCAGCAAATCGAAGACGCCATCAAGGACGCCGAGCGCGCCGTCGAAGGCGCCGGCGAACCGGCCACCGCGCCGCTCCCGCCCGGCGAACGCCCCATCGTGTTCAACAACGAAGACGGCGAGCCTGTCAGCGTGTCGATGAAGGACGGCGTCATCACGCTCACGCAGAGCGGCACCTCGCAGGCGTTCCCCGTGCGCGATTTCATTCCGCGCGAGGCGACGCAGATTGCCTGGGCCATTCCGGCCACGCTCTCGATCCTGCTCATCTGGTGGCCCATCTCGCGCGCCGTCATTCGCTGGCTCAATCGCAAGAACGTGTCGAACGCGGAAAGCGCCGCGCTCGAATCACGCTTGCGCGAGCGCATCGAAACGCTCGAGCGCAACGTCGATACCGTCGCCGTCGAAATGGAGCGTGTGGCCGAAGGGCAGCGCTTCACCAACCGGCTGCTCGCCGAACGTCCTGTGCAGGTGCCGGTCGAAGTGCCGCAGGGTGTTCCCGTCTCCACCAACCGGTCGTAAGCCGTCATGCCCAGCGTGCTCATCGTCGACGACGAACCGAACATCCGGCGGATGGTCGGCGCGTTGCTGAGCGCCGAAGGCTACGATGTACGCGACGCGGCCGACGGCACCACAGGGCTCGCCCTCGCGGAAACGCTCGAACCCGATATCGCCCTCGTCGATCTCATGATGCCCGGCACGCTCGACGGCTTGGGCTTACTCGAGAAGCTGCGAGAACGACGCCCCGACGTGCCGGTCGTCATGATGAGCGGCCGCGCCGCGCTCACCGATGCCGTGCGCGCCACCAAACTTGGGGCGTTCACCTTTCTCGAAAAGCCGCTCACCCCCGAAGGTGTGTTGCTCGCCCTCGCGTCGGCCTTCGAGTTGCGTCAGGCGCGCCGCACCGCCGCCGCGTTGCGCGAAGACCTCGGTATCTCGGGCGAAATGGTGGGCGACGCGCCCTCCATGCGCGGCGTGCGCGCCATGATCGCCCGCATTGGCCCAACCGATGCCCGCGTGCTCGTCACGGGCGAATCCGGCACCGGCAAGGAGCTCGTCGCCGCGGCGCTGCACGAGTCCAGTCCGCGACGCGACAAGCCGTTCGTGCGCGTCAACTGCGCCGCCATTCCGCGCGATCTCGTCGAAAGCGAAATGTTCGGCCACGAACGCGGCGCCTTCACCGGTGCCACGGAACGTCGCATTGGCCGTTTCGAACTCGCGCATACCGGCACCCTCTTCCTCGACGAAGTCGGTGACCTTGGCGCCGAAGCCCAGGCCAAGCTGTTGCGCGCCATCGAAGCGCGGGAAATCGAACGCGTGGGTGGCGGCAAGCCCATCAAGATCGACGTACGCATTCTCGCCGCGACCAACAAGGATCTCTCCAAGGCCGTGGCCGATGGCTCGTTCCGTGAAGACCTCTTCTTCCGGCTCAACGTCATCCCCATGCAGCTGCCCCCGCTGCGCGATCGCCCCGGGGATCTCCCCGCGCTCGTGCGCCACTTCTCGGCGCGCCACCGTACGCGGACCGGCCGGCCGCAGGTGACGTGGCACGCCGATGCGCTGGTGGCACTCAGTGCGTATCGCTGGCCCGGGAACGTGCGCGAACTCGCGAATGTCGTAGAGCGGCTCGCCATTCTGCACGCCGGCAGCGAAGTCTCACGCGCCGACGTGGCGCAGGTCCTTCCCGAGGCCGGGCACGGCGCGAATGGCACGTCGGCGACGATGACCGCCACGGCGGCCGAGAGCCTCGACGGGCTGCCACTCAGCGACGCGCTCGACCGCTACGAACGGCAGCTCATTTCGGCCGCCCTCACCCACAGCGACGGCAATGTGGCCGAAGCCGCACGACGCCTGCAAACCGATCGCCCCAATCTGTACCGCCGCATGCGGCGATTGGGGCTGGCGTCGGCCGGCGAATAGTTCGTTCAAACCATTCGGCGGGTTCAGATGTCCCGTGGTGACGCCCCGTCGCAGTCGGACACACACCTGTCCTCAATTCTGTGCAGCCACGCACCGCGTATCCCCGCCCCTCGGCGCACGGCGCCGGTCACCAGGAATGGACATATTCCCTCTCGCACCCGTGACACGATCTCATTCCGGCCCGCCTGAATTGGTGATCCAGATCGCGATGGTACACGACCTGCCTTCCCGGGGTGCGAACCTTTGCCGGAGTCCCGGATGATGAATTCCATGGCCGCAGCAGGTCATGTTCGCGCCGTACGTGGTCGAGTGGCATTTGGCCTCGTACTTCTCAGCTGCCTCGGCACGATCTCCGCACGCGACGCGCAGGCACAGGCGCAACGCGAGCGTCGCCTGGGCGGTGTCCCGCGCGACGTCGCGCTTGAGGTCACGCATCTCTTCAACGCGCGCACCACGCGCCGGGTGCGGGGCGATTTTGCGCTGGCGGCCACCGACACCGTGCGCGGCGACCTCGCCATTCTCAATGGCAACGCGCGCCTGGCTGGTGTGGTGACGGGCGATGTCGTCGTACTCAACGGCGATGCGTTTCTCGCCGCCGAGGCGCGACTGGAGAAAGGGCTCACGGTCCTGGGCGGCACACTCGACGCTCCCGAGCGCCCCAATGTGGTGGGGGAGATCCGCGTGTGGAGTGCGCGGTATCGCTACGAGGAGTCCGGCGACACGCTGGTGGCCAACACCGACTTGCTCTCCCGCTTTTCGCAGTGGGTGACCGACGAGGACGAGGGAGGCACGCAGAGCCAGCTCTTCGTGACCACGGCGCATACCTACAACCGCGTCGAGGGACTCCCCATTTTCGTGGGGCCGCGCTTTCGCACGCGCAGCGGCAATACGCGCGTTCGCGCCGAGCTGTTCGGGATCTTCCGTACGGGCGACCGGCTCGTGTGGAACGATGAGAACCTCGGTCATCGCGCGCTCTTCGAAGTGAAGAAGGGCGACAAGACCGGTTTCGCGGTTGGTGCCCGGCTATTCGACGAAGTGGATGCCATGGAGCGGTGGCAGCTGTCCGACGGAGAAGTCGGACTCGCGACCCTGCTCTTCTCACGCGACTATCGCGACTACTGGGAACGGCACGGCACGCAGGGCTACGTCTCGCTCTTTGCGGGTCGGGGTCACGAACTGAAGGTCTCGTATGGCGAGGAGCGCTGGAATTCGCGTCGTGCACGCGATGTATTCCGCCTCAACGACGACATTGCACTGCGCCCCAATCCTCAGGGCGACCAGGGAGTCATGCGGCTGCTCACGGTGAGTGGCACGCTCGACACGCGCACCAATCCGCGGAATCCGTTGTCGGGGTGGTATCTGCGCGGTGAGTACGAGCGCGGGAACAGCGACGCGCTCGAACTGGCGCCGCTCACCGCGGGCCTTGGTCGTCCGGATGGTCTCGCGCGAATTGGCCTGGCTACGACCGCCGTCAGCTACGGCCGTGCCTTCTTCGATCTGCGTCGATACAACCGGCTCGGACCCAACGCGCAGCTCAACGTGCGTGCGGCGTTTGGCGGATGGATGCATGGTGACGCGTTGCCGGTGCAGCGTCGGCTGTCGGTGAGCGGCATCGATGCGCTGCCGGGCTTCGACTTCCGTCGCTCATTGGGCACCAACGATATCGGTACCTGCGCCACCGGCGATGAAGCGTTCTACGTCTCGTTGGGTCGCCCGGCCCAGTGCGAACGCATGGCACTGCTGCAGGTGGAGTGGAAGGGCGACTTCCGCTTCGGACTGTTCGGCGATGAGGACGAAGGCGACCGCCGTTGGCAGCTCGGTCGCGGCCGCGCTGACGGGACGTGGGTGGTGTTCGCCAACTCCGGACGCGGCTGGCTGGTGAACCGGGCGAGCGGGACGCGCAGTGTCGCAGACGTTGCGGCCGACCCGCTCCGCTTCGGCAGAAATCGGGTGCCCGACCTCGGCACGTGGCGTACCGACATCGGCGGCGGCTTCGACTTCGGTGACTTCGGAGTGTATGTCGCGCAGGCGGTGTCGCAGAGCGGCCTGTCGCCCAACGTCTATGTCCGCCTCGGCCGACGGTTCTAGTCTCCGCTACGCGTGAGCTCCTCCTTCGCTTCGGGACTGCGACTGTTGCGGTCGCTCGCCATCGCGCTGCTGCTCCTCGTGAGTAGTAGCGCGGTGGCGGTGGCACAGTCGAGCCCGGAGATCGATATCCGTGTCACGGCGCAGTCGTTTCCGCCGCTGGTGGCCGTGCGCAACGTGCTGGAGGAACGGCAATTCGATGAGCTGTTGCGCAACGGATTTCCCGCGCGGCTGCACATCCGTGCGCAGATCTGGACGGTGGGCCGCTACTTCGACGACGTACGCGGGCGCGTCGAGTGGGACGTCATCGTGCAGTACAACGTGGTGGAAAAGAGCTACGAAGTCGCGCGGGTCGTCGGCGATCGCGTCATGTCGCTCGGCAGCTACCTGCGTTTCGCCGACGCGCGAGCCGCGAGCGAACTGGCATATTTGCCGGCGTTGCCCACGCCCAAGCGCGGCCAGAAGGGCTATGTGCTGGTGCAGGCCGAACTACAGACGCTCGAGGTCACGGACCTCGACGAAGTGGAACGGTGGCTACGCGGTGAAGCCAGGCCCGCAGTAAAGGGCAAACGCAGCCCGGCCTCAGCACTCACACGCGGCGTACGCACGCTCGCGTCGCGAATCCTGGGAGGAGAAGTGCGGCAGCTGGAAGCGCGATCGCCGACGATGAAGTTCTGAACGCTCGACTCTCGTTTCTCGAGACTCAAGACTCGAGTCTCGAGTCTCGAGACGCAAGACTCAAGACTCCCGAAATGAGAGTCGAGAGCCGAGCCTTTGATAGCAGTGAGAGTCGAGTAACGCAGGAGCGAGAAGCCAGTCTCACCGCTCGCCGCTGCGTTGCTCGACTCTCACTGCTATCAAAGACTCAGCTCTCGATTCTCGATTCTCGCCTCTCGTTCTGGCTCTCACCACTCGTGCCAGACCGCTAGACGGCAAGCGAGGTCCCCTCGATCTTCTCCAGTTCTCTCAGCGTCTCTTCGCCGTAGAAGGTCCGGATGTACTGCGCCTGAATGGGCGTGAGGCGTCGCACGGCCCACGACAGGTGCACGAAGTGCGGCTCGACCGGCTTGTGCAGCGGCTGCATGCCGATTTCGCTCGGCATGCGGTTGGCCTTCTTCGTGTTGCAGCTGCTGCAGGCGGTCACCACATTCGACCACTCGTTCGTGCCGCCGCGCGACATGGGAATGAGGTGATCGCGCGTGAGCGACTCGCGCGGCTTGAGTTCGTTGGAGCGACGGCCGCAGTACTGGCACTGGTAATCGTCGCGCGCAAAGAGGAACGTGTTCGTCACCTGTCGGCGGAATCGCCGCGGGACGTGCACGTAGCTCCGCAGGCGGATGACCGCCGGGCGCGGGAACGCCTGCCGCTCGGAGCGGACCGGCGCCTGATGGTCGGCTTCGACGATCTCGGCCTTTCCGTCAATGACCAGTCGCAGCGCACGCCGAAGCGGCACCATGGTGAGTGGTTCGTACGACGCATTCAGTGCGAGACATCCGGCAATCACGCCCTACCCTCCGCTGAGTCGTGGACCGACGCGCGCGCGACACTGGGCAAAAGCAAATCCCCGCGGCTGCGTCGTCGAGAAGCAACGACCGGCAGCAAGCGGGGATGTGATATGGCTCAGTGGTACGCGACCCTCGTGAAGACGACGGGCCGCCCGCAGCTTCTGCGGGGACTGCA
>CANGXD010000127.1 GCA_947457545.1 Gemmatimonadaceae bacterium
CGGTGTCGGCCTGATCACCGCACGCGACGGCGATGATGTTGGCGGGACGCCGCTCGCGGAGCTGCTGCGCGTAGACGGGCCAGTCGATATCGGTCGGCGCACCGTCGGAAAGCACGAACACCAACGGGCGCCAGTCACCCTTCTGGTCGGCGGTCGTGCGCACGATCTCCCGATCGAAGCACTCGAGCAGCAGCCGCAGGCCGTCGCCGAAATTGGTCTGGCCGCTGGCCTGCAGGTCGGGCGGGTTGAACATCGCCACTTCCGTGAGCGGCACGGCCTGCTGCGCGGAATTGGAGAAGGTGAGTACCGACAGATACGCACTTTCGATCGCCTGCGGATCGCCGAGCAGGTCGCGGTGCAGCTGACGGATTCCCGACTTGACGGACTCGATGGGCGTACCCTGCATCGAGCCGGATACGTCGGCAAGGATGTACACGGGCAGACGGCGCGTAGACACAGGAAAACTCGGTGGGAGAGGAGGTACGGCCCGGACGGTAACAGAACGACATCGGGCGAACGCAGGAATAATGCGCGAATGGCGGCGGCGGTTTCTACCGTGGGCCAAGGCCGCGGTTCCTCCGCCCCTGCGGTCTGGGGTTTCTGCCGTCCGCCGTCTCGGCGTGCAGCCGCGGCATCGCGCCGAGACCTGCAGACGGCAGCCACACAGACCGCAGGCGCGCAGGGAAGGAATGAACGCATTCAGTGGAGCATGTTACAACGCAAGACCCCGTAGCGCCGGGTGGCGCCACGGGGTCGGGCCGCGCGGCGGGCCAAGGGCCCTCTGCGCGGTGCTCGTGCGGTCGGGCCTAGTTCACGCCACCCACAGGACTGGTGGTCGAGCTCTTGGCGCCAGTCCGCTGCGCCGGGGCCGCCACGGGGGCGGAGGTCGGTGCAGGGGCGGCAACCACGGTGCTGTCCTTCTTGGTGCTGTCCGATGCCGCAGCCATGAAGGCCGGGAACGGCGTGCCATTCCACTCGGCGCGTCCCCACATGGCGGGGAAGTCCTTGGCCATCTGCGCCCCGTAGAGCGGCTTGTACGCCCCGTTGTGGCAGGTAACGCACTGGGCCTTCGGGGCATCACCCATCGCGCCGAGGCGCACGGCCGGGTAGACCGGCTGCAGCGGTGCGAGGTAGTTCTGATTCACGTCGCGCAGCATGAGGATGCCATGGTAGGCGGTCACACGCGCCGGCGGCGCTTCACGCCAGCTGGCGAACTGCCGGCTGTTGTGACAGTACGTGCAGTTCACACCCAACGAGCGGGACTGCGAGATCATGAGCGCGTACGTCCACTCCGTCTGCTTCACCGAGCTGCGGTTCTCTTTGGACGGGGCCACACCCTGCGTCAGGACGCGGGCGCCATCGCGATCGAGATAGTGCCGCAGGTAGTCGGTCTGATTCGAGTAGAACCAGAGGCCGTTGGGGAGTGGCTTACCGAGGTGACAGGTGTAGCAGGTCACGCCGGTGTTCTTCACGTGTTGGCTGTAGTTCCCGTTGATGTTGCGAGTCATCTGCAGCATGCGACGGGCGACGAGCTTGGTGTACAGCGGCTTGCCGTTGGGCAGCGTGTCGGACTGGAAGGCCGCGACGTTGTGGCAGTAGGCACAGTTGCCGGTGCCGGCCACCCAGGTGCTCATCGCGATCATCGTGCGGTTGAACTCCGCAATGCTGATGTCGTTGAGCACCTGCACGTTCTTCCACGGGAGCGGACCCGGCGGCGATTCACCCGCCGGTGGCGGGCTCTGGGGGAGCTTGACCTGTGCGAACTTGGTCTTGAGATCGCCGTGGTCGTAGTTCTGCTCCATCGCAGTTCCGCGGTATCCGACCTGTACCGAATCGGTGGCGGCGTCTCCGCAGGCCGCGGCCGCTACGAGGAGTAGCGGCGCCACGGCGCGGAGTGAGTGACGAAGAGCGTGGTTCACTTGGTGGTGCCTCCGGACTTCGTCGTGTCAGCAGTCACCGAGTCCGTCTTGAGCGAATCCGCCTTGAGCGAGTCCGCCATCACCGGCGCTTCGGCCGTGTCAGGCATGGTCGCGTTCTGCGGAACGACATACGACGGGAACGTATCGGGAGCGGTGCCCTGATAGCGGCCGCGCAGGAGATCCTGCTGTTCCGGCGTCAGGACGTTCTGGGCCGGGTACGGTGCCACGAGGCCATGCTTCACGCCCCAGAGGTACCAGTTGTCGACCACCGTGCCCGTGAGCAGGATGCCGATGCCGCCGGTGAACGTCGTCAGCACCGCGAACCACCACGCCCAGCGGTGAATCGATTCCATCGTGGCGTTGAAGCCCATGCACCAGCGCCAGAAGAGCATCGAGCGTTCGGCCGCGGTGCCGCGGTCGGTGATCTGCTCGATTTCGCGCTCACCACCCATGCGGGCGACGGCGAGAATAGTGGCGCCGTGCATCGCGAAGAGCACGGCGGAGCCGTACAGGAAGACGATGGAGAGCGCGTGGAACGGATTGTAGTACAGGTTGCCGTAGCGGATCGAGAACGCCGCCGTCCAGTCGAGGTGCGGGAAGATGCCGAAGGGCACCATCTCGCTCCAGCTGCCGACGAGCAGCGGCTGGAAGAAGAACGCGGAATACAGGAAGATCGCGCTGGCAAAGGCCCAGGGCAGGTGGGACCCCATCTGCAGAGCACGGGCCCGGCGGTACACCCGCACCCACCAGAGCAAAATGCTGATGGTGAGGAAGAAGCCGGCCATGAGGTACCAGCCACCCTGCGCGAGCGGCGGGACTCGCAGTCCGTATTGCGGCGGCGGCGGCTCGAGGGCCAACCACGGGAGCTGGCGGATGAATTCCACCGGATCCCAACCCACCGAGGCCCACATGTTCAGGCCGATGATTTCGAAGGCGATGAAGCCGAACAGCAGCGACAGCACCCCAGCCCACCCGAGGTAGATCGGACCGATCTGCGCATCGCCGAACTTGCCGGCGAGATACGAGAAGGTGGGCTTGCCGTAGCGGGTGCCAGTCGACTCGTCGATCGGCAATCCCGCTTCCGGGAGCGTCCGCACTTGGACGCGCGTAAACAGATTCTGGTATTCAAGCATGGTGACCGGGCCTCACTTCCAGACGGGGAGGTTGAGCCACCAGTTCCACCACTCGGGCCAGCCCTTCGTCCAGAAGGGTCCGGAGATCACGATGCAGATCGCACTCCACACGGCCGCGCCCACAGCGAGGAACAGACCGAGTCGGTGAATGCCGATCGCGCCGATCGAGTAGCCGACCAGGTCGCGGAAGAAAACGTTCTCCTGTTCACTCGTTCCGACTGGCGTTCCCTTGGGTGGATTCGTCACCGAGAGAATCAGCGAGCCGTGCATCGCGAGCGCGAGGCAGTTCGTGAAGAAGAACGTCACGGCGATCATGTGCGCCGGATTGTAGTGGAAGTGGAGATACTGATACCCCACGTTCGACACCCAGTCCAGGTGCGAGAAGATGCCGTACGGAAAACCATGTCCCCATGCGCCCAGCAACAACGGGCGAACGACGACCAGAGTGACGTAGGCCAGTACGGCACCGCCGTACGCCCACGGAATGTGCATGCCCATGCCGAGTTTGCGCGCAATCTCAGCTTGGCGAAGCGCCCAGGATCCAAAGGCGCCAATGGCACACAGCGTGATGATCTGCCACAAGCCGCCATCGCGGAGTGGCGCGAGCCCTAACCCGTATTTGAGATCGGGAGGCGCGATGTTGATCTGCCAGAGGTTCCACGTCGGCCCCATCGCCGCACCCCACACGCACAACAGCGTGCCAAGAGTGACGAAGAAGATCGTCGTGACACCAAAAAAGCCCACGTAGAACGGACCGAACCAGAAATCGAAGAGATCTCCGCCGATCAGCGTACCACCGCGGACACGGTACTTCTTTTCAAAGCTTAGCATCGCCATGGGCGATATCTCCGGACGCGCAGAGAAAAGGCAGCGGGGGGGGAAGTGCGACTACTGCTGAACTGCCCTGGGGACCGTAAACGTCCCAGATTTGCGTCGGCCGGGGCTGGCGTCGCACTGACACGTGCGAAGCGCCAGCCCGGCAACGACGCGCGACGTTTTACCGGCCGGGCGGGAGCGGCGACATCTCTGCCGCGGCTGCCGGAGCCGACGCCCCGACGGGCGCCTGATCAGCGCCGAGCGTACCGTTCTCGATCCACGAGTAACGCTGCGAGCTGAGCAGGATGAAGTGAATGACCAACGCGAGCACGGCCAGACCGCCAACCATGGCGACCATCACGCGACGCGGGTCAAACATCAACCAAATGCGGTGCATGGGTGCTCCTTAACGGGTGGCGGCCGCGGGTGTCGCGTACTTGGCCTTGAGGGTCCCGGGCCAGTTGAACTGCCCGAAGGCCCAGATGTGCAACACGAGCACGCAGCCAACGAGGAACGTGCCGAGCGCACTCATGATGAGATTCGGGTCGTTACCCATCCAGATTCTGTGCATAGTATCTCCTACCGAGAATCAGAGGGTTAGAACCACGGACGCCAGGACCACGCAAGGAAATGCGCGACCGCAGCAACAACGACATAACCCATGGTGCCTGTCACCATGTAGCCGTGGAAGCGACGCGCCTCTTCCTCGGTCATTCCGCCTTTTTCCGACATCACTGCCTCCAAAAGGAACAACTGGAGCTACCGCGCTCTTCCCGCGCGGCGGGGATGCCACCCCGGTGACGGGCGGCGATTAACTACTTCCTACGAAGTGTAAACTGGACCTTACGGTTCAATGCGTCAAGAAGAATTTACGCTTTTCGTCACTATTTCTCGTCCCCGTCCCTAAAAACCCGTGCTTTCCTCCATTCCGACCCACTGGCCGGACGCCACCGCCTCTGAATTCCACCACGTAGATGGCATTTCGTGGCACATTCAGCGGCGAGGCCGCGCACGTGGGGACGCTCCCACACTGCTCCTCGTCCACGGGACAGGCGGCGGAACACACTCGTGGGCCGGCGTCACGGACGCGCTCGCGGCTCACTATCACCTCGTCAACGTCGATCTCCCGGGACATGGCTTCACGCACGTCCCGCCCACCGTCGAGGCCGCGCACAACCCCTACGCCCTTCCGGGCATGGCGCGCGCACTGCACCAGCTGCTGCAACAGCTCGAAGAACAGCCCGCCGTGGCCGTTGGACACTCCGCAGGAGTGTCGGTCCTGCTCCGCATGGCCCTCGACGGGTTTATCGCGCCAGAACGCCTTATAGGCGTCTGTCCGGCCCTCGTCGCGCCGCCCGCCTGGTATGTCACCCTCATTGCGCCGCTGCTCGCCGTCGTGGTCGAGTCGGACGCCGTCGCGGGCACGGCCGCGCGACTCGCCGCCGGCACGCGCATCATCGAGAACATGCTCGGCAGCACCGGCTCGCCGCTCACCGACGCACAGTTGGCGCGATACCGCGAATTGTGCAGCAAGCCTGAGCACGTGCACGCGGCCATGACCATGATGGCCCGCTGGGATCTGCCGTCGCTCTTTCGCGACATCGGCGGGCTCAAAACACCGCTGCGCTGCATCGCCGCACGGGGCGATCGCTGGATTCCGCTGGCGTCCCTCAGCCGCGCGGTCGAACGCATTCCCGGAGCGGTGCTGCAGGTCGAAGACGGTGGTCATCTGCTCCCCGAGGAACGCCCGGATGTGATTACGCGCGCCCTGTTGCCAGAGCGCGCGTAAGCATCACCTCGATCAGCTGGTCGCGCCTTGTAGCACACGGCGACTGGCCAGCACATGGTCACGCGTCACGGTCGTATCGCCCAGATCGCGCGCATCCCGTTCGGCAGCATCACGCAACCGCTTGGCCGCCGAGATGCGAATGAGTATCGGGAACCCTTCGCACAACTCGTCGTACACCGCCTTCGCATCATCGTCCCACGGAAGCTCCTGATGCAACCGCGCAGGCGTCGCGTCGATCTTGTCCATCTCCGTGCCGAGCGGCAGGATGTGAAAGAGTGCATCGAACAGCTGATTGCACACTTCCTGCACGATGTACGTCGCGCCCGAGTAGCCCATGTACGGCGTACCCGTATGCCGACGAATGATGGCGCCCGGAAACGAAGCCGGAATGTACATGGAGCGTGAGCCCGCCTCCGCGAGATACATGCGCTCGTTGTAGCTGCCGAACATGATGAGCGGCGGCTTGGTCTTGATCGCCTCACGGACCGCCTGATTGTCCGGCTTCACCCCGGGCCGGCGGGCAAAGCTGAAGGTGCAGGGAAGCCCCATCTCCGTTTCGAGGAAATGGCGCACGCCGCGCGCATACGTTTCGTTGGCGACGATCGCAAAACTCGCCGTCCCGAAAAAGTCCTGCGTCACGGAGCGCCACAAGTCCCACAACGGCTTGATCGTGGTGTGCTTCTCCTTCTCGATGAACGGCTCCGGATCGAGCCCGAGCAGCGCACCCAACTGGCGCAAGAACTTGGTGGTGCTGTGCAACCCGATGGGCGCCTGCAGATACGGCACTTCGAGATCTTCGCACAGCATGCGCCCGAACTCGCGGTACATGCAGATGTTCACATCGGCGTCGACGAGCCGCGGCACATCCTGCATGTGACTGCCCAACGGGAACACCAGATTGATTTCGGCGCCGATCCCCTCCACCAAGCGCCGCATTTCGTGCAGGTCGCTGGCGGTGTTGAAGTACCCGTAAATGGGGCCGATGATGTTGACCCGCGGCTTGTCGCCCGGCTGCTTCTCGCGGCGCTTGGGACGCACGCCCTTCTTGAGCCCGTACTCGGTCCACAGCCAGTACATCGCGCGGTTGGCCGCCTGCCACTGATCTTCGTCGATGGTACGCGGCAGGAAGCGCTGCAGGTTGGTGCCTTCCGGCGTCACACCGCCACCGATCATTTCGGCGATGGAGCCCGTCACCACCACACTCGGCAACTCGGGGTCGAGCGTCGCATGCGCGCGCTTCATCGCGCCTTCGGTGCCGTGCTGGCCAAGTTCCTCTTCACCAAGACCGGTCACGACGATGGGCAGCTCGTGCGGCGGCAACGCGTCGGTGTAATGCAGCACCGACGTGACGGGAAGATTTTCGCATCCCACCGGGCCGTCGATTACTACCTGCATGCCCTTGATGGCGGTGAAGACGTACACCGCCCCCCAATAGCCGCCGGCACGATCCAGATCGAGAATCAACGACATCAGACCATCTCCTCGGCCTTGCGCGCACGATTGAGCTTCGCGATGTGGCGCTTGTAGTGCTCGCGGAACTCCGGCTTGTCCTGCGGCACGTCTTCCCACACACCGGCCATGTAGCCGCTGCCGACATCTCCGAAGAACGCCTTCATCTCGTCGAAGCGCGCCTTGTTGCCGATGGCGGCATTGACGACGGTGGCCAGCGAGCCGGCACCGGCGGGACCCATGAGCGGACGCGCCGAAATGAGATTGGTGAAATACAGCGCAGGAATCGTGAGCTCCTTGGCCTTCTGCACGACCGGCGTCGTGCCAATGGCGAGGTCCGGCTTGAACTCCTGCATTGCCGCGACGTCCTGTTCGAGTGACGCGCGATACTGAATGTGCACGCCGCGCGCTTCGAGCCACTCGCGATCGGGGTCGCTGAACTTCGTCTTCGGGCACGCGGTCCCCACGTAGCGTACATCGGCGCCCGACTCCACCAGCAGGCGCGCCACGAGCAGCTCCGAGCCCTCATAGCCCGACATCGTGATGCGTCCCTTGATGGGCATCGCCGACAGTGCGCCCTTGATGGCGGGGAGAATGCGGTTCTTGGTCGCGTCGATCTGTTCACGCGACACGTTCGCTGCCTGACCGATATTCTCGAGCCACGCTTCGGTGCCGTCGTAGCCGACCGGGGCCGAGCCCACGATGGGGCGGCCGGCCGCTTCGAACTCGCGGTAGCTCGCTACGTAGAACGGGTGAATGGCCGCCGCCACCGCGCAGTCGAGCGCGGCGTACAGTTCACGCCATTCGCGCGTGGGCACCACGGGGCCTGCGGCGAGTCCCAGTCCGTCGAGCATCATGCCGATGCCCACGGGATCGGCGGGGAACATCTCGCCGATGAGCGTGACCGTGGGCTTGGCCGCACGACCACCGCGCGGCGCCTGCACGGGGCCCTGTTCGGCCTCCAGGCGCGCGTAGCGCAGCATGGCGCCCGCCAACACGTCCTTCGCTTCCGCATGCGTGGGCACGCCAAAGCCGGGCACGTCGATGCCGATGATGCGCACGCCGTTGATCTCCTTGGGGAGAATCTGCAGCGGCACGCCCGACGCGGTGGGCACGCAGAGGTTGGTGATCACGATGGCGTCGTACAACGCCGGATCGGCCATCTTGAAGACGGCGTCGCGGATGTCTTCGAAGAGCTGGCCGGTGACCAGCGTTTCGGAGTTGAAGGGCACATAGCCCACGGTGCGGCGCGCGCCGTAGAAATGACTCGTGAACGTGAGTCCGTACACGCAGCACGCCGATCCGCTGAGAATGGTGGCGGTGCGGCGCATGCGCAGACCCACGCGCAGGGAGCCGAACGCGGGGCACATGCTCTGCGGCTGATCGTGCGGCCCCTTGGGGTAGTCGGCCGCATAGCGATCGAGGACCTCACTCTTGCCCGCGGCACGCGCGGCTTCGAGCATCTGGTCCTTGCCCGAGTGACAGCCAAGGCCGTCCTGCTGCGTGGCACTCACGTTGATCTGCGAGGCATCCACAACGGGAAGCGCCGAGCGCGTCGATGTGCCCGGCGCGCATCCCATGCCGCCCGGCGCATCGCCGTCGTTGAGCATGGGCGCGGCACCCGCTTCGTCGTATACGACTTCTTTTTCTGACGCCATGAGTATGTCCCTCGCGCCGTCAGACGGCGTCGTAAACGACTTCGAGCGACGGCTTCACGATTTCGTCCTTGCCCACCATGTCGAACAGGGTGGCCGGTTCCATCTTGAAATCGCGACCCGTGACTTCGGCCGAGAAGAGGCCGAGCAACTGATCCTGCGTCTGCGGCTTGGGACGCACCGGCGGCGCGTCGGCGACGTTCCGGGCGAGTTCTTCGAACATCGGCGCCCACTGCGTGCCGGGGCGCCCGATGATTTCGTAGCTCGCGCTCTTGCGGCGGATGTCTTCGTGCGCCGGAATGGCCGCGAGCACCGGAATGTTGGCGTTCTTCGCGAACGCCGCCGCTTCACCGGTACCGTCGTCCTTGTTGATCACCATGCCGGCGACGCCCACGTTGCCACCGAGCTTGCGGAAGTATTCCACCGCGCTGCAGACGTTGTTGGCCACGTAGAGCGACTGCAGGTCGTTGGAGCCGACGACGATGACCTTCTGACACATGTCGCGTGCAATGGGGAGGCCGAAGCCGCCGCACACGACGTCGCCGAGGAAGTCGAGCAGTACGAAGTCGAAGCCCCAGTCGTGGAACCCGAGCTTTTCGAGCGTTTCGAAGCCGTGAATGATGCCGCGTCCGCCGCAGCCGCGACCCACTTCGGGGCCACCGAGCTCCATGGCATAGACCCCGTCACGCTTGAAGCAGACGTCGCCAATGGAGACCGCTTCGCCCGCGAGCTTCTTGCGGCTGCTCGTTTCGATGATGGTGGGACACGCCTTGCCGCCGAAGAGCAGCGACGTCGTGTCGGACTTGGGATCGCAGCCGATGAGCAGGACCTTCTTGCCCTGTTGCGCCATCATGTACGAGAGGTTCGCGAGGGTGAAGCTCTTGCCGATGCCACCCTTGCCGTAGATCGCGATGATCTGCGTTTCCTTGGTGACCGGTCCCGTATGGATCGCTTCCGGTTCGGAGGCGGCTTCGTCGCGGACATTCACGTGCAGCTGGTGCAGACCGTTCTCGCTCATGCAGCAGATCTCCAGTCGAGGATCATCTTGACACAGTGGGGGTCACCGAACGCCGTGGCGTAGGCGTCGGCGGCACGCGCCGCGGGTTCGCGGTGCGTGATGATGCCGTCCAGATCGAGCGTACCATTGTTGGCGAACGTGGTGATCGCCGTGAGGTCCTGCTCCTTCCATTGCGCCGCGATGCGGATACGCGCTTCGCGCAGGAACGCGGGCGGGAAGGTGAAGGACACCGGCTCGCTGTAGAAGCCGCCGAGCACGATTTCGCCGCCCGGCATCAGCTTGTTCACGAGCGTGTCCATGATGCCGTCGGCGCCACTCACATCGCAAATGACCGAATAGCCGCGCGTGGTGTCGTCCGACGGGTGAATCACCTGGTAGCCTCGCGCGCCGTCCATGCGAATGGGATTGGTTTCCCAGACGGTAGGAGCGGGCGCGCCGTACAGCACACACAAGCGCGCGATGAGGCGGCCGAGCGCCCCGTGCCCGACGATGAGCCCCGGGAGTTTGTCGAGGTGCTCCGCCGGGTTGGGCTCGAGGCAATGATGGGCCGTGGCGGCGAGCGCAAAGAGCGCGCCCTTCTCGCCGAGATGATCGGCGAGCGGAATCGTCTTGGCGCCGGGGGCCACCACGTGCGAGGCCTGACCGCCAAAGAGGCCGCGCGCTTCGGCAAAGCCCTTGGAGCCCGGGACGTAGACCACCTGTCCGACCGTCCGGCCGGAGCTTTCACCGGCCGCGACGATCGTGCCCACGCCCTCGTATCCCGGCACGAGCGGGTAGGCGAGGCCGGGGAAGGGGGGCATACGGCCCGTAAAGAGGAGCTTTTCCGTCCCGGTACTGATACCGGACCACTGCATGGCCACCACCACGTCGGCGGGGGTGGGGTCGACCAGCGTCAGTTCGCGGAGGGAGAGCTTGGTCGGTTCTTCGAAAACAACGGCGAGGGAGTTCACGTGTGTACAGTGAGGTTGACAGTTGACGCTGTCAATATCCAGAGCGAATCGGTCGGGAATTGCGTCCGACACACGTCGGACCGTCCGGACCGACGGTCCGGCGACGATCGTCAGACTTCGGCGACGATCAAGCCGGTCTGAATGGGGAAGCGGGTGGGGAGCTCTCGGCTGCGGCGGAAACCGGCCTTCTGGAGCATGTCGTGCAGCTCCGAGGCCCGGCGCGCGCGGCCTTTGCCCATCGCCATGAGGTAGAACGAGAAATACGCGTCCCCCACGGTTTCGGCGCCCTTCGCGCCGGCCAGCGCCTCGGCGATCAGAAGCACGCCGCCTTTGGGGAGCGCGGCGCGGACGCGTTGCAGCAGGCGCAGGACGGAGGCGTCGTCATGATCGAGGAGTACCCGGACGAGCGACATGACATCGGCGCCCGTGGGGAGCGAATCGGCGTGGAAGTTGCCGCCGTGACAGGTGACCCGGTCACCCATGCCCGCCTGTTCGAGCCGCAGGCCGGCACGCGCCGCCACCGCCGGCAGGTCGAACAGCTGCAGCTGCAGGCGCTTATGCTTGGCTCCGACGAGTGACAGGAAGACGCCTTCACCACCGCCGACGTCGAGCAGGCACTCGTGCTTGGAGAGGTCGTAGGCGTCGAGCACATCATGCGCGACCGGCGGCAGCGTCGCGGCCATGATTTCCGAGTAGGCCGCCACCCGCGTTTCGTCGATCGCCTGCGGCCGCGGGGCATCGGCGTACGACCAGTAGCGCGACAATTCGGTGCCGTAGTCGGAGCCCTGGCGCAGCAGCGTGACCGGATCGGAGAGATCGGCATACGCCATGCGATGGTGGCGGATGAGGGCGAGCACCCCGGCATTGCGCACC
>CANGXD010000128.1 GCA_947457545.1 Gemmatimonadaceae bacterium
CGAGGGCGTCGTCGTGCAGCCCGGCGCGATCGAGCAATGCGGCCAGCGACACGCCACTCCATCGCGTGGTACTCACGGCGCCGTATTTCCACGGCTCACCGGTGGGTACGGGGTCCATACCCAACCGCCAGTTCCCCGCGCACTCCATCGTGGCCAGCACGGTGTGCATGGGCAACGCGGCGATATCGCGCAGCGACAGCGTGAATGGCGTACGTACCGCGCCGCGCACCGCCAGCTCCCACGCGTCATGCGCCAGCGGCATCTCGAAATTGCTGCGCACGTACACACTTTCACGCGGCGTGACCGCGAGGGGCAGCACGCTGGTCGGCGTTTCGGCGCACAGCGGATGCACGCGCACGACATCGAGGGGGGCCGCGGTCTCCGTCTCCGCCTCCGGTGCGCTGGCAGTACGCGTGTCGGTCACGACGCCATCAATCCGTTGCGCTTCCCCTTTCGCTGCTTCGCGCGTCGTCCGACAGCCACCGCCTCCTCCGCCCATGCGCCAAGGGCCTCGCGCTCCTCGAGCACCTCTGCCGGCACCTCGTAATACTGCATGACCTCCCCGCCTTCGCCGAACGGACGAAACGGGCGCATCCCCCTGGCTTCGAAGTGCTCGCGAGTTCGCTCGTCGACCTTGAAATAGAGCACGTCGTTCCCGATGAGGGCAAAGAAGATCGGGCCGCAGTAAATGCCGACTCCACCGAACATGCTGCGCGCATGGACGTCGGGGAGCGCCCTCGACAACTGCTCGAGGACAAAGGCGCGGTAAGTGGCGCTGACCGTCATGGCTGGATACTCGGGCCCCGACCAGTCGCCGTCAACAGGCGATTTCCCTACAGCGCGCTCAGAAGCGCGGGACATCCGCCTCATACGTCTCGTAACGGCCGCGGATGGCGCGCAGCAGCTCCATGTCCACCGGAGCATTGCGGCGGTGGGATTCGGCAGCGACAGCGGCCGCGTCGGCGACGTACTGGTCGAAATCACCGCTGGGGGAGCACACGAGCAGGTAGCGCGTGCGATGCACTCCCTCGATGCGATAACTGTGCAGAACGCCCGGCGGAATGTACGCCACGTCGCCCGGGACCAGTTGCTCTTCATGCTGCTCGAAGCGCACGGTGCACACCCCTTCGAGGCACACGAACGTTTCGGCGTAGCTCCGGTGCCAATGCAACGGCGGCCCATCGAATGGCCGCTCGAAGGTGAACTCCGTCACCGCCTGAGCACCACCGGTGTCGGCGCTCGACACCAGCACACGGACCTCGAAATCCATGCCCGCAAAGCGGTATGGCAGTACCTGATCCCGAGACCGAACTACCCCACCACCGAAGTCTTGCATGCCGCGCGTTACGCTCCTAGAGAGATGCGCTGAATGCTACTCGTTATGGTCGAGTTCGCCAGATTCAAAAACAGGTCACCGTCGGTAATCGACAGCTCGAAGCTCATCCGACGGTCGAGCTTCTCCACCAACGCCTCGATAAGCTCCCGCTCGAGCCGGTAGCACTCGATGCGCTCCACCTTGTGAATCCGCTCGCCGGCGATCTGACGCAACCAGACGGTCGGGTCCTTATGCGTATACACGACGGTGCGGGGCGCCGCCTTGCTCGCCTTGTGCAGCCGCGCCGCATCGGGGAGCCCGATCTCGATCCAGGTCGTGATCGTCCCCGTCAGGTCGCGCACGCTTACCGTGGGATCGTCCGGGTCGGAAACGCCCTTGGAGAAGGCGATCCCCTCGCGGTACTCCAGGCAATACGCCAGCAGCCGCGCCACGAAATACTCCGGCGACTCCGACGGATGCATCGCCATGCGGAACTCGAGCTGCTCGTACACGCCACGATCGACATGCGCGAGCGAGACAGTCATCGCGTACATCGTGGAGGTCAGCGCCATGCGCCCGCCGTCGCCAGCACCTTGCTCATGGCCCGATCGTTGCGATACACGCCGCCAAACCCTTTGGTGGAGATCGCTATGGACATGGTCACGTGGCTCATCGTTGGACTCGTTGCCGGTGTGCTCGCCTCACTCGTCGTAGGAGGCGTAGGGTTGGTGGGGAACATCGTCGTCGGCATCGTGGGCGCCTTTGTCGGCGGATGGATTTTCCGCCAGCTCGGCGTCAGCACGCCCCTCCCGGGATTGGGTGGCGTGATCTTTACGGCCTTCATCGGCGCCATGGTCACGCTCCTGCTGCTGCATTTCATCGGCGGGAGACGCAGAACCGCGCCCTGAGCACGCTCAAGACGCGGTTCGCCATCGATGCACAACGCGCTTAGCGGCAGTGCGTCAGCCACCCGTGGCGATCTTCGATCTGCCCCTTGGCGATGCCGAGGTATTCCTGCTGAAGCTGCTTGGTGATGGGGCCAACGCGACCCGCACCAACCGTAATGCGATCGACGCTGCGCACCGGCGTGAGCTCGGCGGCCGTGCCCGTGAAGAACACTTCGTCGGCCATGTAGAGCATCTCGCGCGGAATGTGCATTTCACGCACCGGGATGCCGGCATCGGACGCGAGCTGCATGATCGTCGCACGCGTGATGCCGCCCAGAATGCTGCCGTCGAGCGGCGTCGTGATGATCGTGCCCTTGGACACGATGAAGACGTTCTGCCCCGACCCTTCGCTCACCATGCCGCTCGGGCTCAGCGCGATCCCTTCGGCGTACCCGTTCGCGAGCGCTTCCATCTTGATGAGCTGACCGCTGAGGTAGTTACCCGCGATCTTCGCCATGGCCGGAATGGTGTTGGGCTGCACACGATGCCAGCTCGAAATGCACGCGTCGACACCCGCGTCGAGCGCTTCGTCGCCGAGGTACGCGCCCCACGGCCAGCAGGGGAGATACGTCTCCACCGGCGCACCGATGGGCACCATGCCCGCCGTGCCGTAACCGCGCACGACCATGGGGCGCAGGTAGCACGACTCGACGCCGTTGCGCGCGACGGTTTCACGCGACGCCTCAATGAGCTGCTCGATCGTGTACGGCACCTCCATGCGATAAATCTTGCACGAATGCAGGAGCCGCTCGAGATGCTCGCGCAGACGGAAGATCGCCGGTCCCTTGGGCGTGCTGTACGCACGGATCCCTTCGAACGCGGACGACCCGAACTGCACGGAGTGGCTGAGCACGTGAATCGTAGCGTCGGCCCACGGAATGAAATGGCCATCGCGCCAGATCCACTGCGTCTCGGAAATGCGGCTCATGTGCGGAAGTGCTGAAGTAGAACAGAAGCGCGCGAACCCGCGCGACGAATCGGAATACGGCGAACGACTGCGGTGTGACTACAGCAACGAGCGCACGGCGCCGCCATCCACCAGCACGGCCTGTCCGGTCATGAAGCCGGCGCGCGTCGAGCACAGGAAAGCTATCACCGCGGCCAACTCATCGGGGCGCCCAACGCGCCCCAGCGGCGACTCGTTGGCCCACCCGGCAAAGATCGCCTCCGTGGACTGCCCGCTGCGAAGTGAATTGGCGGCAGCCAGGTCGTCGAGCCGCTCGGTGGCCGTGAACCCGGGGAGCACCGTGTTCACCGTCACGCCGTCACGCCCCACATCGTCGGCGAGTGTGCGCAGATACCCCGTCACGCCCGCGCGCAGCGCGTTGCTCAGCACGAGGTTGGCCTGCGGACGCTTCACGGCCAGCGACGTGATGGCGATGACGCGCCCCCACTTCTTCGCCTGCATGGCCGGCACGAACGCGCGCGTGAGCTCCACCACACTCCGCAGCAGCATATCCGTCGCCGCCTGCCACACGCTCCAATCGTGCCCCAGAGGCGTACCCGTTGGCGGGCCGCCGGTGTTGCACACCAGAATGTCGATGCCCGCCGGATACGCAGACTTTACGTGCGCCACCACATGCGCGATGCCTTCGGCCGTCGCGAGATCGGCCTCGAGTGCCGTGACCGTGACACCGTGCGCTTCGAGCTTCCGCTTCGCACCGCGGATACTGTCACCGGCGCGTGAGCAAATCACCAGCTCCACTCCTTCCTGCGCCAGCTCCTCGGCGGTGGCGTAGGCAATGCCGCGGCTGGCCCCGCAGACGAGCGCCACCTTGCCCTTGAGACCAAGATCCATCAGCCCTGCCCTCCGTTGCTCATCGGCTTGCCAGAACGGAGATAGTCATCCGACTTGTCGATCCAGTCCTGACGCGGCGGATTGAAGATGTCCACGTCGAGCGTGTCTTCGAGCGCTTCGGCGCGGTGCCGCACCATGCTCGGAATGACGAGCACTTCGCCGGCGCGCACGTCCACGAACGTCTCGCCAGGCTGGTCGGCGTGTTCGCCAATCCAGAAGCGCAGCGCGCCCGACAGGATGTACGTGATCTGCTCGTTGATGTGATCGTGCGCGGGCACGATCGCGCCCTGCTTGAGATACACATGCGCCAGCATCTGCTTGTCGGTATACACCAGGCGACGGCCAATGAGCGGCGTCAGCTCTTCGACGGCCATGTCGTCCCACGCGATCTTGCGAACGTCGGTCATATCCTCAGCCAGGTACAGGGAAGCGGGAAGGGTGGGGACTTCAACAACAGGACCAGATGCCGCCGGGGTGGGCCACCGCATGGCCGAAGCCGAAGCGGTTGGTGGAGGAGCCGACGCGCGCGCCCGCTGCAGTGCGGCTTTTTTGGCGGCGGCCAACTTGTTCTCCTTGCGCAGATCCCACAGCATCCAGCCGCAGAAGGCCATCGCCGCACCGAACGTCAGCACCGTGTCGTACGGAAAACTCGAACGCAATGAGGGCTCCATGCGGACTCCGTCGTTGGCGCGAGCGGTCAGCGCTCGGCGACGTAGACCGCCTGCTGCGCAAACTTGGGCGCACCCAACTCCTGCACGAGCAACTTCGCGAGCGACGCGCGTGACACCTGACTGCCGGCGCCGAGCGATACCGTCGTGTCCATCTGCGCACGATCGCTCGCCGCGCCATCGGTGAGCTTGCCGGGCTTGATCACCGTCCACCCGTCGAGACGGCTCGCGCGCACGTAGCGCTCTTGCTCATCGCGATCTTCCATCATGCCGTCATGCGCCGAGCGGCGCGCAAAGAGCGTGCGGATCTTCATCGTGAGGCCAACCGTCGATTCACCCGCCATCGCGCTCGTGATCACGAGCAATCGCGACTGGTTGAGCGTCTTCATGGTGCTCACGATGAGCTTCATTGCCGCGGCGATATACGGCACGCGCGCATCATCCTTGTGCCCGAGCATCACCACTGCCGCATCGGCGCCGCGCAATACTTCGCGTACCGCAGTCGGATCGGCCAGCGACCCCACGATCACGGTGGCGTTCTCCGGCAGCTGCTCCGATGGTTTGGAGCGATAGTGCAGACGCAGTGAATGGCCTGCCTCGGCAGCGGCCACGATGAACTGCTGTCCCAACCGGCTCGACGCGCCGTACACGGCGATGATCATGAGCGTACACCCGCGCCACGGCGGGGTCCGGTGATTGCTGCTAGAATGGAGGAAGGCGCCATGCCTACAACTTGCACTCGCACCCCACGGTACGCCATGACGGTCACGCCATCTTCCGTCCCCTCCGATATCGAGATCGCCCAGGCGGCGATCATGCGTCCCATCCGCGAGGTGGCCGCCGAGCTCGGACTCGCCGAAGACGACATCGACCTGTACGGGAAATACAAAGCCAAACTGCCGTTATCGCTCGCGTCGGCGCCGCCCAAGGGGCGCCTGGTGCTGGTTACGGCCATCAACCCCACACCGGCGGGCGAAGGCAAGAGCACGGTCAGCGTGGGGCTGTCGCAGGCGTTCCGGCGGCTGGGACACAATGCCGTATTGTGCATGCGTGAACCGAGCCTCGGCCCGGTGTTCGGGGTGAAGGGCGGTGCCGCTGGTGGCGGCTACTCGCAGGTGTTGCCCATGGACGACATCAACCTGCATTTCACCGGCGATTTTCACGCGATCGCCAGTGCGCACGCGCTGCTCAGTGCCATGATCGACAACCACCTCTATCATGGCAATGCGCTGGGGCTCAATCCCAAGGCCATCTCGTGGCCGCGCACCATCGACATGAACGACCGCGCGCTGCGTAGCGCCATTATTGGTGTGGGCACCGGCAACGGCACCATGCGCGAGGAGCGGTGGGTGATCATCCCCGCCAGCGAAATCATGGCGATCGTGGCGCTTGCCGCCGACGCGGAAGACCTCGAGCAACGGTTGGGTAACATCGTGGTGGGCACCACGCTCGGCAAAGACAAGAAGCCCGTCTACGCGCGCGACCTCGGCGCCACCGGCGCCATGACGCTGCTGCTCAAGGATGCCATGCGCCCCAACCTCGTACAGACGCTCGAGGGCGGACCGGCCATTTTGCACGCTGGCCCGTTCGGCAACATTGCGCACGGCTGCAACTCGCTCGTCGCGACGCGCACCGGTCTCGCGCTCGCCGACATCGTCGTCACCGAAGCAGGCTTCGGCAGTGACCTGGGCGCCGAAAAGTTCTTCGACATCAAGTGTCGCGCTGGCGGGCTCAATCCGGAGGCGGCGGTGCTGGTCGCCACGGTGCGCTCACTCAAGATGCAGGGCGGTGTCCCCAAGTCGGAGCTCGACCACGAAGACCTTGGCGCCCTCGAACGTGGCCTGCCGCATGTCGCGCATCATGTGCGCAACGTGCAGCAGTTCGGTGTTCCGGTGGTGGTGGCCATCAACCGCCGTACCAGCGACAGCGATGCCGAAGTCGAGATGATTCGCGCGTACGTGGCGCAGCTTGGCGTACCCGTGGCCATGTGCAACGTGTGGGCCGAGGGCGGTGCGGGCGGCGAAGCGTTGGCGCATGAAGTGCTCGCGCTGTTGGCCTCCGGGCGGGCCGAGTTCCGGCCGCTGTACGACAACGCACGTCCCATTCGCGAAAAGATTCTCGAGGTGGCGCAGAAGGTGTACGGCGCCGACGGCGTGGACTTCTCGAGTGCGGCCGAAAAGAGCATGGCGTGGCTCGAGGCCAACGGCATGGCGCACACGCCGGTGTGCATGGCCAAAACGCAGTATTCGCTCACCGACGATGCGACGCGGCTCAATGTGCCCACGGGCTTTCGCATTACCGTGAACGAAGTCTACGGCAGCGCGGGCGCAGGATTCGTGGTGGCCAAGTGCGGCGACATCATGACGATGCCGGGGCTGTCGAAAAAGCCCGCCGCCGAAGGGATGCGGCTGCGGGCAGATGGGACGATCGAGGGGCTGTCGTAGCGCGACAGCCGCCGCGCGGAGCCGTCCCCGTCAGGCTGACGACGGGGTGGCTTCGCGCACCATGACGCCGCTGATGAAGATGTAGAGCTCAGTCCATGCGCGCTTCACGTCGGCGTCCCATTTATCGCCAAGCCCCTGCTCGAGCGCCCAGAGCAAAGCGGCACCCACGGTCTCGTAGTGCGCCACGATGACGCCGTAGCCCACATGGCGCCGCGACAGCGCCTGAAGCTCTTCGATGACGCGCGGCGGATAATCGAGGGTCTGCACGAGCCAGTCGACGGTCTTCAGGAACTTGTCGTACTGCTCGTGCATCGGCTTGCCGGCGAAGAGCTCCTCCGCCGTCGGGTCGATGGCAAACAACCGCGAGTAGAACAACTCGGCCGCAACAGCACGTATGGGCACGAGCTGCATCCACGTTTCGCGAATCAGGCGTTCGGCGTTGGGATTCATGGGCGGGGCTGAGCGATTAGTGGAAAGGAGCGCTTACGCAGGTGACTGCAGCGGCGCCATCGCACCGCGTGTGATGTGTTGAAGCTGTGCTTCGAGTATCGGCAGCTGCACGCGCGGCACCATAACCGTGAACTCCGCCTCCACCGCAAACTGCTGCGATACCACCTCGGCCTCGACGGTGGGGAGCATCTGCTGTACGGCACCGATGGCGGCGTATCCCACGGCAAACGTGACGGTTACGGTATCGACGCGCAGTTGGGTGGGCAGCTGCACGAGCGCTTCCTGCACCGCGCCGCCGTACGCCTTGACCAACCCGCCCGTGCCGAGGTTGGTGCCACCGTAGTAGCGCGTCACGACGGCGACGATTTCGCCGATGCCGCAGTGCATGAGGACCGTCAGCATGGGGCGACCGGCGGTGCCGTGCGGTTCGCCGTCGTCGCTCATGCCGATGCGGTCGGTACTTCCGGGCGGCCCCAGCACATACGCCCAGCAATTGTGCGTGGCGTTCGAGAACTCGGCGTTCATCGATTTGATGAACGCCTGTGCCTCTTCGGCATTGGCCGCGCGGGCGACGGTGCAGATGAAGCGACTGCGATCGACCACCTGCTCGATGCGGTGGACGGCGGCCGGTACCGGATACCGAATGTCGTTCACGGTACCACCGCGATCACAGGCTTACTTGTACGGGCTATCCGACCGGCGCGACCCGCCGCCGCTGCTTCCCCCACTGCGCCCACCGCCGCCGGCTGCACCGCCACCGCCCGGACGACGCGGACCACGGCGGGCACCGCCCACCTTGGCGCCTTCGGCCGGACGCTCCGGACCGCGCGCAGCCGGTGCGCCGCGAGGCGCCGCCGGACGGGCCGGCTTGCTCGACTTGCGTTCGACCTCGCCCTGCTGCGCCGCCGTACGACGCGCCACCTTGGCCGCGGCACGCGCCCGATCTTCCGCCTTCTTCTTGCGAATTTCGGCGATGCGTTCGGCAATGGGTACCTCGAGCTTCGCCTGCGGCTTCGCGTTGTAGTCGAAATCGGGGACGGTCACCCGCGGCAGCTGCTTCTTGATGGCGCGCTCGATGAGCTTGAGCTCGCCCTCTTCTTCCGGGCTCACGAAGGTGAACGCTTCACCCGTCGCTTCGGCACGCGCCGTACGACCGACGCGGTGGATGTAATCCTCCGCAGCCACCGGCACATCGAAGTTGACCACATGGCCCAGCGCTTCCACATCGATACCGCGCGCGGCGATATCCGTGGCGACGAGCACCTGATACGAACCGTCCTTGAAGCCGGCGAGCGCCTGCGTACGCTGGCTCTGCGACCGGTTGCCGTGAATACGCTCCGCCTTGATGCCGGCGGCCACCAGCTGCGACGCCAGCCGGTTGGCACGATGCTTGGTGCGCGTGAAGACGAGAGCCTGCGGCATGTCGCCGCGCTTGAGCAGCGAAATGAGCAGCGCGCTCTTGAGGTCCTGCGCTACCGGATACACCGCTTGCGTGATCCCCTTGGCGGGGGCAGCAGTGCGCTGGAGGTTGAGCGTGACCGGCTTGTTGAGCATCTCCTGCGCAAGCGCCGCGATTGGCGGCGGCATGGTGGCGCTGAAGAACAGCGTCTGCCGCTTGGTGGTCGGCAGGTGCCGCAGAATCTTCTTGATTTCCGGCAGGAAGCCCATGTCGAGCATGCGATCGGCTTCGTCGAGCACGAGAAACTCGAGCGCTTCGAGCTTCGCGTACGGCTGACGGAAGTGATCGAGCAACCGACCCGGCGTGGCGATGAGCACATCGGCGCCGCTGCGGAATGCGTGTTCCTGGGGACCCATACCTACGCCACCGAACACCGCCGCGCCCGTCAGCGGCGTGTGGATGGTGACGTCCTTGAGGCTATCGTGAATCTGGGCGGCCAGTTCACGCGTGGGCGTGAGCACGAGCGCGCGCGTCTTGCCGCGCGGCTTGCTCATGAGATGATGCAGAATGGGAAGCAGGAACGCGTAGGTCTTGCCGCTGCCGGTCATGGCGCAGGCCAACAGATCGCGTCCTTCGAGCGCCGGCGGAATCGACTCGCCCTGAATGGGCGTGGGCCGAGCAAACCCGAGCTCCTTGAGGCCCTGCAGGAGATTCGGGTGAAGCTGAAGCGTGGTAAACGTCGGTGAAGCAGTCACGTATGGTTTCTTGGATTATATGTATCCTTGAAACTTCACCTGCTGCCAGCTAAAGCGGTACCTGTGTTGGCAGGCAATTGACAAGCCCGTCACCCCGTCGCGGCAATCTCCTCGCCCGGATTGATGAACTGATCGCTCTCCAGCTGATACTGCCGGCGGTACAGATCGTGATAGCGCCCCCCGAGCTCCAGCAACTGCGCGTGCGAGCCGCGCTCCACGATCTCGCCATGCTCCAGAACGAGAATCTGATCGGCGCTGGTAATGGTCGACAAACGGTGGGCAATCACGAAGGTGGTACGACCGGCCCGCAGGCGGCGCAGCCCTTCCTGAATGAGATGCTCGCTCTCGCTGTCGAGACTCGAGGTCGCTTCGTCGAGAATGAGCACCCGCGGATTGGCGAGAATGGCACGCGCAATCGCCACACGCTGACGCTGGCCACCCGACAGCTTCACGCCGCGCTCACCGACAATCGTGTCGTAGCCCTGCGGAAATCCTTGAATGAACTCGTGCGCGTTGGCGATCTTGGCAACATGCATGACCTCTTCGTCGGTCGCGCCGGGCTTCGTGAAGGCGATGTTCTCCTTCACCGTGCCATCGAAGAGGAAGTTGTCCTGCATGACCACCCCAAGGTGCCGGCGATAGTCGCGCAGCTTGAGGTCGCGCACCGGCACCCCGTCCACCTTGATGCTGCCTTGCTGCGGCTGCGCGAAGGCCATGATGAGCGAAATCATGGTGCTCTTGCCGCTGCCGCTCGATCCCACCAACGCAGTGGTGGTTCCGGCCGGCGCCGAAAAGTTGACGTGCTTGAGCACCGGCACGCCGGGCTCGTATTCGAAGCTCACGTCATCGAATTCCACACGCCCCACGACTTCCGGCACCGACTGCTTGCTCGCGTCTTCCTGATCTTCAGTCGCCATGTCGCGCAACTCGCGAATGCGGTCGAGTCCCGCAAACGCTTCCGTGATCTGCGTGCCGATGCTTGCCACCGAAATGAGCGGCGCCGTCACCATGCCAATGAAGATGAGGAACGTGAACAGGCTGCCGATCGTCGTCGTGCCACGCATCACGTCACCGCCACCGACGTACATCACGATCACGCCGATCACGCCCACGACCGCGAGGCCCAGCGTGCCGGTGAGCGACGTGCCGGTAATGGTCTTCGCGATGTTCTGGAAGAGACGCTGCACACCTTTGCCGAACACTTCCTTCTCGCGTTCTTCGGCCGTGTACACCTTGATGAGACGAATGCCGCCGAGCGTTTCCGTGAGACGACCCGTGACCTCGGCATTGATGACGCTGCGCTCGCGGAAGATGGGGCGCAGACGCTTGAAGGCGATGCTCATGCCAGCGCCGAACAGCGCGATGGGCAACACCGTGGCAAGCGTGAGCTTCCAATTGAGATGCAGCAGCACCGCCATGGCCGCGATCGCGCTCAGAATGCCGCCCGTAAGCTGAATGAGCCCCGTGCCGATGAGATTGCGAATGCCTTCGGGGTCGCTCATCACGCGCGAGACGAGCACGCCGCTCTTGGTGCTGTCGAAGTAGCGCACCGGCAGACGAATGAGATGTCCCTGCACTTCCTCACGCAGCTGCGCGATGGCCTGCTGCGCCGCAACGCTCACGACTTGCGAGAGTGCGTAGCCGGTGAGTGTCTGCACGATGGTGGCACCAAGTCCCGCCAGCGCGACGAGCCCCAGCATGCGCAGATCCTTCTGCGGCAGCACTTCATCGAGCACATACTTGGTGGAGTACGGCAGCACGAAGCTCGCGGCTCGGCTGATCAG
>CANGXD010000129.1 GCA_947457545.1 Gemmatimonadaceae bacterium
CACTTCGAACACCACTTCCTGCCCGACAATGGGGTTGCCGAAGGCGTCGGTGATGCGCACCGCCGGGTCGATGGGGAGCGTACGTCCCACCGTGGCCGTCTGGTTGTTGCCCGCCACGATCGTGAGCGCCGCCGCGGCCGCGTTGCGAGCCGTGGAGGTGAACACCACCGGTGTGAGCGAGCCCACCGTCGCCGTCAGCGTGAACGAGCCCGTAGTGGCCCCCATCTGCCAGCCGTCCGGCGAGGCCGTACCGTTCAAGCTGGTCGTCTTGCTGCCGCCCACGACCGTGGAGCCGTTGGAGGCGGTGAACGTCACGTTCACGCCAGCCACCGGGTTGCCATTGGCGTCGAGCACGCGAATGGTGGGCACCGGGGTCACCAGCGCACCGACCACCGCCGAGAGCGACGTGGCGCTCGTGGCGCCCACCGAGGCCGCCGCACCGGCCGTGGCCGTGGCGTTGAAGGTGACCGGGTTGGAGGTCACGCCGTTGGCCACCACGAGGGCGGTGAGGCGGTTGGCGCCCACGGCAGGGCCGAGCGTCCACGAACCCACCGTGGCGACGCCAGTGGGGTTGGTGACGGCGCCAGCGCCCGTGACGGACCCGCCGCCACCCGAAACACTGAAGAACACCGAGGTGGCGTTGACCGGGTTGTTGAAGCGGTCACGCACGATGACCGATGGGGCCGTCGTGACGGCAGTGTTGGCCGCCGCGCTCTGGTTGTCGCCGCCCTGAATGGCGACGCTGGCCGGCGCACCGGCAATGGTCTGCGCTACGAAGTTCACCGGCGTCGCCACACCCGTCACGGTGGCCGTGACGCGCTGCTCACCAGCGGTGCCGCCAAAGCGCCAGCTGGCGGTGGCCGTACCGGTGCCGTCGGTCGTGTCGACCGCGGGGGTCACGGTTCCGCCGCCCGCGGCGACGGCGAAGGTGACGATGATACCGCCGAGGTTGCCGCCACGGTCATCGGCGACCTTCACGGTGAGCGGGCTGCTGGCGAGCTCACCGACGGTGCCGGTCAGGCTGGTCGACGTGATCGCCGCCAACGTGGAGGGTGGACGGGGGCCGTCATCGCCATTGCAGGCGGCCAACAGCGCGGCAGAGGCGGCGAGCGCCGGCCAAGGGAACGAAGCGCGTCTGAGCATAAGCGTGGGCAATGTGTTGTGGGGAAAGCGACCGTACACGAGGGAGTGTCCGACACCGAACATTCACGTCGGGAGCGACTCCCGATGTCCTACAATGCGTGACAGTAACGTGTGACCGCGATGCTGGAAAGACTCGTGGGACAGGAGCTTTTCCCCTTGTGACCGTTCACGCAGGCGCCTGCTCCAGCAACGCGCGCAATGGTGTCGGTAATGCCAGCGGTGAAATGCTGAAGACTTCTCCGGCCGCGCGCGTCACGGCATGCTGGACGTCCGCGAACGACGGTACCGACAGGCCGGCACGCGCGCATTCACG
The DNA here is from genome assembly GCA_947457545.1 of Gemmatimonadaceae bacterium. Lineage (GTDB taxonomy): Bacteria > Gemmatimonadota > Gemmatimonadetes > Gemmatimonadales > Gemmatimonadaceae > Gemmatimonas. The sequence goes on from CANGXD010000129.1 coordinate 1,457, forward strand.
CGCCACCGTGCTCATCTCCACACCATCGATGCCGCACGGAACGGTGTGGTTGAAGGTGGAGAGATCGTTCTCCACGTTCAGCGCTACCCCGTGCCACGTGACCCAGTCACGGGCGTGCACGCCGATGCTGGCGAGCTTGGCGCGTGTGCCGTCGGGGCGCAGGCGCCAGACGCCCGTCAGCCCCTCTACGCGTGCACATTCAAGGCCAAAGGTGGCCAGCGCGCGCATGACGATTTCCTCGACCTGCCGCAGATACCAGTGCAGGTCCTTCCTGTGGCGCTTGAGATCCACAATGGGATACGCCACGAGCTGGCCCGGCTCGTGAATGGTGACATCGCCGCCGCGCTCCACTTCGCGCAGCAGAATGCCCTGCGCCTCGAGGTACTCGGCGCTCGCCAGCAGATGACCGGGCTTGGTGCTGCGCCCCAACGTCACGACAGGCGGGTGCTGCACGAGGATGAGCAGATCCTCGGGGAGCTCGCCGGAGATACGAGCGGCGAGGGCGCGCTTTTGCAGCGCCCAGGCGTCGTCGTAGGGGGTGAGGCCGAGGTCGAGGGTGTAGAGGAGCACGGCGCAATATACAGGAGGGAATCTACGGGCCGGGTGGCAATTGGCCCATGCGTTATGGGGTCACTGCGCGCGTAGATCTGGTGACATCGGATTCCACCCGGACCCTTAAGGTGGACAGTGATTTTGAAGATCGGGCACCCGCGCCTGGCCGTGTGTGGTGATGGGACTACGTCACCCATAGTCGATTGTCGTCAAGTCAAGACTTGACGCACAAAACTGTATAGTCTAGCATAAACATGCGGCTGTTCCCAACCAGGCATCCTCGACGGCTCACGGCAGAACATCCGTTACTGGTAGAGGAGTTTCTCGACCTTGCGGCTGCCGGGAGGATCGAGCCGCTTGGTCAACTCATTGATGTGGTTGCGGATCTCACGCGGTACGGTCGCTCTTCGCGATATCTCACCAAGCTTACAGGCCTTCCGCTGTTCGAGCTCAAGCCGCGGGCTCGTGGGGGGCAGAAAGGTGGTTGTCGGATCTATCTCTTCTTCGCGGTGCACGTGAACGAAGAGGTGGCGGGACTCGTGAATTGCGAAGTGAAGGACGGTGCGACAGCGAGCACACAAAAACTCGCGATCGCGTTGGAGGTGTACCTGGCCGCCAAGCAAGGTGTCGACGTTTATCAGAGGGCCGCGTTGTGAAGAAGCACCAGCGATCACCGGCGCAGGTGAAACGCGATCTGCACCTCGACGAGGTACCAGATGCCGCGTTCATGGCGCTGCTCGCGAAGGTCGATGGCGCAGGGGAAGCACCTCCCCGCGTCCCTGCTAATGCCGCGCCAATCACGGTCGACCAGTTGGAAGCCGTCTGCATCACTGGTACTGTGGGCGAACTGTTGGCGCACGCACGACGACAGAACCAGCAGTCGTTGGATGTCGTCGGCCGGTCGGCGGGAGTGACCCGTGCGCGAGTGCAGCAGATCGAGCACAGTGACAATGTCGAGCTTTCAACCTTGGTGAAGATCGCGGCGGCGTTGGGATACCGCGTGCGGATCCGTCTGGAGCCGGTCAATGCGGCACTGCCACCGCTTACGACTGGCCTGCTATACCGACAGGGGGCTGCTTGAACTGCGGGTGGTTGGTCCGGCGGTCTACCGGCTACGGTACTAGCCCTCAGGGGGAAGAACGCAAGAACCAAGGAAAAAGCACGGTGCCGTTCACCGGGAAAAACAGCCGTGGTTCCCTAGTAGATCGTCCCGCGCTTTGTCCTGTGCTCTTGCGTTCTTCTTCCTGAGGGCTAGCGCCGTCGGCTCGTTGACCGCCGGACCGGCCACCCGTTGTTCAATTGCTCCTGCGGATCTACACCGCAAACATCTCACGCAGCACCGTCAACACCTTTCCCTGCGTCACTGCGGTCAACGCTCCCAGCCGTCTCGATAATCGCACGCGATCAACGGTGCGCAGCTGGTCGAGCACCACATGACCGTCTTTCCCATCGAACCGACAGGCTACGCGGAACGGATACGCGTGGGCGCCCGTCGTGAGTGGCGCGACAATGAACGTGGCGAGATGCGCGTTGAGTTCGTCTGGTGACACAACGACACACGGCCGCGCCTTCCGGATTTCCCGGCCAACGGTCGGGTCGAGGTTGACCAGGTACACATCGCCTCGGCGAACTTGGCCAGCGCTCACCATGTCCACTCCGAATCGTCGAACGCCGAGCCAGTGGCCCCGTCGAGGAGCGGCGTTGGGTCGACCCCTGCGGCGGCCTCCGCCCATCCTGCGCGCGGCCGGCTCGCCGAGCGGATCTGAATCACGCCGGGCTCGGCGATAATCTCGACGTCTTCGGAAAGTGCGGCGTGGTCGAGCACCGCTTTGCTCAGGCGGACGCCGCGGGAGTTCCCGATTTGCACCAAGCGTGATTTCATGCGCACAGTCGCTCCTGCGTGCCAGTGGTAATTACGATGTAATTACACGATACCCGAAGTGGGACTGGCGCGCCAGAAGGCGGCAACGACGGGTGGTTGGTCCGGCGGTTTACCAGCTACGAAACGAGCCCTCAGGGTAAAGAACGCAAGAGCACAGGGTGAAGCGCGGTGCCGTCCACTCTTGAACCACAACGGCAGTTGAGATTCGTGTGAACGGCACCGTGCTTTTCCCTGTGGCCTTACGTTCTTTACCCTGAGGGCTAGTGCCGTCGGTCGGTTGACCGCCGGACCAGCCACACCCGTCGTTGAACTCGCTCGCGAGCATTCTGTGGTCCCCGACCTGGTCAGTTTGCCGTAGAGACCAACACGATAGAAATTGAGAAATACCCACCGTCTTCCGCGTTGGACCCCAATGGGTTCTTCTCTTTGTGTCGGCGAACGCGGCGAGATGGTTCAGGAGCACGAGGCCGACTTGCTGAGGAGCTGGGATGACTACTTCGCCGATTGACCACTGGCCCGCGTTCGCCCAGACGGTTCAAGTCACGGACGACACCCTCACGGTGGATCTCGCGGACGGTCGGAGCATTGCCGTGCCGCTCGCGTGGTACCCACGACTCGCTCATGGCACGCCGGCAGAGCGTTCGAACTGGCGTCTGATAGGCCGCGGCGAGGGCGTTCACTGGCCCGACCTTGATGAAGACATCAGCGTCGAGAACCTGCTCAGCGGAGCGCGCTCCGGCGAAAGCCAACGGTCGTTCAAGCAGTGGATTGCGGCGCGTGGGCCGGCCAGATAAGCCTGTGGTCCGGCGGTTAACCGGCTACGGCACTAGCCCTCAGGGGGAAGAACGCAAGAACCAAGGAAAAAGCACGGTGCCGTTCACTCTTCAACCACAACCGCAGTTGAGGTTCGTGTGAACGGCACCGTGCTTTTCCCTGTGCTCTTACGTTCTTTACCCTGAGGGCTCGATTCGTACGCGGTTGACCGCCGGACCAGCCCCCGTAGTTGAACCGCGTTACGCGTGCAGCATCTTGCCGAGCGAGTCCAGCACCGCCTCGCCAATCGCCTCGGACAGCGTCGGATGCGCGTGCACCGCGAGATCGATCTCCTCGACGGTGAATTCGTTTTCGCGCGCCACGACCAACTCGTGAATGAGCTCCGTGGCGTGTGCGCCCACGATGTGCGCTCCCAGAATTTCGCCGTGCTTCGCGTCGCGAATGATCTTCACGAAGCCGTCGGTCTCACCACTCGTACGCGCCCGGCCGTTCGCGCTGAACGGGAACTTGCCGATCTTGTAGTCGAGCTTCTGATCCTTGCACTGCTGCTCGGTGAGGCCGATGCTCGCGACTTCCGGATGGCAGTACGTGGCGCTCGGAATGTTCTTGTAGTTCACCAGATGCGCGTGCTGTCCGCCCAGCAGATCGGCGAGCACGTGGCCCTCGCGCGAACCCTTGTGCGCGAGCATCTGATTGCCCGCCACGTCACCGATGGCGTAGTAGCCCGGCACGCTCGTCTCGAACTTCTCGTTGATCTTCACGAAGCCGCGCTCGCTCTTCGCGATGCCCACGGCTTCGAGGCCGATCTTCTCCACGTTGGGCGCGCGGCCGGCGGCCACGAGCACCTTCTCCACCTCGAGCGTCTGCGTCTGACCACCCGCTTCGACGGTCATGCTCGCGCCGGTCTTGGTGACCTTCACGTTGGAGATCTTGGCGCTGGTCATGACGTCGATCTTGCGCTTCTTGAACGCCTTGGCCAGCTCGGCGCTGCAATCGGCGTCTTCGATGGGCAGGATGTTGGCCGCCACTTCGATGAGCGACACCTTCGTGCCGAAGCTCGCGAACACGTCGGCAAACTCGCACCCCACCGCGCCCGCGCCGATCACCGCCATCGTGGCCGGCGCCTTCTCGGCGACGAGCACGTCGTCACTCGAGAGCACGATGTTCTTGTCGAGCTCGAGGCCGATTTGCGGCAGTCCCTTCACGCGTGAGCCCGTGGCAATGACGACGGCCTTCTTGGCCTCGTGCGTTTCCTTCTTGCCGTCGGCGCCGGTGACGGTGACCTTCTTGCCCTTTTCGAGCAGCCCTTCACCGCGGATCCACTGCACCTTGTGCTTCTTGAACAGGAACTCGACGCCCTTGGAGTTCTGCGCACTGATCGCGCGCGAACGCTTCATGGCGGGGCCGAAGTCGAACGTCACGCCGTCGAGCGTGATGCCGTGTTCGGCGGCCTTGCCGATTTTCTGAGCGAGGCCCGCGCTCTCGAGGAGCGACTTGGCGGGAATGCACCCCCACAGCACACAGGTACCGCCCAGCGCTTCGCGCTCGATGACGGCAACCTGCATCCCGAGCTGGGCGCAGCGAATGGCACACACGTATCCGGCGGGACCACCGCCAAGGACGATGACGTCGAAAGAAGCCATGATTGTCGGGGAAAGCGGTTGAGCCGGCGGAACCGGCACCAGCAATCTAGCGGCGGGACGTGGCGGGAGGGGGAGGGAAAGACACCACCCACAACTCGAACGCAAAGCTCACGGCTCGCGTCGGACCTCTCCCCCTTCGTGCAGCGTCCCCGTGTACGGGTCAAAAACCGGTACACCGCGCTGCGCGCAGTCGCGCACATTCCGTGTCACGAATACCAGCGCATGACGCGCGGCGGTGGCGAGCATCTGCCCGTCAATGACCGGGAGCGGGCGACCTATCGCAAGGCCGTCGGCATCGAGCCGTCCCCAATGGCGGGAGCACGCCAAGTCGAAGGGCAAAACTCGATTACTGAAGTATCCCGGCAATTCGAACTCCATCCAGGTCGACAAGGCACTCTTCCGAGCGCCCGCCGGTAACCGCGTTACCCCTTTTTCAATCTCACCAAGCACGAGCACACTGATATGCAGGGAGAGCGGGGGCTGAGTGCGAATCCACGTCACGACCCGAGGATCCGGCTGCGGGGACGCCAAGACGCTCACGATGTTGGTGTCGAGCAGATACCGCTTCATGGCACTCCGTCCGGGAACTCCATGCTGCCGTCAGCGCCGTCGCCTTGGGTCGTACCCAACGACAGTTCGCGCGACATTTCGCGGGGCCGGGGAAAGGGATCGTCGCGGTCGAAGGCGCCCTCGGCGATAGCCGCCGCCAGCGGCGATCGCTGCATGGCCGCGTACAGGTCTACAGGCGCCACCAGGCGCTCGTAGTCGTCGCGAGCGATGACGACTACTGCATCGGCGCCGGAGCGTCCGCGTGTGACCAATTGCGGCTCGTGGGCGAGCGCGCCCCTGACGAGCTCCGAAAACCCGTTCTTGGCTTTTTCAAGCGTCCACACACGCATGTTGTCCTCTTTGGCTAGTTGCACGAGAAAAATATAGCCAATATGGACAGGTTCTGCATTTCGCATGCATGGCGAACTCTTCAGCTCCCCGGCTCCTAGGCTCGCGCCGTCAGACACGTGCCAGATCGAAGGAGCCACGGAGCTGTGAAGGTGAAGAGAACGGCCCTCAACGCTACTGCGGCACCACGATACTGCGAACGCCATCGGAGAACACCACGTCAACGGCCCGGCCCGCCGTGGCTACCGCGGCCCCTGAGCGGCGCACAAAGCCCATGACCTCGCCGGTCGCGGCGTCACGGACCATGGCCATGGGATAGCGGCTGTTCTGCCAGCGGACCGTCACGGCGCGTGCTGAGCGCGACACGGCCGCAGCGGGGTCGGCACTCGGTCCGAGCGCCTGCGGGGCGCCGGAGGCGGCTGGGGCGGTGATGGCGCGGCGCACGGCGCTACGCAGGGGCAGGCGGGCGTCGGTCACGCGCAGCTCGGCGAGCTGCGCCTCGAGCGTCGCCGACCATGGCACGACCACGGCGAACTGGCGCTCCTCATGACCGGGGAGAATGTGGTCCACCAGGTTCGCCTCGAGCGGCAGCTGCACCAGGGCGCTGCCGCTGGCATCGAGCAGCTCCACGCGGTGCGTGGGATTACGTGCGGCCGGCGTGACCGGCGCGGAAACGCGGAACGCGGGCTCGAGCCGGACCTCGCCGTCGACGACGCGCCCCCACACCAGGAGTCCCTCGCCCTTCACATTGGCCGACGCGACGAGGGCGCCAGCCGACTGGCGATAGTTCAGCGCGGCGGTCCAGTTGTAATCGCTGATCCAGTTGTTGCTGCAGTAGCTCATGATGTCGGTCGCACTGTTCGACACGATGGTGTTGCTGCTGCTGTTCCAGCCAAAGGCGCCGATGACGCCACCTGCGTACGGATAGTTGGGATCACCGCTGGTGCCGCATGGCGCGTGATTGCGAGAGAAATTGTGCCCCCACTCGTGCGCCGCGACGTTGTCGCCGCTGGGCAAAAAGTCCCAGCCCACGGAGGCGCGACCCGGCACGTAGCCGTAGCCCGCTACGCCGCTGTTGTACGTGGTGCGTACGACGCCGTAGTAGTAGGTCGATGTCGGCGCGCCGTCGGTCGCGCGGAGCGTGTTGATCTCGCTGAGCACGGTGAGCCAGTTGCCGTTGCCGTCACCCGACTGCAGCACGGTGGCCGACGACGTGAAGGGCGCGCGCACGTCGGAGACGACCGTGGAGATGGGCCAGATGCGCCGCGTGGTGGTGAGGAACGATTCTTTGTTCGCCGCACTGACGCGTCCGGTGTCGGTGCCGACCACCACGGGCACGAAGCGCACGGTGAAGGTGGGCGCATTGACCACACTGATCGCCTGCGGGGTGCCGTTCGACGGCCACACGTTATCGGCGCGATTGGCGTCGGTCACGGCTTGCGTGGGATCGAGATCGACGAGGACACGCGTGGTGGTGCGGATGTTCGCCGCGGGCACGGTCACGTTCCACGTGGAACCCAGCGTGCCTTCGGCAATGGCGGTGCGAACGCTCGTCTCCGGCGCGGGAACAGTAGTGGTCGACAGCAGCGTCGCGCCGTCGTAAATGCGCACACGCACATCGGGGCGCGCACTGTTGGCGCCGGTGGCCGTGACGAACACTCGCAGCAGCGCCGCGCGGTTGGACACGAGCGAGACCGAATTGTCGAGCTTCTGAATGGCCTGCGTGAGATAGACGTTACTGATGGTGTAGTTGAGACCGGACGGCGGGGTAGGCGGCGCGGCGTAGCTGAACGACGTGTTCGCATTCCCGCCGGCGGTCACCGCGACGGTCTGCGACGTGGGTGTCGGTGTGTACGTGATGCCGGCGTCGACGAAGGACGACGCGGCCACGGTCCAGGTGCCGGCGCTGAGGCCGGTCACGGTGCCGGCGCCATTGAGGGTGCGCGAGACGCCGGGCCCCGTGAACGTGAACACGGGCACCGCCCCTGAGGGGACGCCCGATGCGTTCACCGTTACGGCGCCACCCGGGACGGTATAGGTCACGGTGGCCCCGGCGGCGACGGGCGACGCGACGACGTTCACCGTCTGCGAGGCACTGGCTGGCGTATACGTGGTGGCGCCCACCGACACGGCCGAGGCGCTGACCGTGTAGCTCCCGGGAATCAGTCCCGTCATCGTGGTGGTCGACGCGACCGTGCGGGAGAAGCCGGCGGGGCCGCTTACCGTCACATTGCCCGCTGTGCCATTGGGGAGGCCGCTCACGACCACTGCGAGCGAGCCCGTGGTGATGGTGTACTGCACCGCAAAGCGCAGCGTGTCACCGGGGAGCACACTCGCGTCGTATGACGCCGGCGTGGGCGCGTACGTGCCGGCCGCGTTGGTGACCGGCGACGCAGCCAGGCGCCAGCGACCGACCAACGCCGGCACGGAGCGATAGCTGGTGCTTACCGCGATCGTCGCGTTGCTCGGATCGGTGAGGACGATGGCCGATGCCGTTCCGCCGGGCAGTCCGCTCACGGGGACATCGACGACGGTGGGGACGAGCACATAGGTCAACGAGGCCGCGGCCGGCGTGGCGCCGGCGGTCACGTCGAGTGTGGCGGAGCCAGCGGTGAGGCCTGATTGCACCCCGAACGCCTCCGCGGCGTTGCGCACGATACGCGGCGTAAAGGTGTAGCGACCGGGCTCGAGGCCGCGCACCGTTTCCGTGGCGGTGATGGTGCGGGCGTAGCCCGAGGGGCCGGTCACGCGTACATCGCCGGCGAGTGCAGACGGCAGTCCGTTCAAGGTGAACGTAAACGCGCCAGACGCGAGCGTGTAATTGAACGCCGCCGGTGTGAGGCCGTTGGTGGTGATGGTGACCTGCTGCGAGGCGGGCGCCGCGGCGTAGCGGTCGGTGCCACTCTGCACGGGCGCCGCCGACACGGTGTAATTCCCAGCAGGGAGCGAGTCGATGGTGCCGGCGCTGGTAAAGCTGCGATCGTAGCCGCTCCCCACCACGCGCAGCGACGGCGCCGCACCGTCGGGAAGTCCTGTCGCTTGCAGCACCAGACGTCCCACCTGCGCGGCGTACACCACGGGGGCGGGTGATGCGGTGAGCGACGCCACGACATCGAGCGTGATCGTGTCGGTGGCGGGGCGGTACGTAATGCCATTCTGCGCGACGGCACTGCTGATGACGCGGTAGCGGCCCGGCTCGAGTCCGGTAATCGTGCTCGTGGCGGTCACCGCGCGCGCGGTGGTGTCGGGACCGACGACGCGCACGTTGCCGTTGAGGCCAGCGGGCAGCCCCGTGACCGCCACGGCAATGGCGCCGGTGGCCACCTCATACGACAGCGCGACGCGGGCGGTGTCGCCGAGGCTCACCGTGGTGTCGTAGCTCGTGCGCGACGGGGCGTAGCGCGCGCCGGCCACCGTGACACTCTGGGCGGTGAGCGCCCACGTATCACGCGTGGTGGGAATTCCCGTCGGCGCGGGGGCTGTGAGCGTGTTGCTCTGTGTCAGCGTCGTGGTGCCACCGCCGGGGAGCGTCACGGTGACCGCGGCATCGGTGCCGGTGGGCAAGCCGCTCAGGGCCACGCCGAACGCCGACGGGAGTGCGCGGTATACCGCGCTCACGTTCACCGGCGCCGCCGAGGGGACGTTGATCTCGTAGGTGGCCGGCGAGGAGGCAAAGACGCCAATGGCGGTGCGAATGGGGCGCACGGTCACCGTGTAGCGGCCGGCAGGTACGTCGCCCCAGCTGGTGCCGTTCTGCGCGGTGCGCGTGAACGAGGCACCGGGCAGGGGCCCGACGAGCAGAATGTCGCCGCTCTCGCCTGAGGGGAGCCCGCTGCTGGTGACGTTGACCAGTCCCGGCGGGACCGGCGCCGGCGCAATCGGCGGCGGCGTCGGGGTCGTCGGTGCGTCTCCGCCGCCGGCGCAGCCAGCGAAGAGGATCGACAAGGAGAGGGCGAGGGCGCGGCGGCAATCGATCGTCATTGGTCGTCGGTGCGGGGTTCATTAACGGACGATCAGGTTGGCTGAACATCACGGTGGTCAACCGCCCCGGGTCGTCAGTGTCCCCCTTCGCGCGTTGCTTCGGGGGCGGCCGGGCGCTGGCGCGCCGGCGTCGCCCCCGAAGGGACGCGCTGCGGGGGACACCGACGCCCCGGGGCTCGCATCG
>CANGXD010000130.1 GCA_947457545.1 Gemmatimonadaceae bacterium
ACGGCTGTGGAGTTCTGGATGCGCGTCGGCACCGACGTGGAGCCGATGCGCCACGCCAAGGCCCCCGCTCATCTCATGGCCAACATCATGGCGGCCATTCCGGTGAAGGAGCCCTCGGCTCTCAAGCAGGCGCCGCTCGCGGATTGAGCGATCGCTCGTGATGTAGACAAGAACGCCGCCGGAGTAATCCGGCGGCGTTCTTGTTTGCTCACTACATCATCGTGATGACGATCGCGCCGCAGGCACCCGACACCATGGGTAGGCCGCTCAACATGGTAGTGATTGGATAGACTTCGACGCTTTGCCATTGCAGCGGGCTCATCGCGGCAACGAATTCAAGATCGACCGCCGCCCGATTCACGAAGAATTGAATGGGGCACGGTGAGCCCGCGACCGCCATGGCGCCGGTCCCTGACCGCGTGGAGAACGCCGTGAATCCCTGTTGCTCGCGGCGCGCGATGATGCCCGGGATCCCCATCAGCAAGTCGACCATCGATTGCGGCTGTTTGGCGAGGATGCTGTCTCGGGTGTACAGCTTTCCCGTGCTGACGCGCAGTTGCTGGATACGCTCGGCCATCGCCGTCGCGTCAAGCACCGCCCCGGCATAGGTCGCTTGCACCTTCACGGCCGAAAGCGTTCGGGGCAGCTTGCGCAACGCAATGGGAATCGTGTCAGGGTAACGCCCTGAGATATTGAGCGCGCGCACGACAGGCGCGTAGCCGAGTGAACGGACGCCCAGCACCCGCGCGCCACGTGGTGGATTGGGAAAGATCCAGAACCCTCGCGCGTCGGTCCGCGTTTTGAACTCGGTGCCGGCCAAATAGACTTCGACGTCTGGCATCGGTCGACCCACGGCGTCAAGCACTTCGCCCATGAGTGGCGCCGCATTCTTCGCGCTTGAATCGCTCACTGTGGACCGCGTTTGCGCCGCGATGCGCGGGGATGCGCTCAGCACCGTTGCCAGCAATGCGCCAATGATCAGAAGTGTCCGCATCGCCATATCATGTCGAACGTGCGATGCGTACGCCAGCGGCATGCCGAAGCGCGTCGCGGTTGGACTTCCTGTCACTCGTCGAGCGCCTGTCCGCCCCGTCTGCATGCCCACCGCCGCCAATCGTCTCAGCGCCAAAACATTCGCGGATCACATGTTATGGTTTCTCGCGAAAAAAGTTCCCGCTCCATCTTGTGATGGAGCGTTCACGGCGCGTAGTTAGGCGGCGTTCAACAATCGTTTGGTTCGCCGAACACACGGCGTCTCCGTGTGGCGGCGACACGTCCCACATCTTTTCCCCCAATCGCAATGTCGAGACACCACCTCTGCTCACGATTGCTCTTTTGTGCATTCGTGATCGTGGGTTCCGTCGCCGTGTCAGGTGACACGCTCGCCGCACAGCAAACGGCTCCCGCTGCGACACGACGCGCTCGCGTTGCCGGGCGGGTCACCGATGCTGCCAGTGGTCAGCCGGTCGCCGGTGCCAGTGTGCAAGTCGTAGGGACGGCCGTCACCGCTTTGACCGGCGCCGACGGACGTTTCGCCATCGCCAGCGCACCAACGGGCATCTACAGTCTCGAAGCGCGTCGCATCGGTTTCGGGAATGCACTCACGGCCAACGTTCGGCTCATCGCCGATAGCGTCGTCACCGTGAACTTTGCGCTCATCACCAACCCGCTGCGACTGACGGAAATGGTGGTGTCGGCGACCGTCGATCCGACGTCTGGTGTGAAAACTCCGTACACAGTCGACAAGCTGACGGCGGCGAACTTGCCAGTCGCCCCGCTCACCTCCGCAGCCGGCGCGATCATCGGCAAAGTGGCCGGTGCGACGATCATCGCGGCGAGCGGCGCGCCCGGCTCGGGTGTGAACATCCAACTCCGCAGCCCCGTATCGCAGTTCAATTCGAACGGCCCGTTGTTCGTCGTTGACGGTGTGTTTTTGAACTCGACGCAGGCCGTGACGACGCAGGACATCGAGTCGATGGACATTGCGAGCATCGAAGTGATCAAGGGCGCAGCGGCGGCGTCGCTCTATGGCTCGCGTGCGGCGTCCGGGGTGATCTCGATCACGACCAATCGCGGCCAGGGGCTGGCGTTCGGGCAAACACAGGTCACGGTCCGTAACGAGTACGGGCAGAACACGGTGGCGGCCGATCTGGTCAAGCCGACGGGACATCAGTTCCGCGTGAACGAACTCGGACAGTACGTGAATACCTCTGGCGTCGTCGTGCCACGCAATCAGCGTGTGGTGCAGGCGAACGGCATCATGGAGAACTCGTACATCGATCCGCTCTACAACCATATCGATCAGTTCTTCGAGCCCGGCGGTTTCAACACCCAGACGCTCACGATTCAGCAGAACAGCGCGACGACCAATTTCAATCTGTCGTACACCCGCAATCAACAGCCGGGTGTCATCGAGTCGTCCGATGGGTACTCGCGTCAGTCCTTGCGTGCCAACGTCGACGTACGCATCAAGGAGAAGCTGCAGCTTGGCGCGTCGGTGTTCCATCAGCGCGCCAGCGAGGACCCGTCATCCGTCGTGTTCTCCGATCTGTACCGCATCAACCCCGACGTCAACCTGTTGGCGCCGGAACCGCTCGGGACGTCGAAGTACATCATCATTCCCGATTCCACCGAACTGCGCACCAATCCGTTCTACCGGCAGATCTTCAACGACAACATCACCAAGCGGATGCGGTCGTTGATCAGCCTCAACTCGTCGTATCGCCCGGCAAGCTGGCTGACGTTCGACGCACTCGCGAGCTATGACCGCGGCGATCGCCAGGTGACCAACTACATCGCGCGCGGGCTCACCAACCTGAACGGCGACGGCACGACGACCGGTTCGCTCGCGATCGATGACGACGATGTCGACGGGATCAATGCGCAGGGTGGTGCCAGTCTGATCAAGGGCATCGGTGGCCTCACCGCACGACTCGCCATGCGTGGCGAGCTGCAGCGAGAGGTCAATCCATTTCTGCAGACGACCGGTACCGATTTCACGATTACCGGCGTGAAGAACATGAACGTGGCGCGCACCAAGACGGTCACGTCGTCGTTGACCGATCGTCGCGTGCAGGCCGCCTTCGCCAACCTCGGACTCGATTACTCCGGCAAGTACATCGGTGATGTGCTCGTGCGCCGTGAGGGCAGTTCGCTCTTCGGGCCCGCGGGTCGCTGGAACACCTTCTATAGGGCCTCGGCGGCGTGGCTGCTGAGCGAAGAGGGCTGGTGGAATATCCCGGCACTCAACCTGTTCAAGCTGCGCTACAACGTGGGCACCGCCGGCACGCGCCCTGGCTTCGCCGACCAGTATTCCGCCCTCGGTATCGATGCCACTGGCGCCGTCACCCGCGGTGGGCTCGGCAACCCGGAGCTCCGTCCTGAACTGGCCGAGGAGCAGGAGTTCGGCGTCGACATGATCCTGAAGAACCGCGTCCAGCTGTCCGTGGTTCAGGTCTTCTCGAAGGCGACGGGCAATTTGATCAGCATTCCGGCACCCGCCCTTGAGGGGTTCAACACCGTCGAGCGCAATGTCGGTAGCATCGGCGGTCGCACCATCGAAGCGACGCTGCAGGCTCAGATCCTGAACAACCCGAAGGGGCTGCAATGGGACGTGCTGGTGACCGCCGACCAGCGCCGCAATCGCATCACGAACTTCGGACGTACCTGCTTTGGTGATGGCATCCTCTGGCGCTGCGATAACACGCGACTGGGGACCATGTGGGGCAATCGGCACATTCGCGACAAGGCGCAGTTGCCCGCGGTGCACGCCAACTCCCAGTCGGCCTTCGCGGTGAACGACGAGGGGTACGTCGTCGCCGTCGGCAACGGCAACACCCCACTCGAGGGGAAGGCCAAGAACCTGTGGGGCACGACGGTCAACGTGGATGGCCGCAACTACGCATGGGGACGTCCGATTTTCGAGACGGATCCCACGACTGGCCAGCGCTGGTTCGGGCAGATCGGCGACGGGCAGCCGGCCATGCAGTTCGGCTTCGGCAACACGTTCCGGTACAAGGGCATCCGCGTGTACGGCCTCATCAACGGCCAGTTCGGTGGGGACATCTACAATCAGGTCAAGCAGACGCTGTACGCGACCAATGACCATGAGGACGTCGATCAGCGCGGTAAACCCGATGAGCTGCGCAAGCCCACCGCGTACTACGCGACGGGACTTGCTGATGGCAACAACAACTTCGGCGCGGTGTTCGTGGAGGATGGCAGCTACGCGCGCCTCTCGGAGTTCACCGTCGGCTACAATCTCGACGCCAAGAAGTTCGGCTTCCTGAAGGCCATGGGCGCCGATCGCATGCAGTTCGATCTGGTGGGACGCAACCTGTTCACCATCACGAAGTACTCGGGCCTCAACCCCGAATCGGGCAGCCCGAACACGCGCATCGACAATACCGTGTACCCGCTGCTCCGCACGTTCTCGCTTGCGACCACCATCATCTTCTAATCGGAGGACGCTTCTCATGACGACACGTACTTCCTCCGACGATAACTCCTCTATGACACGCCACACGCATCGACGTACACGATTCGGCACCTCGCTGGTTGCCCTCGTTGGCAGCGCCACGCTCGTTGCCTCGTGTCAGTCGCTTGAAGTCTCCAATCCGAACACGCCCGACGTGGGCGCCGTCTTCGGGAGTGGACAAAATCTGGAAGCCGCCCTCCTCGGCTCCTGGCGCGCCTTCTGGGGCGTCGCCCAGGGTGCGCGGACCAACTCGACCTATCCGGTCAAGCAGTTGTCGATTCTCGCGAACGAGATGACGAGTGCTGATGTCGGCGATGCGCTCTCGGCCGTGACCGCCGAGCCTCGATTCGCCATCGACAACCGCAACCAGGGCGGCTGGACGAACCGCAAGCCGTGGTACGACCTCTACGAGTCCATGGCGTCAGCGCGCGAGGCGTATCAGGCCATGGCTGACCAGGGGCTCAAGGTCGGTGTGGTGAACGCGGCGACACCGGACGGCGCCGATACGCAGCGTTCGCGCGTCTTCGCCAAGTTCATGGTCGGTGTGAACAACATCTACCTCGGACTCCTCTTCGATCAGGCCTACCTGACCGATGAGAAGACCAACCCGGCCACGATCGTGTACGAGCTGAAGCCCTATCAGCAGGTGACGGAGAACGGCATTCGCATCTTGCGCGAGGCGATAGCCGAGGCCCGCGCCGCACGGGACTTTACGCTGCCGGCGAACCTGATCAACGGGCAGACGTTTACGCGAGACGAACTCATTCGCGTCATGCACTCCTACATCATCCGCGCGCGCGTTTACAACGCCCGTACGCCGCAAGAGCGTGCCGCGGTGAACTGGGGGCAAGTGCTCGCGCAGCTCGACTCGGGGATCGTCACGCGGAATTTCGCACAGCAGGCCGATCTCACTATCGCCGCATCGGCGTCCACGTACTACCAGTACTCGTACTTGCAGACGAACGGTCGCACGCATACGCGTCTGCTTGGGCCGGCCGATACATCGGGCGAATATCAGCGCTGGCTGGCCCGTCCGTTGGGCGAGCGCGCGCAGATCACCATCGTGACCCCTGATCGCCGTATTCACGCGGCGAGTGGTCCTACGGCGGCCGGCACCCGTTTCGCCTTTTTGCCGACGCAGTCGATGTCGACGGCCAACGGGACGTACATGCACAGCCGGTATCGCAGTGTCCGGTTCCTCGTGCCGCCGCTCAACAACTACCATCAGACCGGCCTCATCACGACGATGTCGGTCGATGAGATGAAGTACATCCGCGCCGAAGCGCTCATTCGGCTCAATCGGCCGGCTGAAGCACTGGCGCTCATCAATCCCACGCGTATCGCGGCCGGCTTGCCGGCGGTGACGACTGCGGGTCCGCCGAACGACCGCGCCTGCGTCCCCAAGCGTGATGATGGCAGCTGCGGCGATCTGTTCGACGCGTTGCAGTATGAAAAGCGCATCGATCTGTTCCCGACCGAAGCGATCATCGCTTTTGCCGATGCCCGGGGCTGGGGCAAGCTGATCTCGGGCACGCCGCTGCATTTTCCGGTGCATGGCCGCGAGCTCGAGCTGCTCGGGTTCCCGTACTACACCATCGGTGGTGGCGGCGTAGGCAGCGCACCGTAAACGCAGGTGTTGGCTCCATACACGAACGCCCCCCGCACCAGGTGCGGGGGGCGTTCATGTATGGAGCGCGCGAAGATTCGTCAGCTACGAGCCAGTGCTTACGGCACTTCGCTCAAGTTTGCGCAGCCAAAACCGGCCCGATCGGATGGCACCTCGCCGGGCGAGAACACGCGAACGTAGTACGGCTTGCCCGGCTCCAGCGCAGGAATGGTCGCCATGCCGTCGCCGCTTCCATCATTGCGCGAGAGGATCTGCCGGAAGGCCGCGGCCGCAGCCACCGGTCGCCCTTCGTCGCCGCACCGTCCCGCGACGATGTCCCATGCCACCTGCCTGTTGATTGGCACGAGTCTGAGGCTCAGCTTCGCGCGCGATTCCTTATTGCTCTTCGGTGACACCGAGAGGTCCGCCGCGCCACGCAGCACGTTCAGCTGCGCGATGGTGGCGGTCCACTTGCCTGAGGGTACGGCGGCGGGAGCCGCATCTTGCGCTTGCAGCGCCAACGGCAACGAGACCATCAGCGGTGCGACAACGCTGAAAAGGGCCAAGCGAATCATCAGCAATGCTCCATGAAGTCGGAAGTAAGGTTTCCCACGGGCTTACATGTGAATCGCGCGACCCAGCGCGCTGAGTGCGGCTTCCTTCACCGTCTCGCTCAGCGTCGGGTGCGAGTGCACCGTGATCGCGATGTCTTCCGCGCTGCCACGGTACTCCATGGCGAGCACCACCTGCGCGAGATTGTCCGCGACGTGCGGCCCGATCATGTGACAGCCCAGGATCTCGTCGGTGTCCTTGTCGACGACGAACTTCACGAAGCCCTGCGTCTCACCCATCGTGCGCGCGCGCCCGTTGGCACTGAACGGGAACTTGCCCACGCGGTACGCGCGTCCGCTCGCTTTCACTTCCTGCTCGGTGAGCCCCACCGTCGCGATCTCGGGCCACGTGTAGACCACACCCGGCATCGTGCGGTAGTGCATGTGCACCGGCTTGCCGGCGATGACCTCAGCGGCAATCGTGCCCTCTTCTTCGGCTTTGTGCGCGAGCAGCTTGCCGCCCACGACATCGCCGATGGCGTACACGCCGGGAAGATTGGTGCGCATCCGATCGTCCACGAGCACTTCACCGCGCGTGCCCATCGCGAGCCCGAGTGCCGCGGCATCCACGCCGCCCAGCGCCGGCTTGCGACCCACCGACACGAGCACGTAGTCGCCCTCGATGCTCGATGCCGCGCCGTCCTTCTCCACGTGAATCGTGACGCCGTCGGCGCGCACGTCGGCGCCGGTCACCTTGGTGCCCGTGTGAATCTCGAGCCCCTGCTTGCGGAAGATGCGATCGGCTTCCTTCACGATGTCGTCATCGTTACCCGGCAGAATGGTGGGCGCATACTCTACCACCGTCACCTTGGCTCCGAGGCGGCGCCAGACCGAGCCCAGCTCGAGCCCGATCACGCCGCCGCCCACCACGATGAGATGCTTGGGCACCTCCGGGATCTGCAGCGCCCCCACGTTCGAGAGCACGCGCTGCTCATCGAACGGCAGGAACGGCAGCTGCACCGGCACGGAGCCGGTCGCGAGAATGACTGACTTCCCCTGCCACGCGGTCACGGCACCGTCGGCGCCCTGTACCTCGACGACGTTCCCCGCCTTGAGCGTTCCCCAGCCCTTGGCCCAGGTCACCTTGTTCTTCCGGAAGAGGAACTCGATGCCCTTGGTGTTCTGCGCGACGACATCCGTCTTGCGCGCCATCATGGCCGGGAGGTCGATCGACGCCCCGTCCACCTTCACGCCATGTTCGGCGGCATGCAGGCGCAGCCACTCGTAGTGCTCGGAGCTTTGCAGCAGCGCCTTGGAGGGAATGCAGCCCACGGTGACGCAGGTACCGCCAAGGGTCTTGTCGGCTTCGACGCAGACGACGGAGAGGCCCAGCTGGGCGGCGCGGATGGAGGCGACGTAGCCGCCGGGGCCACCGCCGAGGACCACCACGTCGGCGGTCTGGATATTGGGGGAGGTCATGGGGCGGAAATTAATGGGGGTGGCAGCGGTGTCGCACGTGCGGCGATCCGATAGTAACCACGAAAGGCAGAATTGGCGGAACGCGAGACGTTGAACCCACGACTCGTCACCCGAACCCAGAACTCGAAACCGCTCAGATCCGGGTTCTGGGTTCAGCTTGCGGGTCGTGGGTTGGTGTTGTTACGTCGCGATAAGGTTACCCGTCTTACCCTTGACGGCACGAATCTCGCTGTTACCAATCCTATCGTTGGCTGCGGCCCCAACCTTCGCGTTGAAAACGTTAGCCAACGAAGCCCGACGTCCCGGCGGAAACGCTTAGGGGCGTCGTGGTGCGTTTGGGGGTACGGAACCCCGAAAACCAAAACCCGAACCCACCACCCGGAACTGATCAGTTCGGGGTCATGAGTTCGGGTTTCGCGTTTGGGGTCAAACCCCGCTCAGTACACCAGCATCGCGCCCGGATCTTCCATGAGCTCCTTGAAGCGGACGAGGAAGAGCACGGCCTGCTGTCCGTCGATGATGCGGTGGTCGTAGCTGAGCGCCACGTACATCATGGGGCGCACCTCGACCTTGCCGTTGATCGCGACCGGACGATCCTGCGTCTTGTGCAGGCCGATGATCGCGACCTGCGGATAGTTGATGATCGGCGTGGAGATGAGCGAGCCGAAGACGCCGCCGTTCGTGATCGTGAACGTGCCGCCGGTGAGATCATCCATGGACAGCTTGCCGTCGCGCGCGCGCTTGGCCACCGCCCCGATGTCCTTGCCGATCTCCACGATGCTCTTCTGGTCGCAATCCTTCACGTTCGGCACCACGAGCCCGGCGTCGCTGGCCACGGCGATGCCCATGTTCACGTAGTGCTTGTAGATGATCGTGTCGCCGTCGATCTGCGAGTTGACCACCGGGTAGGCCTTGAGCGCGAGCGCCGCGGCCTTCGCGAAGAAGGGCATGAACGACAGCTTGACGCCCTGTTCCTTCTCGACGCGCTCCTTGAGGCGCTCACGGAGGGCCGTGATCGCCGTCATATCGACTTCGTTGAACGTCGTGAGGTGCGCCGTGGCGTGCTGCGACTGCAGCAGGTTCTCCGCGATGCGCTTGCGACGCGTCGTCATCTTCTCGCGCGTTTCGCGCTGACCGCTCGCCGCCGGTGTAGACGCGGCCGCCGCCGGAGCGGCAGGAGCCGGTGCGGCGGGAGCCTTCGCGGGCGCCGCGGCGGCACCCATGACATCGGCCTTGCTCACCACGCCGCCGCGTCCCGTGCCGGCGACGTCGGCCGGGTTGATCCCGGTTTCCGTGGCCAGTCGCGCGGCAGCCGGTGATACCTTGGCGTCGGCCGTCGCGGCCGGAGCCGAGGCAACCGGCGCGGCCGCTGCTGGCGCCGCCGGAGCCGCCGGCGCACTCGCTGCGGCACCCGCGGCACCTGCCGCCAGCTCACCCAGCACATCGCCCACCGCCACGACATCGCCTTCGCCCTTGGCGCGCGACGTCAGCACACCGGCTTCGAGCGCGGGGACTTCGACGGTGATCTTGTCCGTCTCGAGCTCGACGAGCCCGTCGCCAACGGCCACGGCATCGCCTTCGTTCTTGAGCCAGCGCGAAACGGTCGCCTCGACGATCGATTCGCCGAGCGGGGGAACTTTGATGGACGACATGGAGCGGAGCCGTGAGGTGGATCGGTGAAGAGGGAGCGAGATGGGAATATAGGCGACGGTACGGGGAGAATGGACGGCAGGGTTAGATTCGCCCCATGAGCCTCTTTCACACCATGCGGGCGCTCACCTTCACCGCGCATGGCGGCCCCGAGCAGCTGGTCGTACGCGATGACGTGCCCAAGCCCTCGGTGCACGCCACCGACGGCGTCCGCGTTCGCATCCACGCCGCTGCCCTCAACCGCCTCGATCTGTGGGTGCTGCAGGGCATTCCCGGCTCCAAGGTCAAACCCGGCTGGGCCCTCGGCTCCGACGGCGCCGGCATCGTGGAATCGGTCGGGTCCGCCGTGACCTCCGTGAAGGTCGGCGACCGCGTCATCATCAACCCGGGCGTGGTCGACCGGCAGTGCCGGTGCGAATACTGCCGTGACGGCGACCAGCCGCTCTGCCTCACCTACGGCGTGCTGGGGGAGCACTACCCGGGCACGATTGCCGACTTCGTGGTGGTGCCTGAAGCCAACGTGCGGACGATCCCCGACTGGCTCCCGTGGGACGTCGCCGCGGCCTTTCCGCTGGCCACGCTGACGGCCTGGCGCATGATCGTCACCCGCGCCCGGGTCCGGGCCGGCGAGAACGTGCTCATCTGGGGAATCGGTGGCGGCGTCGCGCTCGCGGCGCTCCAGATCTGCAAGCATATCGGCGCGACCGCGTGGGTCACCTCGGGGAGCCCGGACAAGCTCGAAAAGGCGATGCTGCTGGGCGCCGACCATCGTCTCGACCACCGTGAGCCGGAGCTCGGCAAAGCCATTCGCGCGTTGACCAACAAGCGCGGCGTGGACGTGGTCATCGACAGCGTGGGCGAAGCCACCTGGCCGCAGTCGCTCATTGCCCTCGGCCGGCGCGGACGGCTCGTGACCTGCGGCGGCACCAGTGGCCCGATCGTGCAGGTGGACGTGCGCCGCATGTTCTGGAACCAGTGGACGCTCATGGGCTCCACCATGGGCAACGACGCCGAGTTCGACGCGATGACGGAGTTCTTCCGCCACGGCTCGCTGCAGCCCCCGGTCGATTCCGTCTGGTCGTTGGAGCAGGCGCCGCAGGCGTACGCCCGTCTCGCGTCGGGGGAGCAGTTCGGGAAGGTGGTGGTGCAACTGGTGCCCGAGGCGTAGCCCCGTGAGCGACGACGCCGCAGAGGCAACACCTCCCGAGAAACCTGC
>CANGXD010000131.1 GCA_947457545.1 Gemmatimonadaceae bacterium
CACGTCGGGCTTGACGTCGACGTGGGAATATCGATCTTCAACACGGGCGGTGGCTCCTTTTCGTGGCCGGGATTCTCCCGGGGGTGATTGGCTCACCCGAGAAGGTGCCACCGTCTGCCGTTCATTTCCACACTTTTTGATTGTACCTCCGCAGCGAACGACACTTTGCACTGACGTCCTCTCGACTCGAAGCCCGGACCACTTCGAGCAGCGTTTGATTTATTTCGAGATTATCCAGCCGCAGCACCGGATTGGCAATAATTCGAGGCATTGTATGTACGGGTTATTTCTTAGGGACTGTAGCGGAGTTTGCCCCCAAGGAACCCGGGTCACCCCGTTCATATACTCGACCTCAGAACTTGGGCCTGCCGATGAACGGAATCTTCCGGCACCCTGCTATCTATAGATATCACCCACATTGGAGATACGACGATGGCAGGCACAAATGACAATGGCGGCAATGCATGGCGGAAGACGACGCGTGTAGACAGTCCGCTTTCTGTCGAGCAACTACAGACACTTCAGGAGCTTTCGGCTCGTTGGCTCGCCTTCGCCGACGACGCATACGAAGCAATTCTGGAGTTCGAGGTCTCTGCCGTGCTCGACAATCAGGACAAGGCCATTGCCTTGATTGCGCGAGAGAGCCTACGCAACGCAACACTGGCCTTCGCCGCATGGCTCCCCATCCCGCAGCCGATTCAGCGTAGAAAATTCGAATAGAGTTACATGATAGCCAGGGTGGGGCTGGGCCCCACCCTGGCCAACGTCCGCGAGCCGTGGCGGGGCCTTTCCGCAATGCTGCGTTCGAGCGGAGCGCGTCAGCGGCGCTCATTGAACTAGTCCGGTCGGTAGTCTCTTTCGCTGGGCATCGTGATACCGTTCTATTGCGGCGTGATGACGGCGCGACCTGACCCATCCAGAGACATCATCGCGCTCACGGGTTGATTTAAAAGAATACAGCCCGTTACTCGATTGACGAGTTCCGTCAGCTCATCCGCAGTTTTCGATAGCTCGTCGAAGTCTGCAGCCGTACTGCTCCTCGGTGAGAACGTAGCGCCATCGCCTGTGTTCTTGAACTTCCACGACACGGTCTCTTCGAAGGACGATTGGTCGGGTGATGCCCAACCGACAAACCATGTTCGATGGATGACATCATTGCGCTGCTCGGTCAGAGCGCGGATGCGTTTGAGAAGATTCGAAATAATGCGCCTTTCGTTCTCACCCGGATCTGACCTACGGGCCTCGGCGACCACGGCCCCGAACATCCGTGTCATCGGCTCCGCCGTTAGCCCAGCAGTAACGGCGTTGGCTAAGGGTTGGCTGGAAAGTCCGTTGACTTGCAAAGTCTGAAGTACAGTCATCTGCATCGCGTGCACAACGTGCTCGAACTTAACCGCAAATCGTCCAATGGCAGCGTACAGCTCGTCGGTCTGTACCCGATGAAGTACCGTGCGGTCCTTCTCGTTCATTATTCGAAATGGTAGAGAGTGGATGCCCAACGTCAAATTCGGCCACGTGGCCACACAAAGACGCGAAGGCCGAATGAACTGAGCCAGCGTCGCTCCTCGAACAGCCTCGTCGGCAGCAATGACTCGTCAGAGGCCGGTTACACGGACCGCTGAAGGAGCCAGTAATGCGATGACAATTTCGCCCAAGTCTCGGATAGCCTGTCCCACCCCAGAGCACCGTTGTAGCGCTTAGCGGTGAGGTGACCTAGGGGAACATCGTCATACAAGTACTTGAATCTCCTTTCTGCAGCGGCGTCCCATTCTTTCCGAAACTTGGGCCGTGGATACCGACCGATCCACCGGACCGAATCGGTAAGCACATCGAGGACTCCCAATTCCGAAGTAGAAAGGTCGGCAGCGACGTCGATAGCAAGTTCTCGCAGCCGATGGTGCGGCGGGATCTTTTGTTGCTTTGACGCAGCGATGGCTTTCAGCAGCAACTCAAACGAGAGACCGCATAGCATTTCGTAAACACTCGGAACTGCGGCCGCCATGGAAAATCCTTCGCCGAGTTCGAATTTCTCGATAATCGCCTTGCCTACCTCCTCGTCCTCCGCCGAGTGGCAAACTGCGGCCGCAGCGGCCCGTAGATCGCTCGCGTGATTATACCAATACAAAGGCGTGCTATCTGCGCGATCAAATTTGTCGGGGAGCATCGAGTTATACACTTAGGGGTAGGTGCAGGCGATACACGATACGTGCTAACTGCGTGATAGCTGGCAACCTGCCGACCTGTTCACCTGCTCTTTGGCGGTGTACCCCATGCCTCGACTATCGTCCAGAGGATAGGCTGATCATTGAAGTAATCCAGTACATCGATGTTCGCCTCAGACGTAGAGAGCGGCAGAATTGAAATGCGCTCATTGTACTCTCGCTCCCACAAGGCTTTGATATTTGGCGCGGAACGTTTTTTCTCATATGCGGCATTGGTCGCCGCCCATGTGATATCATCTAGGATCACTGGCAGCAGAAATGGATTAGTGATGGCAGTACCGGTAGAATCAACGGCATTGACCATCGCGAGCTTCAATCGGACTTTGCCGATGGTCCAGTTGGTCCCGTTGTACAGCTTGATTCCGAAACGGTTCGGGCGCAACGACTCGCGGGTGCCAGTCAGCTTGGCCAGCTCTTCGGGCGGCAGTGGTAGATCATCGTCGGATGATTCGTCATCAGCTGATGAAACCGCCTGCCATTCAGTCCCCATCAAGATTTGTGACTTTTGCGTGAGCCGATTAGTTCGGACGACAAACGTGTCCCCGCCAAGCTTGGACTCATCGTATCGGTAGACGCCCGGCCAGAATATGGCCCCGAACACAATCAGGATCGCACCACCAACAAGCACCTCTCGCAGTCGTGACAATTTCAATCTCTCCGGTGGCGGAATGGGTCTCGGCAACTGACTCGGTTTGGGATGTGCTCTTGTGGTACGAGGATGCCCTCCGGTTACCGATTCCGAATCCGCACCAGTTGCATGGATTGGCCGTCCTGACTCTCGTATCTCAACGTGTCACCGCGACGCAGGAATGGCATTCCTTTGTTCTTGAACGTCAAGAATACCGTGTCGCCGGACTGGAAGTAGGAATCGACGTTGGCCGAATCACCGTCCATCCAGTAACGGTTGAGCGAGTCCAGCGTGAAGACAGCGGCAGCGCCATTCGGTCCGCGAACCGCATACTTGCCCGCCAGCGACTCAGTTTCACCACAACTGGACGTGGCGAGGGCAGCAAGGACCACGAGCGGCATGGACAGAAAAAAGGGGGAGCGACCACGCGGCCGCTGCCCCCTTTTGTCACATACAGTCGAGCCTTTAACCGCGACAGATTCCCCTACAGCGATCAGTCGATCCACGGGAAGCCCCTGCGCAAGTTGATGCAAATTAACAACATACGAAATAGCTGGGGGGAGACTCGAACTCCCGACCTCACGATTATGAGTCGTGCGCTCTAACCGGCTGAGCTACCCAGCCCCAAAACTTCTCCCGTCGAGCAGTGACGGGATTCCCGGACGCAAATGGCCAGCCCTTGCGGACTGGCCAAATGCTATGGCGGGGGCGGGATTTGAACCCGCGACCTTCGGGTTATGAGCCCGACGAGCTACCAGGCTGCTCCACCCCGCGGCAGTCTCGGGATTATAGCGGGTAGAGTCTGAGAGTCAACCCCGCGAGACGGCACGACGCGCGCCGCCAACGAATGTGCGCGTCACCGCACCAACGGCGCGAACTCGGGTTGCGGATAGCGCGACACGCGATCGAGCAGCATCGCCATGAGCGCGACTGGCCCCAGTGCAAGGAATAGCACGCCGCCCACGTACTGAACCGGCTGCGGCGGCAACACCTCGAGGTAGGCCAGGATGCCCTTGAGCACGAAGCTGCCAAGTGGATTGCCCCCCACATCGGTCCCAATGCTCAAGGCCACGCCGAGGAACAACGGCAGATACACCAGCCAAATCCAAAGCGTCCTGAAGCTGAGCCCCTTGGCCCCTCGCCCCATCCATGCACCACAACTCGTGAACAATGCTAACGCGATCAGCAGACCTGAGCACACCAGTAGCACTGGCCATCGCCGGGTCACGAGTGGCGGCGTGTTTTCGTTTTTCAAGTCGTCTGCTGTGACCGATGTCCCATACGCGACAGTGGTGAGCCGCTCCAGCTGCCAGTCGACGAAGCGTGCGCTGCTGGCGCGCTTCACGGTGAACGCATTGTAGAACGTCTGCCCGAGCACATGTACGGTGAATGGCTCGACCACCTCGCCCCACGGCGCAGTAATCGTGGGAACGGTGCCGTCGCGGCTCCACGTCCAGAAGGTGAGACGCACTTCGGTGGCGTTGTGGTACCATCTGCCGGGTTCCTTGACGCGCGGGCTGTTTTCGCTCAGCGACTCGCCATAGGGAGCTGGCAGAGCGAACCCGAGACCATACGATAGAACCAGCATCAGCGGCCCCGCGATGGTGATCGCCCACAGACGCCGGCGCGGCGAGAACGGCAAAGTCGCCAGCATCGCCGTTCCGCTCATAAGGGTGGTCGGC
This sequence comes from Gemmatimonadaceae bacterium, assembly GCA_947457545.1. Taxonomy (GTDB): domain Bacteria; phylum Gemmatimonadota; class Gemmatimonadetes; order Gemmatimonadales; family Gemmatimonadaceae; genus Gemmatimonas. The sequence continues at coordinate 4,533 of CANGXD010000131.1, forward strand.
GATATCGCCGCGAAGAAGATCCACGTCGAAAAGTCGCCTCTCATCACGCCTTGCATCATGACGATCGCGGCGATGAATACCGTCATTATCCGCGTCGATGTCGACGGGTACAAGAGCGCCAGCAAAGCACGGACCGACAAACGATCAGCGCCGCGTTGTGCGCCCTTGAGCGGAACAGCGATCGTCGATGTCACAGGCAGCACGGAATTAACGCGTTCGGCACTGACGAAAGGCGGCTTGCCGTCCGGTTGCGCGAAGGGCCCAACGCGCACGATGGCCCCCCGCTCTACGGGGAGCGCCTCTGGCGCCGTGACACTGGCCGGCCAGACCAGCCACGCCGCGACACACGACATCGCTGCGAGCACGGTCGTCACCCAGGCAAACTCCTGCACCGACAGTGCCACTTTGGCAAGCGTGAGCCCGAGAGTCAGCGGCATAAACAGGAACATTGTCCGACGCGATACGTGGATCGGTGCTCCGCTCACCCGCTCCGCCTTCGGACGCCGCAGTGAACGATCGAGCGAGAATCCGTCGACGGCGAACGGGAGTGCCACAATGGTAATGCCGAGAGTCAGCATCACGATTGCCGATGCCGCTGTGAACTCCGAGGGGATACGCCACCGCGTGACGGTAACCCATGCGGCCACCGGCAGCAGCACCAACAGCGCACGCGCGCCGATCTTTCCCGCAAGAAGCGCCCACGTGCCCACCGGGAGCACGCGCTCGAACAATGACGGACTCGTCGATCGCATCGCGACGGTATACGCGACAATGCCGAATACACACCATGCCGCCGGTGTATTTCCAAGGAGTGGCAGCAGCGCCGCCGCGGGGAGGACGTACAGCAGCATGCGGTCTCGCAGCGCCGTCTTGCATATGAACCACGAGGCGTGCACGCCGGTCATGCGGCCCGTCCGCCATTGCCGGTGCCACCACGCTCCGACGCCGAACGCTCGACATCTTTGCCGGTGTATTCCACAAAAAGTTCCTCGAGGGACAGCACCGCACACTCCGCGTCACTGCACCGCAATGCCGTACGCACCATCGAGGTCTGGTCGCCAATGCTCTCTGCCGTGGCGCCGCTGTCGACGGCGATCACGGCGTGCCACGCATCGCGCACCGACCGAAGGCGACGCACACCGGGCACACGCTGCCAGTCGGTGTCGGTCACCTGAGCGCGCGGCGCCACCGCGAGAACGTGCGACTCCCGCAGCGTGTCGAGTGGCGCGTCGAGCGCCGCGCGGCCTTCGTGCAGCAGCACGGCACGACCACCCATGCGCTCCACATCACCCAAGTGGTGCGACGAAAACAGAATGGCGGTCCCCTCGCGGTTGAGCAGACGAATAGCGGTGTCGAGGAACTCGCGTCGCATGGCGGGATCGAGTCCCGATGCCGGCTCGTCGAGCACCAGCAGCGGCGGCCGATGACACACGGCGCACAGCAGCGCGAGCTGCTGCCGCTGCCCTTTGCTCACCTTGAGAACGGAGCCGAGCACTGGCTGCAACTCGAAGCGCTCGATCAACTCGAGCTCTAGCGCGCGATCCCACGTTGGATAGAGTGCCCGGTGCAGGTCGACGATCGCCCGGCCGGTCATGGTAGGAGGAAACCCCTGCTGCTCGCTCACGAAGCCGATGCGTTGCTTGACCGCGACAGGGTGCTCAACAGGATCGAGGCCGAAGGTGCGCGCGGTTCCGCGCCCGGGGCGGAGCAGACCCATGATGAGATGAATGAGCGTACTCTTCCCGGCGCCGTTCCTACCGAGGAGCGCGACCACCTCCTCCGGTCGAATAGTCAAAGAGATATTGGTGAGCACCGGTGTGCGCCGCGAATACGCGAACGCCACATCGTCTAGTTCCACGAGCATGCGAGACTCCCTACCGGCATGTGAGTGCGTGGTGATCATTTGCGTGTATCCACTGTCGATCGTACTGCTGGTGCCGCGCCGCTTTCGGGCGGCAGGCCCGGTACCAGCCCCGCGGCGTCGTGCACCAATTGCACAATCGCCTCAAGGTCGAGACCAGCGGCGATTCCCTGAGCCACCAGAACTTTCGCGGCATCGAGAAGCGCTGAATGCTGCGCCTTTCGCGCTGCCGCCGGACGTTGGACATTCACGAACGTGCCGCGTCCGCGCTGCGACGCGATGTACCCCTGCGCTTCCAGCTCGTCGTACGCCTTCTTCACCGTGAGCGGCGCCACTACCAGCTGCTCACTCAGCTCGCGGTGCGAGGGAATGCGATCGCCCCCCCTCAGCCGACCCGTGGCGATAGCATCGATCACCTGCCGCATGATCTGGCGGTAAATGGGGAGATCGCTGCCGGCCCGGACGGAAAAGAACATAGTGATATATAGGACTATATCACGCATTTTCACAAGACGTCGACCCCGCACTCGTGACGGAACGCGGGGTCGGAATCGAATCTGGCCGTGATTGACTACAACGGCGTCAGGATGAGGATTGTCCGGAGTCGGCCGCCGCCCGCACACTATCCGCACGCGCCTTCGCCTCCGGATCGTCGATCCAGTACAGCAGCTCCTTCTCCCCCTTCACCAGCCCGTGCTCTTCACGCGCGATCCGCTCGAGCGTGAAGTCGTCGGTGCTCACCCGCTTGAGCGTCGCATCCAGCGCGGCCACCGTATCGCGCAGCAACGCGAGGTCACTCTCCAGCTGGGCCTTCTCCTCGCGCTGCGTGAGCAGATCGCTGGAGCCGTATTCGCCCCCCTCGACCGCGCCCCACAGCACGAACAGCGTGCCGGCGCCCCATGCGAGACGCCGGATCAACACCCGACCGGGCTTGCTGCTTCTGGCCACGAGTTACCTGCTCAGATGCCGAAGATCGAGCCGCCGGGATATTCGGCGTACCCTTCCAGCTGCTCTTCGATGCGCAGCAGCTGGTTGTACTTCGCCACCCGATCGCTGCGCGACGGCGCGCCGGTCTTGATCTGACCGGCCTGCGTGGCCACCGCGAGGTCGGCGATGAACGTGTCTTCGGTTTCGCCGCTGCGGTGCGAAATGATGCTGTTGTAGCCGGCGCTCTTGGCGAGCTCGATCGCTTCGAGCGTTTCGGTGAGCGTGCCGATCTGGTTCACCTTGATCAGAATGGCGTTGGCCACGTCTTCTTCGATCCCCTTGGCGAGGATCTCGCTGTTCGTGCAGAACAGGTCGTCGCCCACGAGCTGGCAGCGGTCGCCGACGAGTTCCGTGAGATGCTTCCATCCCTTCCAGTCGTTTTCGGCCATGCCGTCTTCGATGGAGACGATGGGATACTGCTCGAGCCAGCCGGCGTACAGCTCGGCCATGTCCTTCGGCGAACGCGACGCGGCGCCGCTCTTCTTGAAGTGATACTGGCCATCGCGGAACAGCTCGCTGGCCGCCACGTCGAGCGCGAGGGCGATGTCCTGCCCCGGCTTGAAGCCGGCTTCTTCGATCGCTTCGATGATGATCTTGAGCGCGTCTTCGTCGCTGCCGAGGTTGGGGGCGAAACCGCCTTCGTCACCCACACCGGTGGAGAGCTTGCGGCCCACGAGCACCTTCTTGAGCTGGTGGAACACCTGCGTGCCCATGCGCAGCCCTTCAGCGAACGAATCGGCGCCAACGGGGATGATCATGAACTCCTGGAAGTCCACCGTGTTGGTCGCGTGCGCGCCGCCGTTGATGATGTTCATCATGGGGACGGGCAACGTGCGCGCCATGGGGCCGCCGAGATAGCGGTACAACGGCAGGCCGACTTCGAGCGCCGCGGCGCGGGCGACGGCCATGGACACGCCGAGCGTCGCGTTGGCGCCCAGACGGCCCTTGTTCTCCGTGCCGTCGAGATCGAGGAGCGCGCGGTCGATCGCGATCTGGTCGGTCGCGTCCATCCCTTCGAGCGCTTCGGCGATTTCGGTGTTGACGTTGTTGACGGCGTTGAGCACGCCCTTCCCACCATATCGCGCCGGGTCACCGTCGCGCAGTTCGACCGCTTCCCGCTCGCCGGTGCTGGCACCGCTCGGCACGGCCGCACGGGCCGCCGCGCCGGTTTCGAGAATCACGTCGACTTCGACGGTGGGATTGCCGCGCGAGTCGAGGATTTCGCGGGCGGAGACGGAGACGATAGGGGCCATGGGATTCGTAGGGAGTCGGGAGTGGGGCACGTAAACAGCAAGACGACAGACAGCAGCAACACAGATGGCAGACTGCAGGATAACCGCGTTGCCAGACGCGGGCGAATCAGGCGGCGCTCGTCTCCGCGCTGACGGTTCCGGTGCGGCGCCCCTCGCGGAGTTCCATGGCCGGCTCCACCCCGTACACGGTGCGGAGGCAGTCGGCCATGCGCTCGCGGACCTGATCGGCCAGCGTTTCCCGGTCGGCGTAGGTAAGGCCGGCGGTGGGAATGGGGTCGAGCAAGTGCACGTGCACCGTGCCGGGTGAGGCGCGGAACTCGTCGCGCGGGTTCACCTCGATGGTGCCGTAGATGACCACGGGCACGATCGGCGCCCCCGAGGCGAGCGCGAGCACGAACGGCCCCTTTTTGAACGGACGCAGCGTGTAACTGCCGCCGCGCGTCCCCTCGGGGTACACCAGGACGGCGTTCCCCTGCTGGATTTTCTTGGCGGCGTCTTCGTAGGCGCCGAACGCGGCTTTGCGGTTTTCGCGATCGATGTAGATGACGCCCACGCCGCGCGCGGCGGGTCCGAAAATGGGGACCTTTTCGAGCTCACGCTTGGCCACGAAGCCGTAGTGCGGCAGCACTTCGATCATGGCCGGGATGTCGAACCAGCTCACGTGGTTGGCCACGTACAGGCACGGGGCGCCGGTCACCAGCTGCTGATCGCCGTGCAAGACCACCTTCACCCCGGCGGCGCGCAGCAGCCACCAGGCCCACCAGCGCGGGCATTTTTCGTAGATGCTACCGGGGCCCTGCTTCGCGCCGAACAGCTGCGCGAGCAGCACGAGCCCCCCGAAGACGAATGTCCCGACGAGCAGCGCGACGAAGGTGATGGCGGTCCGGAACATGGTCGGAAAGTCGCCAGTTCGGGCGACGGAATCAACGCGTGGCCGCGAATCGTGGAACAGCCGTGACTCAGCGACGGGCGAAGTGATCGTGCCCCGGGGCGGCGGCTACGGTCGACGCCCCGTCGTCCAGTGCCACCACGGTGCCCACGACCGTGAGCGGCACTGCGCCGAGGGCCTCCCAGCGCCCCGCCAAGGCCGCAAAGGCGGCCGGGGGTATCGTGGCAAGCAATTCGTACTCTTCGCCGCTCTGGAGGGCGCTGGCGGGCGCCACGCCCGGCCCAACGGGTAGCTGCGTGGCATTGAGTTGCAACGCCACGCCGCTCGCCGCCCCCAGGTGGCGGGCATCGGCGGCGAGCCCGTCGGAAATGTCGAGCATGGCCGTAGCGCCGGCGGCGGCCAGCGCCTGGCCTTCGGCCAGCCGCGGCGACGGAGCAGCGAACCGCGACCGTGCCCACGCGGAGGGCGACGTGCCCGCCAACCAGGCGTCGACCGCGGCGCCGGGCCCGCCCAGTGTCCCGGTCACCACCACCAGATCGCCCACCTGTGCCCCGGCTCGTGACACCGGCCGCTCTGCACAGCCAATGACCGTGAGCGAAATGGCGAAGGCGTGCCCGCGACTGAGATTGCCGCCTACAATGCGCGCACCGGCCTGGCGCACCTGATCCCCAATGCCGTCGGCGACCGCCGGCAGATCGGGCTCCCACGACGGCGGCACCACAAACGCCACCAAAAGACACTCGGCGCGCGCTCCCATGGCCGCCAGATCGCTGAGCGCGGCGGCGGCCGCGCGCGCGCCCACCTCGAACGGCGTGATCCACGCGCGCTTGAAATGCACCTCCTCGACACATGCGTCGGTGCTCACCACGCGGTGCCCCGAGGCGATGCGAGGCAGCACTGCCGCGTCGTCGCCAATATCGACAGCGAGCGGGCCCCAGCGTTCCATGAGCATGCGAATGGTGTCGAACTCGACCCCCTGCCCCATGGTCTGGTGCGCGCGGTACGGCGCGTCGGCGGGGTCGTTCCCGTGCGAGTTGAACATGCGGTTACGGTACCATGCCGTCGGCCGTGCGGCGATAGCGCACGAGTCCCTGCGGCGTCGCCAAAAAAAGCCAGTCCCGTTGCGCGAGCACATCGAGCACGGGACCCGGGAGGTCGACACCCACGCGCAGCACCCGCACCGCCCCGCTCGTGCGCGACACCATCGCCACGCCCTCGGTGCCGGCGAGCCACATGGCCCGCGCGTCGATCGCCACGCGCGTGACGCGACCCACTTGGAGCACGTCGAGCGCTTGCACGCGTTTGGGCTCAGCACCACCGCGCGGCGCCAACGCGAGCACGGCATCGTCGGTGGCGGCGAGGAGGACGGTATCGCTCCACGCGAGGCTGCGAATGGCCCGGCGCAGTGCGGGGTCGGC
>CANGXD010000132.1 GCA_947457545.1 Gemmatimonadaceae bacterium
CAGAGCAGATAGCCGTGCGCGACACGCCCCCGCGCAATAGCCCCCTTGAGGGTATTGGCAACGTGGGACTGCACCGCGACGGTTGCGAAGTTCCGCGGGCGGTATTTCCGGGCAAGGGCGAGGGACATTCTGGGAATTTAGTCGGCCCCGGTAGCTCCTGACGACCGGAAGCCCGGGAACGGGGCCGGTAGGCCTTTGGTCCCTTTCAAGTGAGGATTTTTGCCTCCGACACTCCTTGAGACCACCCTCTCACGGAGAAGTAGTGCGCACACCCCGCATGCGATGCATCGGGGCCGGCTTCACGGCCGCCCTGATGCTGGCGACGACGCCATCGCTGTCAGCCCAGTCCACGTTCGATGGTGATATCACCGCCGCCGGCCACAAACAATACGCGTTGGACGCCCTGTCCTACGTAGCCCCCGCCAGTAGTGGCGGATGGTTGTGGCTCAACCCCCGCGCCTACCGCGGCCTTTCCCACAATATCGAGGTCGGCGCCGGCCTCTCCTACTACAGCCACACGGCAGGCGGGACGACCGCGTTCCAGCCGAGCGTGAAGTGGCGTGCCCTTCGCGACACCACGCACCGTCTGATCCTGTCGGTGGGCGCGCAATCACTCGTGGCCCTGCGCAAGAACGCCGATCACTACGGCCTCGCCTTCGTGTCGCTCGACAGTCGCATTCACCAGTCGGAGCATGCGGCCGGGTCGATCTCCGTAGGGACCTATTCACTCGTCGGCCGCAACCCGAGCAGCGGCGATGATCAGCGCGGCGTGACGCTCACGGCATGGGAAGCTGTGGGACCCGTGCGGCTGTCCGGGACATGGCTTTCCGGCACCAACTTCTACGGCTATCGCACCGGCACGGTCACCTATACGGCCGCCTCCGGCCGCTGGATGAGCCTCGGCTACAGTCAGGGGAACGCGTCCTGGCACAACGCCGGCCCGTATGTCTCGACGGGGCGCGCCTTCTGAAGTAGCGGCAGCGAGTGGCCGCATGTCCATGACCGCCCTCCGGCGACTTGGGTGGACCCAAGTAGCCGGAGGCGCGCTCTTTGCTGCCGTCCTCTACTTCTTCGGAGCGCAATCGACGACGGCGAGCCTGCTGTTCGTCTGCGTTGCACTCCCGACGCTCTGGCAGATATGGTACGGCTGGCGGCAACGTCAGCTGCACCCTGAGCACAGCCGCGCCTGGGGCTGGCTTGGATTGGCGATGATCGCGTGGTTCAGCGGCGACGCCATTGTCACCGCCCTGTCGTTTGGCAACGCGACCGCCGCGGAGTTGAGCATCGGTGAGCTCGGTTACCTCGGCTTCTATCCGTTCGCCTTGCGGGCACTCGCGGCGCTGCCCGGTCTCGGCGATTCGCGCAACGAACGGTGGCGCGCAAAACTCGATGCAACGCTCGCCGCGCTCACCGTGGGTACGCTGTTCCTCTGGATCTGGCCACTCCCGAACACGGAAGGCATTTCGCACGCGTGGCTGGTGCGTCTCGTACACGTGGCGAATCCCATGGGCGACATCATGTTGCTCACCGGATTGGTGGTCCTGAGTTCACGGCAGACTTCGAGCGGGTCGCTCCGTCTGGTGCGCACCCTCATGCTCGCGCTGGCCGTGAAGACCTTGGCCGATACGCTGCATGCACGCGCCGTTATTGCCAACGCCACAGCTCTGGACGGCATGATCGGCGCGCTCTGGTTGTCGTTCTACGGCATCATGTCGCTGGCCGTCGCCGAAGAGCGCGCGCCGAAGCCCCACACGGCGACGCAGCGCTTGCCGCTCAACTTGTCGTGGATGCCGTACGCCTGTGTCCTTCTTGCCGGCGCCCTGCTGATCTACGTGCTCTTCAGCGGAGACATCGAGAAGGCGCGCGGCGTCGCTGTCGGCGCCGTGGCGCTGTCGTTGACGGTGCTCGGTCGGCAAACGCTGGTGAGCGCGGAGAATCTTCGTCTCGACCGGCTTGCTACGACGGGCGCCGCGGAGAGTCGACTGGCCGCGTTGGTCAGACACTCTCACGACGTCGTCGTGGTGCTCAATGCCGAGGGGACGTTCACCTATGTGAGTCCGTCGGTGGAGCGCATTCTCGAGCGGGATCCCGTCGACCTGATTGGGCGCTCCGGCTTCGACGTCATTCATCCGGACGACGTCAGCACGATGCGTCGCATGCTGCATCGCCTGCTGGAGTCGCCATCCCGTTCGGAGTCGGTGGTGACGCGAGCGTTGCGTGGCGACGGCAGCTGGCGTGAACTCGAGGTCATTGCCTCAAACCGCCTCGACACGAATAGCATTCACGGCATCGTCCTCAATTTGCGCGACGTGACGGAGCGGCGTGAACTCGAAGGCAAATTGGAGTGGCAGGCCTTTCACGACCCGATGACCGGACTCGCGAACCGCATTCTGTTTGCCGATCGCGTGGGACACGCGCTCACCCGCCGGCAGCGCTCGCCATACGACATCGGCGTACTGTTCATCGATCTCGATCACTTCAAGATCGTCAACGACACGCTCGGACATCCCGCGGGTGATGCGCTACTCCGCGAAGCGGCGCGACGCATTGCGTCCGAAGTACGGAGCACGGACACGGTGGCCCGCCTGGGCGGTGACGAGTTTGCGGTGCTGCTCGAAGATGCCACGGAGGAGCAGTGCCGTCACACGGCGGAACGGCTGTTGGTGCAGCTGCTTCGTGCATACGACGTGAGCGGACGCGAGGTCTTCAGCGGCGCCAGCATCGGACTCACGATGGCGGAGCCCGGGGTATCGCTCGATGAGCTGGTGCGCGATGCCGACGTGGCGATGTACGTCGCGAAGGCCGAGGGCCGCGGCCGTGTGGTCACGTTCCGCGCGAGCATGCGCGAGGAAGTCACCGATCGCCTTGCGCTCGAATCCGATCTGCGGCGCGCGCTCGAGCACGGGGAACTCACGGTGCACTACCAACCTCAGGTCGATCTGCGCAGCGGCGAGGTGCTCGGCGCCGAAGCGTTGGTGCGCTGGACGCATCCCACCCGTGGCGTCGTTCCGCCGTCACGTTTTGTGCCGATTGCCGAAGAGGCGGGACTCATGGTGGCGATGAGCCGCTTTGTGCTCCGCACCGCGACGCGCGACGCGGCCGCGTGGCGCCTGCCGGGCCACACGGAGCCGGCGTTGCACGTTGCGGTCAATCTCTCGGGACGGCACGTGCAGGACCCCTCGCTGGTCGACGATGTCCACCACGCACTTCTCGAGTCGGGGCTCGACACGTCGCTGCTGACGCTCGAAATCACCGAATCGGTGATGATGCACAACACGCGCGGCGCGATAGCCGTGTTGAGTGAACTCAAGAGCAGCGGCATCAAGATCGCGATTGATGACTTCGGCACGGGCTACTCGAGCTTGTCGTACCTGCAGCAGTTCCCGATTGACGTGTTGAAAATCGACAAGCAGTTCATCGACAGCCTTGGCACGGGCGATGGCGATGATACGCTCGCCCGCGCGATTTTGAGCCTTGGCGATGCGCTTGGTCTCGCGACGGTGGCCGAAGGGATCGAAAACATGCGCCAGCTGCACGAGCTGCTGCGCATGGGGTGCCTGCTGGGCCAAGGTTACCTGCTCTCGCATCCGCTGCCGGCGCGGCAGTTCGCCGATCAGCTTCGCAGCGGCAACTTGCAGCGCAATCTGGAGCACATCGCGGTCGGCAGCGCCGACCGTCGGGTCGCGTAAGCGCGGATCACGAAAAAGCGCACGGGAGGTCCGCTCTTTCGAGCGAATCCTCCCGTGCGCAGTACTCCGGGCCTGACGAAGCGACGACAGGGTCCACGTGCGGCTGCTACCTTCGGGGTCCTGACCGATTTGGCGGTCTGACGCCCTCCGGGACCCGGAGCACTTGGAAGATACCCAGAGCCACCCGCCTTGGGAACCTCAGCTCACGAGGACTTCTTCGAGCGCCTGCCGAATGAGCGCCGCCGCCGTGGCGACGACGCCAGCCGGCGCATCCAGATGCGTCACGGCGCGAACCCGACCCGGATGCCACTCGGAGATGCGCACCCCCAGCTCCCGCGCGCGCGTCACCACCTCGGCTGCCCGCCGCGTCGGCAAGTCGATCATGATGATATTCGTGTGCGGCATGACCACCCGTGCACCGCCTGCACCGTCGACGACCTGGGCGAGATACGTTGCACTCGCGTGGTCTTCCGCGAGGCGATCGTAGTGGTGTTGGAGCGCGAAGAGTGCGCCCGCCGTGAGAATGCCGCTTTGCCGCATGCCGCCGCCAAAGCGCTTGCGTGCACGATGCGCTTTGCTGATGAACGCCGCCGGCCCCGCGAGGCACGCGCCGACCGGCGCGCCGAGTCCTTTGGAGAAGCTGACCATGACGGTGTCGGCGCAGGCGGCGAGCGCACTGATTGGTAACTGCAGTGCCGTGGCCGCGTTCCACAGTCGCGCCCCATCGAGATGCACCGGCAGACCGTGTGTGGCGGCCAGCTGTTGCATGGCCTGCATATCGGCCAGCGACGTCACGGCACCGCCGGCACCGTTGTGCGTATTCTCCAGACAGACCAGCGACGGCTCGGGGGCGTGGATGGACGGGGCGCGGAGGTGTCCCCGCAGATCGTCCACATTGAAGAGTGCCCCCTGCCCTTGTACCGGGTGGCACTGTACGCCGCAGAGCCCAGCCACCGCGGCGATCTCCCATCGGTAGATGTGCGCATCGGCATCGCAGAGCAGCTCGGTGCCGGGGCGCGTATGCACCCAGATGGCCGCCTGATTAGCCATGGAGCCACTGGGGAAGAACAGCGCCGCTTCCTTTCCCAGTCGTTCGGCAACGAGCGCTTCCAGCTGCTTCGTGGTGGGATCGCCATCGAGGACATCGTCACCGACCTCCGCGTTCGCCATCGCCTGTCGCATCGCGGCGGTGGGACGGGTGACCGTATCGCTGCGGAGATCGATGGGAGTGGCGTGTGACATGATCAGGATTTGGAGCGCGGAGAGGAACGAGGCGACGACCGCGGCGTGGGTTTGGCGCGCGCGATGACCTCCGGAGCAGTTACGCCGCGTGCGCCGTCTTCGCTGGCTTGTAGCAAGGCGAGCTCACCACGGCGCAGGTCGTACGCCTGCGCGACTTCGCCGCCAATGAGAAACAGAAAGGCGCCGTAATACGTCCAGAAGACGACCGCCACGATGGCCGCAATGGTGCCGGTATACAGCGAACTGGGGTCGGCGGCACCCACCAGCAGCGTGAAGGCATGTCGCGCAAGCTCGAACAGCACCGTAGCCGTGATGGCGGCGACCGCTGCCACTCGCACAGTGGGGCGTCGGCGTGGCAACCCACGATAAAGCGCGTAGAACAGCGCCAAGACGAGTGCCAACGCGAGGACACGTCCGACAAGGTATTCGACACCACTCATCGCCTCCGGCATCAATCCGGTTTCGCGCAGGAGTTCGAAGCCGCGCGTCGCCGCCAGATCGAGATACGCGGAGAACACGACGTACACTACGACAGCGAAGGTCGCGATCGCGGTCGCGACCAGGTCGAAGAGCTTGCCGGCGACAATGCCGCGGTCGGTGCCGTCGAAGATCAGCGCGAGGACGCTGCGCAACGAGCCGAAGAGTCGCGTGGAGAACCACGCAAAACCAATGGCGGAATAGATCGTGACGGCACCGCGGGTGCTCATCACATCGGTGACGATGCCACGCAGCAGTTCGCCGGCGGCAACCGAGTCATTGGGGAGCAGCTGCTCGACGAGTGATGTGACGGTGGCTGCCGCTTCGGTAGGCTCGCTTCCGAGAAGAAAGGAGAGTCCGGAAATGAGGAGCAGCACAAACGGCACGAGGGCGAGCAGGATGTTGAAGGCCAGCCCGCCCGCGAGAAATGGGACATTGTCTTCGGCGCTCTGTTGCCAGACACGCCGAAGGATGTCCCACCAGGACTCAGCCCTGGCCAGCAACTCCGTCTTCGGCCCCTTCCGCATCGTTGCGCGGATGCGGCTCGTCGCTCATGGGGCCAGGCGCACCGGAGGCACGGCGCGTCCGCTCACCATACGCTCGTCGTCCATCGGCATAGGCCTGCTTGCTGTGCTCCACCGCACGCTCGATATCCGCCCGCGCGTGTGACGCCGCCGTGCGACTGGCAGAGACCGCATCGTTGACGGCGTCGACGCGCGACTGCACCGCGTCCTTGGCCCGTCCCACCCGCTCATCGACGGAAAAACGGGCGCGCTCCACCTGATCGGCCACCCGATCGCCGAGTTCGTCGGTCATGTCCTTCACACGCCGACCGGCGCGACGCGCTTCCCGCGAAATGCGCTCGCGCGTTTCCCGACCACTGGCCGGCGCGAAAAGCAGGGCGGCACCAGCGCCGACTGCCAAGCCCAGCAGCAGCATGCCGATCCCGTTCGCGCTGTCCTTCTCGATAACGACCACGCGGTCGTCGTCGTAGCTGTCGCGTGCCATATGACCTCCAGCAGGTTCAGGGTCCCGAGGGCGGGTCGTGCATGGCAAACGCCACGCACGCCCCTTCCATCAGTACTGACGACTCAGTCCGAAAGATCCGCGTCGTCGGGCGCCGCGATGATCGTGGAGGCTCCCGTGGGCAGCGGGCGATGCTGCACCGGCGCGGTTACGAACTGCTCCACCCACTTCTTCGTGCCGCTAATGCCGAGCTGCGTGAAGAGGAAGGTAAACTTGGCGTCGTAGGCCGCGCCGAGCTTTGCGCGCAGCTCTACCGGCAGCGACCACAACGTCTTCTTGAACGGTCCGATCGCTTTCTTGCGCGTCTTGTAGTAGAACTGCGCATCGCTGTCGGTCGCCTTACGCTCGTCCTTCGCGTTCACGTCCAGCCACGCGTAGATCTCCTGCAGCAACTCGGGCGGCAGATGGTCGAACGCCATCGTCTGGAAGTTCGTCGCGAGGTGAATCTCCGCCGTTTCGCGCTGCGGGAAGCTGCTGAAGGCCGCGTCGGGAAGCGTGGACGCCCCGTGCTGCACAGCACCCGCCATGCCGTACTTGTCACGGCCGAGCTTCGACAACGTTTCGAGCGTGTCGAGGTCGAGCGCGACATCGGCGATGCTGCCATCAGGCAACACGACACCACCGTGCGACGTGCCCGACTGCACCGAAATCTTGGAGAGCCCGGCCATACCGGGCGCCTGCGCCGCAAGCGTCGCGTTGAACCCTTCCATGAAGGCTTCGAGCTCTTCCGGTGTGGAGTTCTCCGTACCGACTTCGCCGATTTCTCCACCTACCGAGATGGTGACGCCAGCCGGTTCGGCCGCGCGCACGAAACGCGTGATGTCGACGCACACTTCGTAATTCAGGCGCTGCTGTTCGGCGAGCGTCGCCTTGGAGAGATCGACGAGCGTGGACGTGTCGACGTCGATGTTGTAGAAGCCGGCGGCCACCGCTTCGGTGACGAGCGCCTTCACGGCATTCACTTCGGTGACCGGATCGACCGCGTACTTCTTGTGGTTCACCTGGAAGTGATCGCCCTGAATGAACAGCGGGCCGCGATAGCCTTCCCGCAGCGCGGCCGAGAGCATGACCGTGACGTATTCGGCGGGGCGCTGTTCCGTGTACGCGATTTCGGAACGCGCGATTTCGAGAATGAACGCGCCGGCATCGAGCTTGATCGCCGTGCGGAAGATGGCGCGTGCCGTGTCGTACGACATGGCACGAATGTTCATGGCCGGGACCGTGAAGCCGCTGCACTTCCCTTCGCCACGCGCCACATACAGCTGGTGAATGGAGGCCGGACGCACACCAACGTGCTGGCCGATTTCCCAGATCACCCAGCGCGCAAAATCGCGGTCGCCTTCGGTGGCGCCGAAAACGGCCTGGTGGACGAGTGCATCCAGCTGGTCGGTCGCGAGCGCCGCGGCGTCGTGCACGTGCACGGAGCCGTTGGCCACAGTGACGGCGCCGCCAACGAGCGTCGCCGAATTGATCGTAGAGTCAGACATGGGGAGTGATCGGGGTTCGGAATGCGAGCACAGCCTACTCCCGAAAGTTCCCACTCTGTGGACACATGCGGCAAGTCCGGCGCCCAGAAAATCGGGCGCCGGACTGATCTTCTCGGCTTACGAGGGCGGGTGGCCGTCCCGGAGCCCGGCACGACCATCTCAGCCGTCAGAAGATGTCGTCGCCGCCGAAGCCGGCGCCGACCAACTCCTCGTCGTGGCTCGCCGTGCGATCATTCCACGCGTGGCGACCGGCCGCCGTCTGCCGGCGCAGCGCCGGGGCCGCCGCTGGAGTCGACGGAGCAAGCATGAACCGCTCGACCAGCGCCTGCAGACTGCCGGCCTGCCCCGACATCTCTTCGGCGGCGGCGGCTGTTTCCTCGGCGTTGGCGGCACTCGAGCTGGTCAGATCCGACACCTGCCCTGTCTGTTCATCGATCGCCTGGAACCCGCGAGCCTGAGCCGTCGCGGCGCTGTCGAGGCCGACCACCAGCTGTGCCGCCTCGTCGGCCTGCGTTTCGATACCGCGGAGGGTCGTCAAAGCCGTCGCCCCGACGCGCACACCATCGGCAACCGCGTCCACGGCCCCTTCAATGACGTCCTGCGTTTCCTTGGCGGCCTCGGCGGCACGACGAGCCAGCGCGCGTACCTCCTCGGCAACGACCGCAAAGCCCGCTCCGGCCTCGCCCGCACGCGCGGCTTCCACGGCGGCGTTGAGCGCGAGCAGATTCGTCTGGAAAGAGATCTGCTCGATGTTGCGCGCGATCTTCTGCGTATCGGTGGCGCGGGCCCGGATGACCTCGAGCGCCTGTGCGACTTCTTCGACACGGGTACGCCCTTCGACAGCGGCCGTGTTCGTCGCCGCTACCAGCGCCGCCAGTTGCCGGGTGTTCTGCGCTGCCGTGGCGCTGCTGCCGCGCTGCACGCTCACCTCGGTGTTCACGTGCTGCAGCAGCTCGGCCTGTCGCGCCGCGCCGTTCGCCTGCTCCTGTGCGGCGGCGGCAATCTGCTGCGTCGCACTCACGATTCCTTCCGCTTCGCTGCGCACATCGAGCAGGGCCGCGGACAGATCGGACACCGCCGTGTTCACGCTCGTGGCCAAGGCGGCGTGATCGCCCTGATAGGTGCCAGTCATCCGGGCCCGCAGATCGCGTTCCGCCACACGGCCAAGCACCACACGCGCCTCGGCAACGGGCATCGTCATCGCATCGAGGGCGTCGTTGAATCCTGACACCAGTCCGTGGAAGGCTCCCTCGAAGCGGCGGGCATTGCCACGATGCGACAGCTGGCCGGCACGCGCGGCCCCAATGAGACCTTCGACTTCGGTCGTCAACGCGGCGAACGTGTCGCGCAGCGTTCCGAACGAGCGCCCCAGGGCGTCGTCTGCCGAGCGTACGACGGTCTGTGCCGACGTATCGCCACGCGACAGCGCGTTCGCCGTTTCGGCAAGTTGCCGTTGTGCGGCGACGATGTCGTTGAGCGAGTTGGCCACCTGTGCGATCTCGTCCTGCCAGAGCCACGAAGCGGTGCGGTCGGTGCGCCCAACGGCAACCGCAGCCGCCACGTCGGCCATGTCGCGCACAGGCTTCGCGAGACGACGCCCGATCCACATGGCAATGAGCACGATGCAGACGCCGATGATGGCGCCGACCCCGATAACGGAGTAGCGCAGTGCGCTGATGTTGGCCGCGGCATCGACTTCGCGCTGGGGCACCGAGATGAGCACCCCCCAGTTCATACCCGGATACCCGAGTGCGCCGGTGAGGTGCGCGTAGGCCACCTGCGTGGCGGTGCCGCCGATATCACTCTGCTGCGTCCCCGACTGACCGGCAAGCAACGTGGTCAAGGCACCATCGGTTTTCATCGTTTCGAGCAACGTCGGCACGAGAGCGCTGTCTCCAACGCTCGTGAGCGGCCGCCCCGTGCTGTCCACGACGGTGAGCACGACGTTCGCGTAGCCGGCGGCGACCAGCGACGACTGTGCGTCGGCCAGGATACCGCGTACCAGCGAGACCGACGCCAAATTGCGCCAGCAGCCAATAGTGCGACCGTTGGCGCCGCGCACGGGTGCGGCGAAGCCGATCACCTGTTCCGCGTTGTCACCGAACACCGTGGTCATGGCGCGATTCGTATGCGCCGCCTCGATGATGGTGCCCGTCGCTGCGGTATTGCCCTTCGCGCTGTGAGCCATCGTGCGGGTGAACTGCCCGGACATGCACGCCGTGAGCCACGGTTCGTTGGCGTGCGACACCGACATCAACGGGGAGGTATTGATTGCTGTCCCCGTCGCATTGAGATCGTTCACCGCGATCACGCGCCCCGAGGGATCAACGAGCTGCGTGATGGGATACAGCCCGTACGCCGCCACATAGGCGTTCATGCGATCGGCAATACGATTGGACTGCGATCCTGTCTTGTACCATTGCGACGAATCGCGCACGACTTCGTTGAAGCCGAACGCCTGCACATCGCCATACCGTTCAAAGAGATTGCGATCGATCTTGTCGGCAACGTGGCCCGCGGCTTCTCGGAGCCGGTCGGCAGTTCGCTCGCGCACCGTGCTCGTCGAGCGATTCAAGATGAAGGTCGCGACGAGGGCGACAGGCGCCAGCCCGAAGGCCAGGCAGAGGAGCGCGAGCTTCCGCGCAATGGGCCACTGAGAGAATCGCATAAGAAGGGGAGTGTGGGTGGATGCTCCGCCGCCTCTCGGCTGCCGTGAAGCACCTCACTTGCCAGTATCGACGCGATTTCCAACCGCTACATCCGACCTAGGTCGCATCACTGCTACGGAAAAGCGCCGGAGCAATTTGCCCCGGCGCCGTTACAAACTCGTATCCCCCGGAACGGCATTCGGCCGTTACATGGCCCATCGCGGATCTGGCTTCGGGAGCGCATCCCATTCTTCACGGGCCTTTTCGCTCCCGCTGCGGCCAAGCATGGCGTAGGC
>CANGXD010000133.1 GCA_947457545.1 Gemmatimonadaceae bacterium
CCGTGGCCGAACCCAGGCTCGAGTCCGACCACGGGGACCGCGCGCACGCGTCACATCAGAACTTCCAGTTGATCCCGACCACCGGGAAGAACGCGATCTGCTCACGCCACTCCACAGCGCGGGTCTTGCTGTTCCACTGCTGCACCGAACGGTTGTCGCGGTTCGTGATGTTCTGCAGGTCGAGGTAGGTGGACAGCCATGAACCGCGCACGAGGAACCGGCGATCGATGCGCACATCGAGTCGGGCGTACGCCGGCGTACGGTCGCCGTTGAACCGCTGGAGGTCGTAGACGAGGCGGTTCTGTTCCGATGCCGCGATCGCATTCAACGGCGTCAGTGGACGACCACTCGAGTAGCTCCCTCGCGTGGAGAACTCCCATTTCGTGCCGCGCTTCGCGCCGAGAATGGCGGTGAACAGATTGGGCGCATCGTAACCGCCCGGACGCCACTGGCCGTCGCGCGCGCGATGCTCGACCTGCGAGCGGGTATAGCTCACCTGACCGTACGTGGAGCCTGTGAACTTCTGTTGCGCGAAGAATTCGAGCCCGCGCGAACGCCCCGTTCCGTCGCTCGCCATGGGGAAGAGCAGCTCCTGCACGCCGATCTGGTCGCCCGTGTTCGCCAGCGAGAGCTGCGCATAGTCGCGCGCCACCGGATAGTCGCGATACTGGCGGTCAAAAGCCTCGACGCTGAACAACAGATTGTCGCGCGGGGTCCACCGCGCGGCGAGCACGCCATGATCGGCCTGCATGGGAGAGAGTGCGGCGTTCGCCGGCACGTTCACGGTGTACACGATGGGGACCTGCTGGTGGTAGCGCCCCCAGGTCCCGGAGACGCTGAAGGCCGACGCGGGGCGCCAGGTGATCGCCGCGCGAGGACCGAGGCGCGACGCGTCCGATTGCGCAAACCGATCGCCACGCACACTCGCGGCAACGTCGACGGCACCGAAGGAACGCACGAGTTCGAGATACGCGCCTGCGATGTTCACCCCATCCGCGCGATCCACCGCCAGCGTGTCCACGCGCACGCGGGACGCCGAGAACGGATTGTTCACACCGAACGGCGACGATATCTCGGAGTTGATGGTGAGGCGCTTGGCGCTTGCACCCACATTTACATCCGCGAAGCCCGGTACGTTGAACGTTGCATCGTATCGCAACGTGTATTCGTTCTCGCGCGCATCGTTCACGAACACGGGAGTGGCGCCAAAGAGCTCTTCACGCACGCGCACGTCGTTGGCGTTGGTGCTCGCACTCGCGACGAGCGTGCCCACGCCGCGCGCACCCAGCAGGCGCTGCCACGACGCGCCACCAGTCCAGCGATCACCGCGAAAGCGTGTCGTGCCGACCGGATCCGGATCCTCGATATCCTCGGTCGTGCTCGTGAAGTCGATGCGATCGAAGCCCCCGAGTCCCACGAGCTTGACGACGTCGCGCGCGCCGGGCCGCCACGTGACCTTCGCCTGAAAGTTCGTGGTGTAGGGGACAGCGGTGAGTCCGATGAGGGGCGCGACGAGATCGAGGTAGCTCTGCCGGCCCGACAGCAGGTAGTTCGCGCGCGAGCCCAGCGGTCCTTCGGTGACGATGCCCGCACCGGCGTTGCTCATGTCGAATTCGGTGCGACGCCCGTCGGTGCTACCCTCGCGGAGCGAGATGTCCAGAACGCTCGACAGGCGATTGCCGTAGCGCGGCCCGAACGCGCCGGCGAAGAAGGCCACGTCGCGTACCAGCTCGTTGTTGAGCATGCCGATCGGCCCGCCGGTGCTCCCCTGCCCCGCGAAGTGGTTCAGGTTGGGCACCTCGAGTCCGTCCACGAGGAAGAGATTCTCCATAGGGCTGCCGCCGCGGGAGATGATGTCATTGCGCGTGTCGTTGCCGGTCAGCACGCCGGGCATGGCCTGCACGAGGCGGCTGACGTCGCCAATGGCACCGGGCGCGCGGCGGATTTCTTCGTAACTCATGGTGATGCGCGAGGCCGGTGCGTTACGCGGCGCCACGAACGACGCGTTGCCGGCGACGACCCGCGTGGCCGCCAGCGTGGCGGCGGCCGTTTCGAGTTGCACCTCCACCTGCGTGGGGCGCCCCGGATTGATGAGCAGGTCGCTCACCGTGGTGGGGCGATACCCGATTCGGAGCACGCGAATGGCCTGTGTCCCAACCGGCGCACCGGCGAGGATGAATCGCCCCTCGCTGTCCGAGAGCGCGCCAGCCGTGCTCCCCACCAGTTGCACCTGCGCTTCGGAGACGGGCTGCTGCGTTTCCCGGTCGAGGACTCGGCCTTGAATGGTGCCAGTGCGAGCGGGTTGTGGCGAGGCAGACGCCGGCGCTGCCGGTCGCGCGCCCTGTGCGTGCAGCAACGGCGGGGAGACATGGGCGAGCAGCCCCATCGCGGCCGTTATCACCATCGCATCGCGAACCAGTAACATGTGTGCTCCTGTGGTATAGTATATAAAAAAGAGAGGTGTTAACACGCTTGGACGAAAAAATCCGTTACTCTGACGAACGCAGCCCCCGGAGCAGGGCATGCCCGATCCCCATCCCCACCTGATGCGCGGCGCGGGGATCGAGGATGTTCGACGCAACAGCCATGGCCGCCACGCCGTGCAGCCCGAGCCAGACCATCATGGCCACCTGCATGGGCTGGTGTGCGCCGGCTTCACCGGCCGCGCACAACGCCTCGCAGGCGCGAATGAGGACGCCGAAGGCCGGGTCATCGCGAAAGTGCGCACTCTGGTCCGGCATCACACCGATGTCCGGCCGGTCGAGGAACATCACGCGGTATCGCTCCGGCTGCGCCAGCGCGAAACGCAGGTACGCATCGCCCAACGACATCATTCGCTCGTGGGGAGCGAAATCGGGGCGGTCGGCGTCCTCGAGCGCGCGGGCAAACTGCTGGAACCACTTCTGAAGCACCGCCTCAATCAGGGCATCGCGGTCGCGAAAATGTCGGTAGATCGTGGTGGGGGTGTATTGCGTGGCCTCCGCGACTTCCCGCAACGAGAACGCTTCGTAGCCCTTGTCGAGCAACTGCTCTTCGGCCACTTCGAGCAGCAAATCGCGCAACCGCCCACGCTGCGCCTCGCGCCGCTCCGCAGAGCGGTTTTTGAGGCGATCAGCTCGCGAATGGGTAGGGCTTTGCGCATCTCCGATACTCATGACACTTTAGTTAACACTGTTAACACAACGCGTCAAGGAGCGCCCGCGAGCGGCGGTCTATTCGGCAGGCTGACTGAGCGCGAGGCGATTCCCCTCGCTGTCCTCGACCTCGGCCACGTACCCGGCCTCGCCGATGTCCTTCTTGCCGTACAGCACCGTGCTGCCGATCAACCGTGCCCGTTCCAACGCCGCGTCGATGTCGGGCACATCGAAATACACAATGGCGCCGGACTTCGAGGGCACGTACACATCGCCCTTGGCCAGCGCTCCGCTCGCGCCAGGGAGTCCATCGGCACGCGGGAAGAAGGCCATCGCGTAGCCGTCGACCATCCGTCTTTCGAGTTTGGTGCCAAGCACCGATTCGTAAAAGCGAATCGCGCGATCCAGATCGGCGACGGGAATTTCGAAGTGGTAGACCGGGTTGGCCATGCGGATGCCGACGAGGCTCAATGTGGGAATCGCGTGTTCAGCGTGCAATGATCACACAAAATCGAAGGGTGCGTGCCGGCAGGCAACGTCTGCAAAAACGGCGACGGCGGCAGGTGACTCTCGCAGCCAGATACGCTTGGACGCATCCAGTCGCGAGAGCCGTCCTGCGCAACCGCCGGCCTTAGCAGATTGACGTGCCGAGAATGTTGGCGATGTCGGCGTCCCGCTTCAGCTGGAGCGCCCGCAGGCGATCACGTGCCGCGGTAATCTGTTCGAGGATGCTGGTGATCTTCGCCTCTGTGGTCATGTTTGGCCGGTCTCCATCGCGAAGCGCCATGATGCTTTCAACCGCCTTGTCGATGGCCGCCACATCGGGAGTGCTGGCCGACGCGAACGCCTTCTCGATCTCAGCAATCTGCTGCACTTGCGCGGGGGAGAACGCTGGACCGTTGGCGCATTTGGCCAGCCACTCCCGCTGAGCTGGAGAGAGGATGGCATCGATGGCCGCGCGATGCGCCGCTTCGGCGGTGTCGAGGCGCTTCTTGATGTCGGCGCCAGTGGCCAGGATGGCCTCGACGCTTGCCGCCGAGGCTCCCGACTGCCGCGCGGACCGGGCCTGCATGACGATCGCCGTGTACGCTGCGAGATCACTCGCCGTCTCCTTCTCGCGCTTCGCCAGCAGCGCGTTCATCTGCGCCTGCTGAGCCGACGTCAATGCCAACGATGCGGGTAGCCGAGACAAGTACCCACCCGCCGCAACGCCGTTGGCTGAGCCGGCGCCGCCCGCACGCTGCACCGTGGACGTTACCGACTTGATGAGGCTGTCGTTCGCCGCCATCTGCGCCCCCAAAGAACCAGTACCAGGATCGGCCGACGGCGCGAGCGGCGCGTCGGCGGCGCAGGCCGTTGTGAAGGCCAGCGCGACGACAGCAGGCCAGCGCGCTGCAGCGACCGTACGACCGCGCGTGTAGAACCCGAACATGTGATGCTCCGCAATTGAGGTGAATACGCAGCAGCGCCGTGTGTGCGATTGCCTCGACGACTGCTGCGTACATCACACCGAGGGGGCGACAGACCCTGACAGATTTACGTGCGCGAATCCCGCAATTGCTCGCGCAATGAACGCAGCGCTCGGCTCATTTGCGTTTCGACCGTCTTCACCGACACGTCCAGCAGCGTGGCGATTTCGTTGTAGGTCAGTCCGCGTTGACGGCTGAGCAAGAAGATCTCGCGCGCGCCCGGTGCGAGGTTGGCAATCGCGCGATGCAGCACCCGCCGCAGGTCGCTTGCCACGAGATCCTGATCCGCAGTCGACGCGCCACCGGCAACGTGCTCCGTGATCTCCACGTCGTCCGTGATGGTACGCTGCCGACGACGACTATTGCGTACATGATTGAGCGCACGATTGCGACACGCCTGAAACAGGTACGGCGGCAAGCCTTCGGGTATATCGATCGCATGGCGCTGCCGCCACGTGGCGAGCAGCGCGTCCTGCACGATGTCTTCCGCGGCCATCACATCACGCACGATCAAGAACACGGCCGATGCCAATCGTGGATGCAGCTCGCGCACCACGTCGTCGAACGCATCGGCCAGGCGTTGATCATCCTGCCGCCACGCGCGAGGTGATGACTGCTCAGGGTTCGGCATGCCGATTACGAAAGGATGTCAGGGTGCGACAGCATACGTGTGTCCTTGAGTACGAGCGATTGGCGTTTCCATGCACAACACCGTTGCCCCGTCGCACCCCGACTCGTTCCGCTTACTGGAATACTCTATGTCCCAACCAACGCCCAACGAAGACGATCTCCGCTGGCGGGAAGCCACCCGCGTAGTCGCGGGGGACGTTGATCAGGCCGTCGCCGCGCGGGTTCGTGCGTGGTTGCGCGAAACCCCCGAAGGAGACGCGCTGCTGGAAGAAGCCGAGAGCGTGTGGGCAGAGACGGCGCCCATCGCGGCGGTACCGAGCATTGCCTGGAATACCGATCAGGCGATGCAGCGATTTCGGACCGCGCGCATCGTCGACGGGATGGTTGCTCTTTCCAGAGGTCGCGTCGCCGCGGATGTCGAACGCGCCGCCGGCACGGCCCGAGTCGGCCGCTGGCGGTGGGCCATGGCAGCAGCGGCCGCGGCGACCGTGGCACTGACGGGTGGCACCCTGTGGCAGCGGCAGAGTTCGAAATCCACGGCCGGCAACATGGTCGCCTCGACCGTAGCGGTCGGGGCGGCGGCCGGTGCCGCGCCGCGTTCGGTGACACTCTCCGACGGCTCGGTGGTGACGCTGGCCCCAGGAAGCTCGCTGCGCAGTGCCCCAGGATTCGGATCGACGCATCGGCTGCTCGAGCTTGATGGGGAGGCACTGTTCACGGTACGCCCCGGTGGTCGAGCATTTCAGGTGAAGGCGCGCGACGTCCTTGTGGAGGATGTGAGTACGGCGTTCGTGGTGCGAGTACGGGAGGACGGGTTGCTCGTCGTGGTGACGGATGGCGCCGTGGTCGTGGGCGCACGTCGCGACACGCTGCGCCAAGGTGCTGGCGGCGTGGTCGTGCGTGATGGTCTTGCCATGCCCGCATCGTCGGCCGAACTGCGCAGCGCCACCGCGTGGACGAACGGTTCGTTGGTTTTCAATGACGAACCGCTCGGTGAAGTCGCGCAACGTGTGAGCCGTTGGACAGGGCAAACGCTCCGGGTAGACGGGGCCCTCAAGGAGCGACCGGTCACGGTCACTTTCGACGGCGAGTCTCCGTCCAGCATGTTCCATGTGCTGGCGACCACGGTGGGTGCATCACTGGATTCGACATCGGCAGGGTGGAGGCTTCGAAGTCAGTCACCATGAATGCACGCGTCTGCCTTTTGTGGTGTGTGATGCTCGCGTCGGCGCTGGTGTTTCCAGCGCGCGACGCGTTCGCATTGTCACATATGCCAAGTAAGGGGTACCCGACGGAATGCCGTGAAGACGAAACGGCCAAGGTGACCGGCGCATGGCAGCTGAAGCGCGTGCCGCTGGCGGTGGCGTTGCAAGCCATCGCTGAACGTGCCGGCTGGCGGTTGTCCTATAGCAGCGAGTACATACCCCCAACGGTCGTCTCGGTGTGGTGCGCTCCGTTCAACGGTCTCGAGGCAGTACACGCGGTGCTTCGCGGCACCGGGTTGCGCGCGGTGCTTCGGGACGGACTCCTCATCGTGGTGCCGCCGAGCAATGGCCGTACCGACGTCGACGATACCGGCCGCGTACGGCCGCAACAACTGCCGGCGCAACAGATCAAGGGGCGACTGGCGATGTCGCGCGCGCTCCTGTCGGACGCGGTGCTGGGCGCCGGCATCGCGCCAACGGTGCTCGACGCGGACAGCCTGATCGCGCGTGGTGTGCTGTCGCTCGCCGACGCGCTCCGCGGACAACTGCCCGGTCTCGCTGCATGGGACCGTGGCCCCGGTGCCCTGCGCGTAGCAAGTGTGCGCGGTCGCGGCGCAGACGGCGGTGCGGGAGTGAAGATCTTCGTCGACGGCATCGAGGTAGCCGACCCGTCGTCAGTGCTGTCGTTGGATATGCGTAGTATCGCCGAGATGCAGTGGTTGCCCGGCGCTGCCGGCGCAGCAGCCTACGGCACCGATGCGCTCGATGGCGTGCTGGCGATCAGGACCCGGGCTGCACTGCCGGCCGACGACGCCGCCCCCTCGTCGGCGTCCGTGCGGCTTGGCGCTGCCGGATCACAACTTCAAGCAGGCTCACTCTGGATGATCGACGGCGCCGGGTCAGCGCGGTGGACTCGAGCATGGGGGCAGACGGACGACGAGGCGCGCCAAGGACCGCGCGCCTCGCGACTCAACACCGGCGTATCCGGCTCGTATCAGCAACAGGATGTACCTGGCAGCGCCACGCCGATACGCGTCGCAGGCGTCGCGTGGTCGGCGAGCGTGGACGCGAAGCATTGGCGGGCGCAGCTCAACGTCCGCGGAGCCGCCGGTCGACAGATTCTGGTGTTCGAGCCGACGCCTGCTGCATCAAGTGAGGTGACCCGCTCGGCGACGGCCGAGGCCTCTGCACTTGACGAAGAGCGGGTGCGCGATGGACACGCCGGCCTGTCGCTGCAGTGGGGGGGCACGTCGCGCTCGATGCATGCCGTGCAGGCGGCGCTCTCCTTTTCCGATCGCGACGCGAGCAGCGTGGCGCAACGCCTCTCGGTGCTCGATAGCATTCGCGTGGCCTGGCGCGGCCCCGTGCGTCGATGGACGGCGCGATACCGAGGTGAGATCCCCTTGGGGCACCGCGCGCTGTCGCTGTCGCTCGCTGGTGACGCCGGCCATCTGGTGCGTAACGCGCCAGACAGTAGCGGCACCGCAAACGCCCTCGGGGACAGCTCGGTCACGCAATCACTGCTGGGCGGTAGCGCGATCGTGCAAGCGATCGTCCCGCACTCACGGTTGTCGCTCGGCCTGCGCAGAGAGTGGAACAGCGCGATCGGGCAGGACAGGCGCTGGTTCTGGCTCCCATCCGCTGGAGCGGAGTTCGATCTGCCTGCGGTCGGCGCGCTTGCCTCGCGCATCCGTGTGGCATACGGCAGCAGCGCGCGCGCACCCGCGCCGTCTATGAGCGCAGCGCGAAGTACCTCACGATTTCTGCAACGGGCCAACCCGGCGCTCACTGGAGAGCGACAGCGTACAACCGAACTGGGTATCAGTAGCGTCCTGGGTTCGGTCGGTACGCTCGATCTTACGGCGTTTCGCCAACGTACCGAGGGCTTCACCCAATTGGTGGTGACGGGACGTGTGGACACCGTGGCGTCGTTCCCTCGTCGAGAGTTTCAGTATCGCGTGTTGGGGACGGTGGAAGCACGCGGACTCGAATTCAGCGGAACGGTGCGCACGCGATGGGGCGAGGGGCGAGGAAGCGGTACCGTGCTGCGCTCGCGCGTGGTGACGCTGGCCTCGGGCTACAGTGGCGTGTTGTCGCTCGGCGCCACACCACTGGAGGCGCCACAGCGTAGTGGTGCCGCATCCTGGACCGTACGCCACGGGAGAAGTCGGTTTACAGTCGGTGCCAGCGTCATCGGCGCGTGGCGTACGGCAGCGTTTGGGTGCGTGGGTTCCCGCGACGCCACGTGTGACCCACGTGCGCCCGCGACCGTCCCAGCGCTGGCGCGATGGTACGCGGCATTCGACGGCATACCATTAGCCGGGTGGCGATGGCGCGTGCGCGGCGAGAATCTGTCCGACAATCAACGGGTCGATGGCAGTCCCGGACTCGTGGGACCGGGCAGGTCGCTGTCGCTGGAGATCGGGCGCTGGTGAACGCCGAGTGGTGCATCAGACGTTGGCGTGGTTCCCTGCTGACGGCGCGGCGTGCGGGTCGGCGCTTCGGGTGCGTGTGATGGGAGTGAAGTAAGGCGCAGTCGTCGACATGACAAAGGGGCCGTCCGATCGCGGACGGCCCCTTTGTCGTGTCGGTACTCCTTCACCGCATGCGGCCGTGCACTTTGGCCGACATCGTGCGCTGGCGACGGCGGACGAGCGCTCCCATGGCGAAGAGTCCCGTCGCCATCAAGCCGAGTGAGGACGGCTCCGGTGCCGTGACGCGCACGAGCGCACTCGACCTACCGGTGTATCCATATCGCGCATCATAGCCAAGACCGAGGTTGATCGGGTTGTCCAGCCAGGCCTTGTTCACATAGGTCGGCTTGCCCAAAACGGGTATCGAACCGCCCGGCCCCTGCCAGCTAATCTCGTCACCGCTGTCCTTCGTCCAAAAGATCGCGTTGTACTCGGCTTCGGGGATACAGACCGGCGGTGCGCAGTAACTGCCGCCGAGCATCCAGGCCAACGGCATCGAGTTCGCGGTGCCCGCGCACGTGAGCGCGGAATTGCAGGCGAGTTCAGCCACTTCCGCGCGCGTCGCGAAACGCCAACCGCTGAGCGACCCGCCGCTCATCGCGTTCTGGAGGCCGAAGTACGACTGTCCGGTTGTGTTGTAGAGACGCAGCCACTCGAGACCGGACGTCAGGTCGGCCACGACTCCAAGGTCACCGGCGGACTGGTAGTCTTTGAGATACAGGTTCTGCGCCTCGGCGCGAAGGGGCGCGGCGGCAAGAGCCACGACAGCGAGTGCGACGAGATGGCGGAAAGCGTTGCGCATCGGGAGCGGTGCGAATGGTAGGCAGGAAAGACGCCGAGAGCGCGCCCGACGTCCACTGGGGAGCCCTGATCGTTTGGATCACACAACATCGGTGCTCCATATTTCAAGAGTATTTCAGTTCGCCTTGTAGGAAAGCGGCAGCAACGAGCATGGTGACGACGTCTCGACGGGCAATTACGACGGGCATGGAGAGGACCCCGTGATCGACAGGGGGCTGAGCACCGCCCCGCATTTCGGGGCGGACAGCCGGTAGTCGCGCGAGCACCCGCGTAATCGACATCGGCCGCCACGGAGACTGTGGTAGACAGGGCAACACAACTGGCGAGTACGCACAATATGACTAGCATTATGACTATGGTCACCATCTCCAAGAGTGCGCTCAAGGCGCGAATGCTCGAGTACTTCCGCCACGTCGAGGAGACCGGCGAGCCATTGATCGTGACCGATCACGGCACGCCGGTACTGCAGGTACTGCCCTTTGCCGCCAAGCGGCCCATGGCAGACGTGCTGGCAGAGTTTCGCGCCATCGGACCGGTCCGCTTTACGGGCGATCCCAATGCGCCGACAGGCGACGAGTGGGATGTCGCCTGAGCGAGCGTCGCTGACCTACGGGAAGCGGCAAAAGAAGCATCCCGCCAAACGCGTGAAGGAAACACCTCTGCGACCCGTTCGACCGTTGCTGCTCGACACGGCCGTCCTGCTGTGGTGGTTACACGATCCGGCGCGCCTCAGCCGCACGGCGCGTCTCCACCTCAACAAGGCAGAGCAATCGGCCGTGTTGGTGAGCTCCGTCTCCTGTTGGGAGATTGGGCTCAAGGCGCAACGCGGTCTGCTCGAACTCGGCGACTCGTTCGACGGATTCATGCGTCGCCTCGAATCCATGGATGGGGTGTCCATCCTTCCGGTAGACCTGGCCATCTGGCGCCAGGTGCTCGCCCTGGACTGGGACCACCGCGATCCGGCAGACCGCATCATTGTGGCAACCGCCATGCGCCACGACGCGACGTTGCTCTCGTCTGATCAGGTGATTCGCGCGTTCTTCTCCGAAGCGGTCTGGTAGCGGTGGTGCATCAGACGTTGGCGCGA
>CANGXD010000134.1 GCA_947457545.1 Gemmatimonadaceae bacterium
TCATCAACGACAACCTGGGCGACACGCGTCGTGATTTTGTGTCGGTTCGCCTGCGACAGGGCGCGCAACTCCCCGCCTCGCGTGTGCCCGCCGACACCGGTGGTCTCACGATCGCGACGGCGCGTCCCCTGTATGTGCTTGGCGACTACAACACGACGGCGTGGCGCCCCGCGGCGTTGATCGGGGATGCGATCACCTTCCTGTCGCAGCCGCCGAACCCGAACATGGACGCGCGTACCACGTGGCCCTCGGGCACACGTTGCACGGGTTCGAGCGCGGGCTGGTGTGATGTGAACCAGCAGGTCGCCGACATGAACACTGCCCGGCCGACCACCATCAATGCCGCGATTCTTGCCGGTCACTCGGCGACCCCCAACGACTTCATGCGTGTTGGCGGTGCCCAGCAGTACGGCGGCGGGCTCGAAAACTTCCCGCGCTTCCTCGAGAACTGGGGTGGTGTGACCCACCGCTATACCGGCTCGCTGGTCTCGATGTTCACCAGTCGGCACGCGCTGGGCTTGTGGGGCTCTGGCGTTGGTGGCACGTACTACGGCGCGCCCACGCGTCAGTGGAGCTTCGATGTGAACTTCCGGTTCCCTGAACGACTGCCGCCTGGTACGCCCTCGGTGGGTACCGTGTTGCAGACCGCCTTCCGGCCCCTCTACTGATGCCTTCCCGCAATCAGCATCCCGCGCGCCATCGAAGGTCGCGCGCCGGATACACGATTCTCGAGTTGCTCGTCGTGGTGGCCATTGTGGGCATCACCCTGGGCATGGTCGCTCCCAAAATGCGCCTCAGCGGTGCAACCGCCGTGCAACTTGCGGGGACGCAGATGGCGCAGGACATCGACGTGACGCGCACGCGCGCCCTGAGCACACGGCAGCTCTCGCGCGTCGCGTTCCGTGAAAGCGGAAAAGCGTATGGTGGCTATCTCGATCACAACGACGATGGCGTGATCGGGGAGCTGGCCATCGAGTGGCAGGAGCTGCGCGGCTTCGGCGAGCGGCCGCTGCCTCTCGGCATCGTCTACGGTCGCGGTCCGGCCCCGGCGATTCCCGATGATGCGTCGAGTGGAAACATCACCTTTACCAATGCCCGTGTGGAGTTCGACTCCCGTGGGCTCGTCGTGCCGCAGGGCACCGGGGGCGTGGTCTACTTGCGCAGCGAAGCGGAAGACGACGCCGTCGTCGCCATTTCGGTGGCGCCGTCCGGCAACACCCGCATGTGGACGTGGACGAGCAGTGGAGGTTGGAAATGACCATACGTACTCGATCCGGACGTGGCTCGCGCATCTCGCGCCGTGCACGCCGTGGCTTCACGCTGATTTCGATGATGGTGGCCATGGTGCTGCTCGTGGTGGGTGTGTCGGCCCTGGGTACGGCCAACGCCTCCACAGTGAAGCTGCAAACCATGGCCCAAAACCGTACGAACGCCATCGCCCTCGCGCGCAGCTACGTGGAACAAGTGCGCACGCGCGATCCGTGGCTGGTGCAGTCGGAGAGTCCGACGCGTCTCAACAGTGACGGCGTTGTCTCGGGCTCTGGCGCCTACACGCGGTCAATGACGGTGCACGAACTGCGCAACAACCTCATCGAGGTGGAAGTACGCCTAGACTTTCCGCGCGCCGCGCAGCCGGTCACGCTTACCACGTTGCTCTTCCGCGGCAACGGTCTTTCGGGGGCTACCTGATGACGACCACGACACTGTCGCGTGCGCGGACGCGCCGCGGTTTCACGCTTCCTGAAGTACTCATTTCCCTCACCGTCGCCATGGTGGTCATCAGCGGCGCGGTGGCGTTCTCCGTGCAGAGCTGGTCCACGCGTCGGAACTGGACCGTGAGGGAAACCGTCGACCGAGACGCGCGTTTCGTGGGTCTCTCGCTGGCGCGTGACGTGCAGGAGGCCGGCATCGCCTTCACCAGCACGCCCGTGTTCGCCTCGATGGATACATTCGGCGATACGCTCACCGCACTGTCGGTGCCCTTCGATCCGACGGAAGCCGGCGTGTATCCCATTTTCAACGATGGTGACACCCTGCCCACGTATCCGCCGGGCGGCACGTGTGGTTCCGACTGTATCGACTTCCAGCGCATCAACGGGACGTTCGATCTGCAGTCGGGCGATCTCGCGCGACTCCAAGTGGGGAGCTCGCGTCGGCTGTTGCTGCTCACGTCCGTGTCCGGGCGAGCAAACGGTCTGTTTCGCGTGAAGTTCCTCGACGTGCCTCGGCTTCTCAACCGCGAATCCGGACTCGACAGCCTCCTGCTCATGCGCTCGGGGACGTCGATCCAGAAGGTGAACATGGTGATGTACTGGCGTGATCAGACCAAAAAGTACCTGATGCGCGCGAGCAAGCTGAACAGCAGCGGGCAGCCCATCGGCTCAACCATGGCGAGCAACGTCGAAGTCTTCGATGCCCGGCTGCTCTTCACGTCCGGCAGCGAACACGCCACCTACAGTGGAATCGACGCCGACACGACGAACGACGGCAACGATATCATCGGTGTGAAAATCCGCTCCCGCATTCGCAGCACCAAGAGCGACCCGGCCGTGAACGGAGGACACCCCATCGCGCGGTGGTACGAGTGGCGCGTGGCGCCGCGAAATCTGCTGTACGAGAAGAATCGCATGTGAGAACGCAGGTGGATGCTGCGGCCGCGTGGGTTAGCATGATGCTGAAAAAGCTCGCGTCCCCTCTGGTGTGACGCCAGTGGTTTTGTATGCTGGCGCGACTTCAGCCAGAGGCGAGCGATGCGGGGTGACGAGCGTGTGCAGGGGATGATGCTTGCGACGGTCGTTCTCGAGGATCGGGTGCCGGCCGATCACCCGCTCCGGGCCATTCGTCGCCTGGTCGATCCGATCCTAGGCGAGCTGTCGCCGCAGTTCGAGGCGATGTACAGCTAGGCGGGTCGGCCGTCGATCCCACCGGAGCAGTTGCTGCGCGCCCTGCTGCTGCAGCTCCTCTTCTCGATTCGCAGCGAGCGCCAGCTCGTCGATCAGCTCGAGTACAATCTCCTGTACCGCTGGTTTGTCCGCCTCGACCTCGAGGCGTCGGCGTGGCACGCCACCACGTTCACCAAGAGCTCGGCAGCGCCTGCTCGACGCGTGGGCGAGCCAGAAGAGCGTCCGCCCGAAGGACGACGACTCGGATCGCGCGGTCGATTCTGGGAATGCCGGCGTGAGCTTTCACGGCGAGAAGCGGAGCAACGCGACGCATCGCCCGGTGATGGACCCGGATGCGCACATGGCGCGCAAGTCGTTAAGCTCGGCGTCGGTCCTCGCGTATGAGGCGAGCGCGCTGGTCGACGACCGCCACGGGCTAGTGGTGAACACGGTCGTGAGCAGTCCGAGCGGGCGCGCCGAAGTGGACGATGCTCTCTGTCTGTTGAAGGGCCTCGCGGGCAGTGCGCCGCGGGCGACCGTGGGCGCCGACAAGGGCTACGATACGCGCGACTTCGTGGAGGGGGCGCGCGCCGCCGGCTTCACCCAGCATGTCGCGGAGAAGGCCAAGGGCAGCGCGGTGGACGGGCGCACCACCCGCCACGAGGGCTACGCCCTCAGTCACCGCTAGAAGATCGAGGAAGTGTTCGGCTGGCTGAAAACCGTGGCCGGGCTGCGAAAGGTGAAGCATCGCTGTACCGCGCTGGTCGACTGGATCGTCACCGTCGCCTGCGCGGCATACAACCTGGTGAGGCTGCGACGTCTCCTACCGGCCTGACCCCAGGCGGGAGGCAGCTTCGCGCGCCGCGAAGACGGCGCGGAAACCACCAAACGGAGGCCGTGAGGCCTCTCCCACCGCTGGTTTGTGCCGCCTATCAACCGAAAATCGCGACAGCCGCACCAAGTCGCTCGTCAAACACCGGCTTTCTCAGCATCCTGTTAGCCGCTCACCGCCCGTTGAAGAAGGTAGTTGGCGAAAAGGATAGTGGGTTCACTTCGAACAGCTGACTGCGTGACCATCTGCCGGTGGTGGGGAAATACGGCGGCGGGAATGGGAGCGCACAGCGATTGAACGAGAGATCCTCGTTGATGCCGTGCAACGTCGTGCCGCTCATCTGACCCGTTTGGCCGGTAAACCGCTGAATCTGCCCGCCAATCATGCGGACCGTTCCACGATTCACCCACTGCGCTACTGGCAAGCCCGCCGGCGCATTGGGATTTTCAGCGCCGATGGTGGTTAGCGCCAGCATCACGGCGTGCAAAGAGAGATCCGGGCGGGTGGGCGACGGGTCGAAGTCCTTGCGTGCAGTCCAGTTGGATCCCCCGGCATCGCTGGTACGACGTCGCTGTGGCACTTGCGGACTGTTGTCCGCATACAGGATGTATTGACCGGCGAACAAGCCCACAATGTCGTCGTCCGCACGACAGTTCCCAGTGGTGATTGCGGGGCTGGTCGCTTGGACGAGGTTCTCGGGAATGATGATATTCGTACGTGACGCGACAGTGACGCGCCCGCGTACCGTCCCGCTTACCGCGACCCGTCCTTCCACCATGATGACTCCGCGAAAGTTGGAGTTCAGGGACGGACTAAGTGGCCACAGGAATGCCCCGTCGGGACGAGCGGCCACCGCGGCCGGTACGCTGCCCGACGTGCGGGGAAGCCAACGACCGGCCGCGTCGGTTGCGGTGAACACGCCGTTCGTGCGGAGCCGCTCATCACCTCCCAGCACGCAGCGCGCGCTCGCGTTGTCGAACGCGACTTGCTTGTTGGTCATGCGGGCGAGGTAGCTACTCCCGCCGGTGACGACAGGAATTTGCCGGAAGGTTTGTGCAATCACTTGTCGTCCGGAAACCGTCGACACCACACCACAGTTCGGCGAGAACAACATGCTGTCAACCACGGTCGCGGCACCACTCGGTACGAGCGTTGCATCAGTCGGAGGGACCGGCGGGCGGGCGATCGCATAGCCGATACCCAACGCAGCAGCATCCGTCATGTCGTACACGCGGAAGTACCCTTCCTGCTCGCCGGTCGTCGCGCCATCACCATCGAGGTCCACTCCGACGAACTCGATGCGCATCGTCGCGTTCGCACTGTCACCAACCGTGATCGACGGGGTGAACAGATAGCCCGCTCGCGCGGCAATCGATCGCAGGCGGTCGAACTCTGCCGTCGAGGGCAGTGGAATCACGGCGGAACGCTCGCTCGGCGCCCCTCGCCGGAACTCCGCCGCCGTTTTGTTCTGAACGATGCGGGCCGTCGTCACTCGATCATGAAAGATGGCCTGCGGTCGCGGGGTCGCACCGTTCCACACCCAGATGGTGTCGTTCGAGTGAACCGGTCCTTGCGCCTGTGCGCCCAACGCCCACCACAAAAGTGCTCCGTTGCTGCCACGACCTCTATCCGTGAAGGCGGCAAACCGTCCGAAGGACTCCTGATAGATTTCCGCCCGCCGAACGATGACGTTGCCAACGGCGTCATTCACACGCGTGACAATCTCAGCCTGTACGCCATACTCGCCATTCGACGACAGACTATCGGCATTCCCGAGGCGCGACACCCAGGTGCTTCTGGTGATGCCTCCATCGACACTCACGCCGGACTCGATGGCGGCGAACCCTTCCGAGGGCACACTGTCCTCGCGGCTGTTGAGCCGGTCCCGGACCAGTTCAATGCCGGACAGGGCGGCATCGTCCAAGAGCGTGGCACGATCGGACGACCCCTGAATGAGCGTCACCGACGTTGCCTGCGTGGCCGCTGCAAGGGCGAGCGCAACCGCGACCAGCGTCACCATCAGAACGAGGAGTAGCGCATAGCCCTCGCGCCGGCTGGGGGCGTTGGTCGCGCCGGTGACAGAGCGGGCACGCTGTGCACGACGACGGAGCAGAGGCTCAAGGCGACGGAGTCGAGTCATGGGACGATTACATCGTTCGAGTTTGCCAGCGGGGAAAGGTTGGGAGTACAGTCTTGCACCGCGAGCGCATACCGGTACGAACGACTTGCGCCGACTTCGACTCCTCCATCACGGTAACGATAGGTTGACATACCGGAGACCGCGCTGAGCGTCGCAATCGGCTGCCCCCAGTTCGTACTGACACCGATCTCGCGACGCCAGAGCGCGTAACGCACGGCATCGTCTTCGCCACCGCGATCATCCGCGGCACGGGGCCAGCTCAACAGGACCGCGTTGCTGTCGCTGTTCCACGCGGCAGAGACCGAAGCCGGCACAATCGGGGGCCGACCGCAGGCGCGCGACTGGCGGGGGGCGGCCGTGTTGGGAAGCGCGACCATATACTGGACGCGCTCGCGCTGCCCGGAGCGGGAAAGCCCCGTTTCGAAGGTGACTTCGACGGCGCGGACCTGATCGATACGCGCCGACACGGCAATTCCGGTATCGGGCGCAATTCCTCGCTGAGCCACAGTCTTGGAAAGCGGGAGCCATGCCGTGGGAACGGAGTCGAGTGCCGTCGCACTGTTGTTGTAACGGCGTGGGTCGTACCAATATCGAAGGATCGGCGTCGTCCCTGCGCGCCGAAGACCAGTCGCGACAATCTCTGGCGCGGCCGTATTCACTTGACGCACGAGCATGATGTCGTCGCGATCGGCGGACGTGGTGTCGCGGACGAACTGGAAGATCACGAGCTCGGCCTGCCCCAGCGTACCGGCAACCGTCGTATAGTCGCGAAGGGGATAGAGTACACCAGGTGAGGATCCCGGCACCGTAATGGCTGATGCCATCGGTAGCGCACTCACTTCGGCGGTGGAGGCGTACGGATCCACGTACACAGCTCCGGTGAATCGCGTCGAGTCAACCAGATTGGTCGTCAGGTCGCTGTTGAAGGCGATCACGCTGTCATTGGCGACCACTAGCATTGGCTGATCCTCGGTGACTCCGCTGCCCACGGTGCGCAGTTCCAACCGCAGCAGGTCACGCGAGAACCGGCCGTTCTGCAAGCGTGTTTGTCGTTCGGACAATAAGCGGAACGATCGACTTTGCTGGAGCAGAAATGTGACGCCCGCCGTCGTGACGAGTCCGAACAGTGCCAGCGAGATCATGACTTCGGCGAGCGTGAATCCCATACGCTCTCGCGGCATGTTCGACGCTCCTTTCGAGGTGTGCATAACGTGGGGTTCCCTACGGTGCGGAGACGGTGATTCGGCGTCGGATGGGCACCAGCAGTACGCTGGCGTTCGACGAGGTGACAGTCACAGATACCAATGTGCGATTACGACGACTGCTACTGTCGACCGCGACGGTCGTGGCGATGGTGAAAGGGTCCACTGTCCGGGTGCCGGCCAGCGCCGAGAGCGCCCCGTACTCTGGCCACATCGCGGCCCGATTGATCTGAATGTCGGCGAGGGCCTGCGCGCGTGTACGGCCGCTGCTTCCCACGATGGCCCGGGAGAACAAGCTCGTACTCATTGACAGGCCGAGCACGACAATGGCGAGCATGACAATTGCGATCATCAGCTCGATGAGGCTGAAGCCGCGCCGCGGGTTCCGGCTCATCGTCCCCTCCGCCAGAGGAGTCCGTCCCACGTCAGCCATGAAGAACGGCCGGACGCGCGAAGTACCTGCACTGCGCGTACCTCCGGTGTGAGGGTCATCTCGCGCAATGAGCGGATGGTGGTCAGATATATCGTCAATCGCCTGTCCGCGCTGCCGGAGCGTAGCATCACAATCTGCGGGCCAAGCGGGTTCAAGATGCCGGAGCCTGGAGTGTCGATTGCGTTGGTCACACTCGGTACCGCGCTCGGCCGGCCAAACCGTACCTGCTCGGGTAGTGCAGTGATCCGGGCCTTTTCGCCGCCATCGGCACGGCCGTTGCTATTCGCGTCCCACACCACGCGCACCTGCGAATTGACCGTGTCGAAAACGACCAACGTGTTGTGCTGTCGGGACACGGCGTCGCGTTGGGCGACGGCAATGGCGAGGTCGACGGCCCGGATCGCCGAGATGACGCGCGCATTGTCGAAACGGACGCGCGGCAGGATCACAGCAGCCGTGACGCCGACGATTACCAGCACCATGAGCACCTCGACCAGCGTGAAGCCAGCTGATCTCCTCGATGTCACAGACAAACGTTGGTGGACGCGACGGTGCGCGGATGGTTCGCGCTGCGATAGCCCGTGACAGCAGTGCTGGCCGACATCATCGCCGGCCTTGGGATTTCGGGGCACACATCCTCTCAGGGTGAAAGAGTATTCACCCCAGAAGACGGTCAGCCGATCCTGACGCAACATTCATTTTTGGGAAAGCAACGGGTATTCATGGCCCTTCGCACCCATTGAAACAACCAGTTCCGTTTCCGAAACGCGGGCGCCCTCGGCGGAGGAGCGCCCGCAGCCGGATTACTTCTTTTCGAAGTCGACGGTGGGCGCTGCCCGGCTTGCCGCGTCCTTCACTTCGAAGTATTCGCGCGGCTTCGCGCCGGTGGCTTTGGCGGTCATGACCGCGGGAAACTTGCGGATGTACTCGTTGTACTGACGCACCGCGGTGTTGTAGTCGGTGCGCGAGACGGCGATGCGGTTCTCGGTGCCGGTGAGTTCGTCCTGCAGGCGCAGGAAGTTCTCGTTCGACTTGAGTTCCGGGTACGCCTCGACGGCCACCGTGAGGCGTCCCAGCGCGCCCGTGAGCGCCTGGTTGGCGGTCGCGAGTTCGGCCGGATCCGAGCCACCCGGACGCTGCAGAGCCCCCACGAGCCCCGCGCGGGCCTGCGTGACTTCGGTGAGGACGCGCTCTTCCTGCGCCGCGAAGCCCTTGACGGTGCTTACGAGGTTGGGAATGAGATCAGCGCGACGCTGCAGCTGCGCATCGATGTTCTGCTTGGCCTGCGCCGCCTGCTCGTCGTACGACTGGATGGTGTTGTAGCCACACGCGCCCAGCGACAACGGCAGCGTCAGCGCAATGATCATCGCGCGACGACGGGACTGACGGAAAAACGACACGGATTGCTCCTGTAAGAGTCGGGTGGAACGAAAAGGATACTACGGACGTGACTGGGTCGTGGTTACAAGCGGTCTACGGCCGGCCGAGCGGGTCAGCCGGTAAAGACATCGAGATAGCCGACGAGCGCGCTCATCCCGGCTACATACCCCTCGAGCACCTGCTCGGTTGCGCCGGCGGGCATGGCCGTGCCGCGCTTGAGCGCCGCCACCGTCTCGAACGGCGCCGCATCGAAACCGCACCGGGTGCTCACCCACTGAATCACCTGCGCGGCGTCCCTTGGCGGAAGCTCGCGGTGCAGGCGCATGACACCGCGGAACACGACCAGCAGCGAGCTCAGGCTCGCGCGCAGGAGCTCCTGCTGCCGCCCGGCGTCGGTACCCGCCGTCATCACCCCGCGACGCAAACGCAGGAGCTTGCCCATGGCCTCCTGCTCCACCTGCAGGCGCAGCTCCGCCGTACCAACCACGATACCGTCGAGCGGCAGCCCCCCGTACAGCACGCGGTGCCGCTCGAGAATGTCGGCGTACTCCATGGGGAAAATGTCCGCCGAGGAGAGCCACTCCGACGTGCGCATTTCGAGCACCGGCGGATGACCGGCCTCCTGCCACGCCCGCATGGTTTGGCCAAGCGCGCGCAGCGTGTGCAATGACAGCGCGTCAGCAATGACGAGCACGTTGAGATCGGAACGGCCCGCCACGTCTTCGCCGCTCGCCGCCGAGCCGTAGAGTACGACCGCCTTGAGCGTTTCGCCGTGTGCCTGCCGAAGCTGTTCGACCAGCATGTCGAGCGTCATCGCTGCCGATTTACCAGTCTGAGCCACCGCCACCTCCGCTGAAGCCACCACCGCCACCGAATCCGCCAAAGCCACCGCCACCACCGCCGCCGAATCCTCCGCCGCCCCAGCCACTCGATCCGCCGGAGTAAATCACCGGGCCGCCAGGAATGGGGATGCACCCCACACACCCGCGCTGGCGCCGGTTACTCAGCGAGCTGAGAATGAAGAACGCGATGACGATGAGCAGCACCCAGGGAAAGCCACCGCCGTCTCGCCCACTGTCCCGCTGGCGACGCGCTGGCCGCTGTTGCCCATCGAGCGTGACGTTGAACGCCGCCGCGTAACGATCGGCGACATCGAACGCGAGCCCTTCAATCGCCCCCGAATAGTCCTGCGCGCGGAAGCGGTCGGTCTGTTCGCGACAGAGCTCACCCGACGTCGCGTCGGTAATGAACCCTTCGGCGCCCTGCCCCACTTCAATGCGACAGCGCCCACGCCCGTCGGACGCGGTCTCCTTGGGTACGATGAGGATGACGACGCCCGCATTGCGCGCCGCGTCGCCAATGGCAGCGTCGGCGCCGATCTTCCACTCGCGACCAAGGCGCAGCGACACTTCCTCGACCGGACGACCGCCCAGATCGGGGAGCGTGACGATGACCATGTCGCCGCGCGTGGCCGCATTCAGCCGTTCCGCCAGCGACACCAGTCGCGCCTCGGCGTCCGGGGCGATGACGTTGGCGAAATCGTTGACGTAGCCGACGGGCTGCGGCAGCGCCGGCGGCTGAGCCGTGAGCGAGCCGAGCGGGAGGCACAGCGCGGCGACCGCGACGAGCAGGGTCGTCGCGACGGCCGTCAAACGGGCGCGCATTGTCGGTCTGATCACGAAGGATGGCACGATGGAAGTATAGGCACCTGTACACGCCGTACGGGTGGATGGTTCGGTTTGTGTCTGGGGTTGAACTACGGGGGGTGGTCCGGCGGTCCACGGGCCGACGGATCTAGCCCTCAGGGAGGAGAAAGCAAGGAGAAAGGGGAAAGCGCGGTACCGTCCACTGGTAA
>CANGXD010000135.1 GCA_947457545.1 Gemmatimonadaceae bacterium
ACCAGCCGCACCGGATCAAGTACAAGAAGTTGGTGCGGTGATACGTCGTTGATTGGTTTGGGTTTGCCGGTGAGGTCTCGTTCGTGGCCGCCGGCGAGCCCGGTTCAACGCCGGCGACGCCCGGTCGAGCGTGGGCTCGGCCGGGCGTTTGTTTTTGTCACATGATTTGTCACATCGAGGCGAGTCAAAGACTAGGCCGGCTATGATCTTACCGATGTACTAAGCGGCGAGCACAATTACGCCGGCCCCGGCGGAGTCGAATGACGCAAACGGCGAGGCATGGTGTCAGACTCTTACGGTATTCTGCGTTGGGACGCGGATGACAGTCGAATCGGAAGCAAATGTCGTATCCACTGGTCGACCGATCCGATTTGGTGCCGAACGTCGATCCAAACTCGGTCCTACGCCTAGTGCCCGGCGTGGGGCATCTTCGATGAAGCGACGAGACGCTCGAATAGGAGTGGCTTGGAAACCCGCCCGCAAACGTCGGCGAGGCGGAGCTGATCAGAACAGACGAAGGTTGGAAAGGGCTGGCTGATCGGCGCCGCGCAGCATTTTGGGCCGCGTACGGTGCCGAAAGCGATGCACTAGCTCCCCCAAGTCGACTCATACAATCATAGTCCGGCCGCCATCTGCGACATGGGCGGTGGCCGGCGCTCTGCACAATTCCCCGAAACCTGCTGTCCTCATGACAGAACGCGGTGGGCCGACTACACAGTCCGGCATTTACTACCAGAACTCCGTCGCTGCGCTCTTTCTGGGGCAACTATGCGACGAGCGGACGGTCGAATCCGGCATGAGGGTTGTATGCGTGCGCGTAGAAGCGCCCGAGGACGTGGACGATACCGTGGTGACTTATGCTGACAACCACGTCGTGTACGTGCAGGCGAAGGAGCGCATCACATCCGGCGACAAGGCTTGGGTGAAGATGTGGAAAGATTTCGCCACGCAATACGAGAGGGACACTTTCACACGCGGTCGTGATCGTCTCCGTCTTCAACTAGGTACGCCTACGGACGCCTGGGAGGCGCTGCGCGACTTGGCGGACAGGGCGCGAACAAGCGTCTCGCCAGTTGAGTGGGAAGAACGTATCACCGAAGCAGGGCGTGCCGTTCGCAAGGAGGTGCTGGCCCACCTTCCGCCGCCCCTATCCGTGAACGAGGAGGCCCTCAGACAGTTCTTCGCGCACCTCGACGTGCAGGTATGGACGGTCGAGATGGTCAACCGCGATCTCGTTGGCGCCCACATGCCCAACAGCGACAAGTATCCCGGTACTCTCTTCTCCCTTATTCGCGATACGATCGGAGGTACCGCCCGCCTACGCGGTACCTACCACGCCAATGGCTTGCGTGAGCGTCTATCGCGTGAGCATCAGGTCACGTTCGACCTTCCGCCAGACGTCAATGCCCTTCTTGGCGAAGTGCAGGGAACCGGCGCGCTCCTCCGGCAGCACAAGAACACCATTGGACAGACCGGCGTGCACCTTCCCCGTGCGACAACCGGCGAGCTCGTTCGATGGGTGAAGGAACCCGATCCCGAGAAACCGGTGGCGCTGCTCCTCGACAACGCTGGGTTCGGGAAGACTGTCGTTATGCGGGATGTCCTTCACGCACTGGATGAGCTCCGGATTCCCACGATCGCCATAAAGGCGGATCAACAGTTGTCCGGAATTCGCGACGAATCCGAGGTCGCCGCCCGCTTGGGGCTTTCAGCGAGCGTGGAAGCAGTAGTGAGCAGGCTGAGTGTCAGGGGACGGGTTGTAGTCATCGTAGACCAGGTGGACGCGCTGTCGCTGTCCATGGCTAGGGACCAAGCTGGGCTCAACGCCGTCCTTGGACTCGTGGCTCGAGTGCGCAGGATACCCGGCGTCGTGGTACTCCTATCGTGCCGGACATTCGATAGGAACACTGACCCGCGCCTGAATAAGTTGGAAGTCGGACGCGAGTTCACTGTCACACAGCTTGAGCCGCCTCAAGTGACTGAACTATTGGCGCAATTGGGGATCGATGCCTCCTACCTCAACCAAAGTACGCTGGAGCTTCTTCGAGTACCCCTACACCTCGATCTCTTTGCAACTCTGGTTGCGGCGCCCGGTGACCAAGGCCGACTCCGCGGCATCGAGAGTCTTCAGGACCTTTACGCACAATTGTGGGATGTCGCTGTTCTCGGGCTGACGCCGGGAGGTCACTCCGCCTCCGAACGCGTCAAGGTCTTGCGTATGCTCACGGAGCGCATGGACCGTGAGCAACGCACCTCGGTGCCGAAAACCGTACTTGCTGCAGCCGGACCGGAGACCGCGGCGGCGGCGGCGGCGCTGGGAAGCAATGGCGTCTTAGTGTCGGGAGCGACAGAGGTGACGTTCCTTCACCAAACATTCTTCGACTATTGCTTCGCCCGGTTCTTCGTCGAGGACCGAAAGAGCATCTCCGAAATTGTTCTGGCGTCCAAGCAAGGGCTGTTCGAGCGATCTCAGGTGGTGCAAGTCCTTGCGTTCCTTCGCGCGACCGACGAGCGCACGTACTTGCAAGAGTTGTGGATACTCCTAACCAAGGCGGGGCTGCGCGTGCATCTCCGCGAGCTGGTACTCCGATGGTTCGGAAGTGTAGCGAAGCCTAGCGACGGTGAGTGGACGATCGCGCAGCGGGTACTGTCGGATTCGGAAAGAAGGCCGCACATGCTACGTGCGTTCGGTAGCAATGCGGACTGGTTCGAGCGCCTGAACGGTGGATTGCTCGCACGCTACTTGAACGGTGACCCGGATTGGGTCGACAAGCACCTTCTCCCATATCTGACTGAGCTGGTTGCTTCTTTTCCTGATGCGCTATCTGCGGTAATCGATCCTTGGCTCAACCAAGGCGAAGGGGGGCTCCGCCGGGCATTTCACGTGCTCCGATTCGTGCGGAGTTGGACTAATGCGGCGATGTGTGAACTCTTCACCCGATTGGCCGAGCGGGTGCCGCTCGATCAGTTGAGGTGGCTGGTCATGCAGCTCGATGACATGGCGAAGGCGAGGCCGGAAGAGGCGTGCAAGGCAATCCGTGTAATCCTATCGAGAATCATCAAATCGTACCGGCAGCGCGGTGAGGGTGATAAACTCTGGCGCGCATGGGGGAGAGACTTCTCCGAGATCGGAGGAGATTCACTCGTCGATGCCTTGAGCATCGCGGGCGAGAACGCGCCACAGCATTTTCTCGACGAGACCGTACCCTGGTTCGTAGGGGTACTGAATGACGATGGACCGGGTGACCATGGGACTGACTCCCGATACTTTCCGGGCGACGTTTTCAGACGTGGACACTCGTCGCTCGGCGATGAAGAGGGCGAACTTCTAGCGACCGCAATCCGGAACGCTCTAGCGGCCCCTCTCGTTCGGAATGGCCCGACAGCGGAGGCTCACATTG
The DNA here is from genome assembly GCA_947457545.1 of Gemmatimonadaceae bacterium. Classification (GTDB taxonomy): domain Bacteria; phylum Gemmatimonadota; class Gemmatimonadetes; order Gemmatimonadales; family Gemmatimonadaceae; genus Gemmatimonas. The sequence continues at coordinate 3,402 of CANGXD010000135.1, forward strand.
CTGTGCTGAGCTCTATTGAGTCTGTCACCCCGCAAACGATAGTGGCATCCGTCTATCGCGACTTCCCGAAGCGATGGGCTCAGGCAGCATTGAACTTTTTGCTGGGTGATCCGCGACGGCTCCGACTCGGTGACGGCGATGCAGCGCTGTCGCGCAGTCTCGTCAGCACGATAGTCCCACATGTGTCTGCTGACGATGTGCAGCGCTTGGAACTCCACGTCATAGCTCACACCGGGCGAGTACCAGAGTGGAACAGGAGCGTTGAAGGACTACGGTGGCGAGGACTGGACCAGCTCTTCCTCCTTGAAGCGATCGGGTATGGGAACTTGAGTGGGGCAGGCAAGGACCGTCTTGGTGAGCTACGGCGCAAGTTCCCCGGTGAAAGGGCGCGAGAGCGGTCTCCCGGTGTCACGGTCGGATTCGTTGGCTCACCGATCGATGCTGGCGCGCTGGAGCGAATGTCCGACGACCAGTGGCTGAACGCGATGCAGAGGTACGCCGGTCCCCGCGAACACCATGAGTTTCTTCGTGGGGGTGCACAGCAGCTCGCTGCGGAGCTTCAGGCGAAATGCAAGGCGGCTCCGGCCAGGTACATGTCCCTCGCCATGCGAGTGCCCGAAGGCGCTGACGAGGCGTATCGGATAGCGATCATCCGAGGAATCGGTGAGTCCAATGGCGCCACCGACTGGCCCGTGAGCGTTGCGCGACGCTTCGCCTTCAGCGGCGGGCGGTGGGTGAGGCGTGCGGCTGCGGACGCACTCATGCGCGCCTCCGTGAAAGGGATGCACATTCCGGAAGACTTGCGTGCGCTGCTCGAAGAGACGGCTCTGGGTGAGTCGGGAGAAGATGAAGACCTTGGTGAAGGGCTTGACCGCGACCCCTACCATCGTTGTATCAACTCGGATCGCGGCACTGCGCTCTCGGCCCTCCTTCAGGATCTTCGGCTGGAGGGGAGTGCCGAAACCACCGAAAGGTATTGGAGAATCATCGAACGAGTGGCCGCTGACCAGTCCGCTGCCCTCCGCGCAGGTGCAATTGCAGATCTCGTGTTCATGCTGGCAAGCGATGCGCAGCGTGCGGTCGAGGTGTTCGAGAAGCTGAGCGATGGGGTCGAGCAATTGCGGATCTCGCACCCGTTCCACCTGTTCCTGTTTCACGCTGCATTCAAGCGGTTCGCGCGACTCGGACGGTATGTGGAGGAGGTGATGAATTCGTCTGCCGTGGAGGCGAGGCAGCTAGGCGCAGAGATTGCCGCAGTGTACCGCATTTCGCCGGGGGCACTCGAAGACGAGAATGCGAAGCAGCATGCCGAGCGACTATTCCAACAGGCAATCGCGGGCGACAAGCCGTGGCGAACAGGGGTAGCCAAAGTCTTGGCCCACAATCTTGACGACCTGCCGGTGCCTGTGTGCGCGGATGGGCTCAGGCTGCTCTTGAACGACGATGCGAAGGAGGTACGGAGTAATGTTGCGTCGGTCGTGCACAGGATTCGAGGTTTCGAGAGCGAAATAGTAAGAGGCTTTCTGCTGGACTATGCACGTTCAGCGTCCCTGTGGTCTGGGCTTTACGAACTCTCGGACCAGCTTTGGGACGTGGGCATGGTCTTCCCAGACTGGGCTTTGGACATGGTGCATGCTATTCTGGACAATGACACGCGCAGCGAAGACCAATGGGAGCGGTTTGCGGGTGGCGAACGGCTGGTGCGCCTAGTGCTCCGAGTCGTCTCCGACCCGACGGTCGACCCCATGATAGCCGCAAGGGCCATGGACCTGTTCGATCGGCTTATGGAGCAGCATGGCGCCGATGCAATGGGGGCGCTTGCTGAATGGGACCGTCGTTGAAGAAGCGGGCGGTCGCGATGCTCGCATCGGAGTTACCCTTTGATCCGCTGAAGCACCGTGGCGGTGCGACGTAGTCACCACCGGCACGTGAAAACCTGGGGATGTCGGCCCACCCGGTGCCTATAATCGCGACCTCGCGATTTCCGGCGATTGAGATGACAGAGAGATGACGCCGTCGAATATGGTGTCCGTGCGCTGAGCGGGACCAGCGCATGTCCCGGCGAAACCGGCCTAGCCGCGCATTTTGTGAGCAATCTCAACCGTGACATTATCGGATGAACTGCTCAAGAACAGACTTGAAGGCAAGCTGTTTGGCCAGTACGGTGTCGCCATCTTGCTGCACAATCATTCACCCTGTGGAGGACCGATGACCAAGCGAGTACAGGTATTGGCAGTGATGGCGGTGGTTGCACTAGGAATGCAGGTCTCAGCGTGCGCGGATCAGCCTAGCACAGACACCATGGCCGAGGGGCCAGCGCAACTGTTGGCTCCCTCTCTCGCCGAGGTAGATGGCTCGCGCATCCGTTCAGCAGCCACGGTAACGCTGCTAAATGTCTCGGGGACGACCCCGACCGTGCTGGCGCGCGAGAGCATGCCGGTAGAAGGTATTATCCGCAACGGCACTGCCATGGGAGATATCCGCCTAGGTCGAGGCGCCAAGGCCAGCGTGGAACGAATCCCGTTAGTCCGAAGCCGCGCGAAGCGACGGACGTTCTCGGAGAGTGAGACGGACGAGGCGGGTCGAGACTTCTCAGTGATGGTAGAGGAGCTCCCGAGCGGGGCCTCGCGCACGGAGATCTGGCGCGACTTTGAATTGCTGGCGCGTATCACGTACGAGTACCGCGGCACAAGTGGACAGGTGCGCCAGATCGTGCAGGAGTCATTCGTCAAGGGGAAGGCGACGACGCGCCTCGAGATCGCCATGAATGATCATCGAGTGGTGGATGCGGGCGACGCAGACGCCACGGCGCAGGTCGTCGCCGGGGAGGTTGAACATGCGTCCGTCGTCGGGAGCACTGAAGCTATAGAGAATGGCCAGTTCATGCCCGTTGCCGCGGCCGGGGGCCGGGGGTGTTACTGGCGGACGCTGGCGTTACTCGCCGAAGCGGCGACGGTCGGCGCAGCTTGCGGCGCGGCCATCACAACCGCCATTGTTACAGCGGGTGTGAGTGTCACCGCGTGCGTATTTGGAGGAGGGCACCTGCTCGCGGCTTTGGAAGACTGGCAGGAAGACTGCGCTCCAGCTGCGACGTAACTCTTCACAAGAGGATTGGATCATGCTCGCCATTGTGAGTCTTGTGGTTTCGCTGATCGGCGCCGTCTTCTCCATACGACAGGCGCGCCGTCGCGCAGAACCGCTCGCGTGGACCTTCTGGTTCTACGTCGCCGTTTTCGTGTCCTCCGTACCGATGGTGTTTTTCGACGACCTCGCGACCGTGAAGACTGTGGCGGCAATCATCAGTGGAGCCTTGTTTTTGTTTGCGCTCTCGCTGATGGCCCGCAGCACGTCGTTGGATCGAGGGCAGTAAGCAGATTGCGAGCAACGCGCGTCGTTTTAAGGAACGGCGGTGGTGGACGGGGCGTCTCTCAGGAGGCGCCCCGTTCTCGTTCTTCGTCACTGCGCTCACTCCTCATTGGCGTACTTAGCTTCGTGGGGGCTTGCACGGCGTCTTCTCCAGCATCGAATCGATGAATGCGACTGCGCTGGCCAATGCCGTACCTGCAGAATGACAGATCCAAATTCGTGACAAACATCAGCGGTTGCGCGGTCAAAGATGTCGTCAGTATCGGTTGGCTGCATGCCTGTTACAAGGAAGGGCGGCGATACTAACAAGAGTGCTGATTGCTTGCGCATAGCACCGGCCTCTATCTGTTCACCACGGAGGCCGGGTCGGAGTCCTTCGCGGGCCCAACGCAATGCGCGAATTGATCAAGCAGCGTTGGAGACCGTGGGCGCCTACAAGACCAGTGTGAAAGCGGCCATCACACCGTCTTCATCTTGAGATTCACAGGTGAAGCCACTCCCGTTGGAATGCCCGTGCTAGCTGTGCCTACCCTCCCCGGACTCCTATCTCTGGTGCCGAGTGTCCGAAGGGCACTGCGTCTCGAACGTTTAATCGCGTTCCGTCAAACGGCCATTAGGTTTGGCGCGTGACTCAACGGGAAACCGCGGCCGTTGCACACTCAATCGCGCGGCGGCGGTGCGACGCGGGCTAGTACAAGAGCGCGGGCGAGTTCATCATGCATGATCCATCGCGTGTGTGGATCCTCACCCCCGCCGCCCTCGAATCTTGCGACGAGGGCTGACTGGGGCTCGTCGGCCGCCGCCACCCAAGACATGCGTCGGCCTAGCTCGGCGGCGAGTTCGCCGTAGTGAAGATTGACCCCGGCATGCGTTGCCCAGCCCATCGCAGTCGCCAGCTCCAGCGTCGTCAACATTCGACCGGGAGCAATGCAGTGCGTGCGAAGCAGCTTCCATCTAGTGTCAGTTAGCGCGCGAGCGAGTTCCATTGAGCGAATGGCGCGATGGTAGTCTTCGACGCTCGGAATCTTTGGCAACCTGTCTTCCACGCAACTCACAATTGTCTTCCCCACTGACTGTGTCCTGGTTCAGCGTGAATGTGACGGGTGGGTGGTACTACAATGGAATCGTGGGTGTGTGATGACTCGAGATTACGCTGCCGCAGCGTGATGCGCGAGGGCGCGAGTAGCGCGGGCGGCTTCGAGGCGTGCATCGCGTGTCGCCCAGATCTGCGCGGACCGGCCCGCCAAGCGGTCGGCTGGCGTGATGTACCCGATCGCGCTGTGCAGTCGCTGCTCGTTGTAGTGCGTGACGAAGGCGGTAACGTGACGCCGCGCGTCCTCGATCGACGACGGCGCCGCCGGGCGAATCGTGGTGACCTTGAGCGTCTGGTTCCAGCGTTCCAGTTTGCCGTTCGACTGCGGATAGTACGGGGCGGTGCGGACGTGCGTCATGCCGGCGAGCCGGATGAAATCGCGGAAGTCGCGGGCGATGAACTGTGGCCCGTTATCCGAGATGATCCGCGGCTGCGCGTCCGGAAACGTTTCTTTGGCGCGTTGCACGATGGTGGTGACGTCGCGCGTCGTCATCGACTCGCGCCGTTCCCAGTGCACCAAGTAGCGCGACCAGCCATCGAGGATCGCGCAGAGATAGTAGCACGTGCCGGCGATGTTGACGTACGTGAAATCGATGTGCCAGTGGGCGTGCGCGTGCGTCGGCTGATCGAAGCCCGTGCCCTTCTTGGAGGGCGTGCGGGTCCAGCGATCCAGCCGCCCTGCACTCTTCAAGACGCGATACACGGAGGACGGACTGACCGCGACCTCGCCGTGATCGAGCAGCATGTACGACAGCCGGCGATACCCTTCGAGCGGATAGCGGTCATGAAACTGCAGGATGCCATCGCGCTCCGCTGGGGTCAGCCAATGCTCGCGCGGCACCGGCCCGTGCGGCGTGGGCACCGCCCCGTACGAGGCCGTCCAGCGCGCATATTTGGCGCGCGCAATGCCGAGCCGCTCCAGCATCGAGCGGACCGGCAAGTCCGTGCGCGTGCTCAGTGACGTGACGCAATCCACGACCTCGTCGCGCCGATCGGGCGGGACCCAGCGCCCGGTCATGGGGCCCCACGCTTTTTTTTCATGTCCAGATACTCTTCCGAGACTTCGGCGATGATGCGGTCCTTCTTGGCAATCGTGGCTTCGAGCTCGGCGATGCGCGCGCGATCGGCCTGGGCCGTCTGCGTCTCGCCGCGCTGCGTGCGTCCATCCTGCAACGCGGCGGCCAAGTGCTCCAACGCCTGCCGCTGCCACAGGTACAGCAAGCTGGGCGCAATCTGGTACTCGTCACACAGGTCCGAGACCGGGACCTTATCGCCGAGATGCCGACGCAGGATTGTGGCCTTCTGCTCAGGCGTGAAGACCCGACGCGAGCGCTGGACAGCTTCCTTTGAGGGACTCATGACAACCTCCGTTGCTCCATAGTGTGGAGCGGGTGGTGTCACATTTCAACTGGAGCAGGACACATGGAATTGCGTTTGCCCAGCAGATGCTCGAAGAGGGCTGCCAGACGGCGTGCATTGCCGTCTGCGGATACTCGAGCCACGAGATTCGTGTGTGGGCGGAAAGAGTCGGTCTTCCTGTTCTAAGTGGAGGTGTATCGCTCGAAGATCAAAGGCTTGTCGTGTCCGATCTTGAGCAGACGAAAGGATTCGAGTTTGATCTCGTCTGGGTAGCGAACGCGTCTGCGGATGTGCTTCCACACCCGTACTCACTCGAGGATGAGCAGCATCGCGATCTGGCTCGATTGTACGTTGTTCTCACTCGTGCACGGCGCGAGTTGTATGTCTCGTATTCAGGGGTCGTTTCACGCTTCTTTGCATTTGACAAGTGTGCGGATGTCTTCGCCGCTGATGACCTCAGGCGATATGCGCTTGAGCGCGTCGATCTGCAGCCTACCCGCCCCCGCGCGATCGCACCGGAGACGCAGGTTCGGCAGGCAGCAGGCGCATGGGAGAAGATGACCGGAGAGGCGTTTCTTCACTCCAGGTATGCGATTGGCATATCGGTCGATCTTGCCCGGAAGATAAGGGAGCTGGTAGATGGTAAGGGACTTCGACGTGGCACCGAGTGGAAGAAGTGGCGTACGATGGGCGACGCGTGCGCTGACTTGTCGCGCCAGCGTATTCAGTCGAGGAGGACTTGGGGCCCGGAAATGTCCGTCCAGCTGGAGGAGCTCGCTAGCTTACTCTCGGCAGGCGACAGCTCGTAGCGTTTACGGGGGCGTTCGCGCGGTGAACGCACTTCCAGCAGCAAGCACGACGCTAACGATCATGCACCACCCTTCAGTTACACCGATGATTATGGGCATGCGCCGCACACGTCCGACCGAAGTCGTGACCTCACCCCGCGCTATGAACTGTGCGCCGCGCCCCTCGACCACCGGCAGGCGCTCCGCGTCGAAAGATCAGAGCGTCTTCCATTGTTCGCTGCATCGACTGCCGCGAGGAGCGAAACGAAAAGCTGCAACTGAATTGCGTGGGACGGTGCAGATGCGCGGAAGTTTGTCACATTTCTTGTCACATCTCGATCAGACAGATAACTTCTACCGCATGTTCTCCTCTGAAACGCCCGCAACGAACACCCTCCGCTCGTGGTGCGAGGGGAACTACGGCGCGTACATCGAGGATCTGAAAGAGCGGAAGGGGCCGGATGCGGACCAGCCGCACCGGATCAAGTACAAGAAGTTGGTGCGGTGATACGTCGTTGATTGGTTTGGGTTTGCCGGTGAGGTCTCGTTCGTGGCCGCCGGCGAGCCCGGTTCAACGCCGGCGACGCCCGGTCGA
>CANGXD010000136.1 GCA_947457545.1 Gemmatimonadaceae bacterium
ACGTCCCCGCGTGGTGGCGGGGCGTCGGGGCCGTACGCAGGTGACAGGCGGCGCGTCGGCGAACGGGCGTGGGGCGCGTGTCGTGCCCCGGCTCGCGGGGGCCCGCGTCGATGGGGGGCTCCGCGGCCCGGCGTGCGCCTCACGGGAGGCGCGGGTCCGGAGGTGGGTGAGGATCTGGTCGATCACCGACGGCTGGGTAATGAACGCGACGACCCGCATGGGGCCATGGCAGGTCGGACACACCAGCGGGTCGAGCTCGAACATCTGCTGGAGCAGGGTCGCCCACCGGCGGCTGGCCTCGGTCGGCGCGAGTCGTGGCGCGGAGACGATGGCGGGCAGCGCAGTGGGGGCGGGCTCGCCCTGACGCCGCATCCCGCGCGGGCGGTTGGCATACCAGCCGTAGTACCGCGTCGTGACATGCCCTTTGTCGGGGATATGGACCAACACCCGCGCCAGAAACTCCAGCGGGTCGGCGGTCTCGGTACCCGCCGTCGGGCCCTCGGAGGGGACCCAGACGGCGGTGTGCACGTGGAACCCCGAGTGCGGCCAGGTGAGCATGCCGGCGGCTTGGTCCTCGTCGAAGAGTTCGAGGCGAACGAAGAGCCGGAGCACCGCGCGCCGGAACGCCTCGGTCAACCGCGCCGTGTCGTGGGCGGGCCACGACACAAAGGTCCCGTCTGGCCGAAAGCCGCCGTCGGTGACGAGGAGGTGCAGGTGTGGATGCCAGTTCGCCCGGGAGCCGTGCGTCTGTAGGCAGGCCACGATGCCGACGGCAAGATCGTGCTCACCCGTCAGCGTGCGAATGGCGGCCGTGACGGTGCGGGCGGCGACGCGGGCGATCTCGCCGAGCAGGCGGCGGCGGTAGAGACAGTAGGCGCGCAACCGCTTGGGGATGGTGAGCACCACCTGCCGGTGCGGCACCGGCGCGAGGAGCGTCGTGTCCAGCCACTGCGTACAGATCGCGAGGCGCTTGGCGTGACAGCTCGGACAGAAGTAGCGGCACTTGCACGAGAACGCGAGCAGATACGCGTGCGTGCACGCCTCGCAGCGGATGCGGGCGAACCCGTGGTCGAGCACGCCGCAGGCAAGGAACTTGTCGGCCACCTGCGCGACCACGGGGTGCCACGGGCCGTACTCGCGGGCGAAGCGGTCGTCATAGACCGTCTGCAGGCGATGCAGATGATCGGACACCAACCGAAACAGCGGCGACGTCTGCGGGCGTCGGGGCCTGTAGACGCCACGCGCCACCGATGCCACATCGGGCAGGCGCGCTCCGGGACCGGGGAGCGCCGAGCATACGTTCGATTCGGGTGCGGACCGTCACCGTTCCGTTGCGCGATGGGCTGTTTCGACGCAACGTCCACGCGACGCCGGCCTAACGATGCTTGCTGCAGGCGGACGTCGCTTCGGTAGCTCGCTCCGCTCGCGTCTTGTTCGACCGCCCGCTGCAGAAGCCCGCGTTGAAGCTGTAGGAAAAGGTGCTTTCGAGTGTTCGCGTGCGCTTCAACGCGAGAGATTAGCAGCGCGAGCGGGTAGGTAGCGGAATTCTCGCGCGATTCGCGCGTACGGGTCGCCCAAGGCACAACAAATCCGTGCGGTGTGCCTCGTCAGGCGGCGTATCCGTTGTTCGCGAGCTTCTCAATGTTGTGCACGAGACAATACAGCTTCCACTGCGTGTCGACCTTCGCGCGGCCACGCAGGGTGAAGCGATCAAGGCGCTTGTTCGCGCGCAGATTTGCGAAGACCGGCTCCACCGTGGCAAAGCGCCGCGCGTACTGCGCGCGACCCGTCGGTGCATCGATGCGGTCGCGCATAAGCGCGGAGTAGTTCACGTCGCGGCCGACGCGATCGCGGAAGAAGGCCACGTTCCGCACGGGCGTGGTGCCCGGCGTGCGCAAGCATTGGGCGCGCAGTGGACATGGACCACAATCCCGCGGCGCCCCTTGAAAGTGCTCTCCGACATGGCCGCCGGTCACGTTTGCCGCACCTCGGCGATTCAGCGACTTGCCCGCGGGGCAGATACAGGTGCGCGCGACCGGATCGTAGCGGAAGTCCTCGGGGCCAAAGACCACCGCTGTCTTCTTCATCGGTCGCGACTTGTCGTGCAGCGGATTCGGGAGCGTCGTGTAGCGTTCCTGCGTCGCAAAGCGCGTATCGCGCTTCCGCATATTCCCATCGGCAATCAGCGCGGGGACTTCGGCCTCCGCGAGCGCGCACAGATTCGCTTCACTGTGATACCCGGCATCAGCGGTGATAAGCGTGTCGATCGTGCGCAGCGGCGCGGTGGCCGCGATGACTCTCAGCAACAACTCTTGCTCCGCGCCCACCCCATGCGCCTGGGCATCGACAATGATCTGGTGCGCCGCGTCGACGGTCGCGACGCCGGTGTAGCCTTGGATGACGCCCTTGCTGGTCGCCATCTTCGCACTCTCATTGTCGGTGCGATTGCTCTTGCGGACGGCGCCTCGTGCGCCCCGCCGATCGGTCGGGTGCTGCGTGAGCCACGTGCGCAGCTCGGCCGCGTCTCGCACGAGCCGCTCGCGCCGCACCGCGTCCTTCGCCGCGAGCGATGGCTCGACGTCGCGCGCGTCCTCTGCCCGATGGCGCGCGAGCATCGCGTCCGCCGCCCGCTCCATCTTCGTGGCCTGCCGCTCGAAATCCGCGCGCGTGCCGCTCCGATGCTTTGAGGCATTGCTGGGCAGCTTCACCCCGTCGATCGCGAACATCTCCCGGCCGATCAAGCCCTGACGATCACACACCGCGAGCACGGCGGCGAAGATCGGCGCGATCTGATCCCCTAGGGTGCTGACGAAGTGCGCGATGGTGGTGAAGTGCGGACGCGAGTCACCACTCAGAGCAATGAACGTCACTTGCTCCTCGCAGGCCCGCGCGATGGCCCGACTGCTGATGATGCCGCGCGAGTACGCAAACAGCACCACCCGGAGCAGCATGCCAGGCGCGTAGGCGGGCGCCCCGGTGGTGTCGTTTCGATACCGCGCATCGAACGGCGTCAAATCGATCGCCTGCTCGAGCAAGTGGTGCAGCGCATGCTCGAAGGTGCCCGGAAGCAGCTGCGCGGCGAGGTCAATCGCGACAAACTTGGGCTGCGTGTCGACCGGCTTGTAACGGGCCATGACAGATCTCGACGAGGGACGAAAGAGACCGCAGATTTCCTCTGAGGCCAACGGATCGACGCCTGGAGAGTTCCGTTTCCACATCGGTCTCGCGGGACTTTTCCTACAGCCTCGTTAGACGCACCCAGAACTAACCAAATGTCTCTTTGAACTTGACCCGCTTCGGTGGAGCCTCCATCTCTGTGTGAGAGGAGGAGTCCCTGATGTCCCGTCGTCCCGCTGCCTACCCGCCGGCCTATCGTGAGCAGATCGTTGCCTTGGCTCGTGCCGGTCGGACGTCCAAAGAGTTGGCGAAAGAGTTCGAGCCGTCCGAGCAAACGATCCGGAATTGGATCTTTCAAGCCGAGGCGGATCGCGGCGAGCGCCCAAGCGTGCTCACGACGGATGAGCGAGAGGAGCTGAGTCGACTCCGTCGCGAGAATCGACAGCTCAAGGTGGAGCGCGACATCCTGGGAAAAGCCGCGGCCTGGTTCGCACGGGAGTCGGGGACGATACCGCCCGACTCTTCCGCTTCGTGAGTGCGAATCAGGCTATCCTGCCGGTGGCGACGATGTGTCGCGTCCTCGGCGTATCGGAGAGTGGGTACCATGCGTGGCGCAAGCGAGCGCCGTCCCGCCGCGCTCAACGTGATACGGAGGTCCGCGTGGCGATCCGTGCGTCGCACGCGCGCTCGGATGCGACCTATGGCGCGCCACGCATTCTTGAAGATCTTCGGGAAGCCGGCTATCGGATCGGGCAGAAGCGGGTCGCGCGCTTGATGCGCACGGATGGTCTCTGCGGCGTCTCCAAGCGTCGTGGACCGGTGCGGCCGCGTCGGACCGTACCGGAGGCGCCCTTGGCCCCGGATCTCGTCAAACGCGACTTCCGCGCGACGGCGCCAAGCCAGCTCTGGGTCGCCGACATCACGTACGTACCGACGGCTGCGGGCTTTCTGTATCTCGCCGTGGTGCTCGATGTGTTCAGCCGACGCATCGTGGGCTGGTCCATGCGTGACACGCTTCACACGACCGTCGTCCTCGATGCGCTCGACATGGCGGCGACGCAGCGGCGCGCGGTACACGTCATTCACCATTCCGACCAAGGCAGTCAATACGGATCCTTTGCCTTCGGGCAGCGGTGTCAGCTGCTCGGCGTAACACCGTCCATGGGCTCGCGTGGCGATGCCTACGATAACGCGATGGCTGAAAGCTTTTTCTCCACGCTCGAGTGTGAATGCCTCGCGAAACAGCGCTTCACCTCGCAGGCGCATGCCCGTCTCATCCTCTTCCGCTACATCGAAGGCTGGTACAATCCGCATCGTCGCCACTCCGCACTCGGCCAACGCTCGCCACTAGCGTTTGAGCAACTACACGCCGTACCATCCATTGCGGCTTGAAAGTCCAATCCCCAAGGCTCTACCGAAACGGGGCAAGTTCACTTGTGCATTTCCCCGGCGCGAACGCTCTTCGATTCCTGGCGGCGAGTCTGCTGCCTGGCGGAATCTGGGCGAGTGGCTCGAGTTCAGAGGTCGCGCGGACTGCCGAGGACATGACGACATCGCGCCTCGACAGCGCGGCGATCGGTATCGCGACGCAACGCCTCGCCGAGCACGGACACGACGGTTTCTCCGTCGATGATGCGAGGCGCACTCGCGACTGGTTTACTCCCGAGCTGGCTACCCTGCTCGTGCGCGACATGAGCGATCCAAACGGGGTCGGCTACCTGAATTGGGATCCGTTTACAGGCGCGCAGGATGAGGTCGGCCCCTTCCGCTTCGAGGACATGACGCGCGTCGGCGACACGGTCCGCGTGCGCTTCTCCCGCGAGGGCTTCGAACCAAAGCGGGAGCGCGTGACGTTGGCGATGCGCCACCTCGATGGTCGGTGGCGCATCGCCAACTTTCTCTACCCCGATAATGCGGTGTGCCACCAAGACCTGGCGGTTGGGCTCATGCGATACGCCCGGTCTTCCGAAGCGAAGCGCGGGGACGAGACGTGCCAGTGATCACGCTCCCGGCGTCTAACGAAACGTCGCTGCTTGCAGCGCGCGGCCGTGTGCGGCAGGCGGCCGCCGCGCTGGCGCACGTCGTCCGTCCGGCCGCACTTTATTTGATGCCCTGCCGCAGAACGCTGAGGCGTTAAGCGGGCGAGGCGCACTCCCGGTAGATTTCAGACATGCCGGTCATCTGCCGCTTTCTCGGGATCGCGATCGCCATCCTGTATCGGGATCACGACCCACCGCATTTCCACGCCGCCTATGGCGAGTACGAGGTCACGGTGGGTATCCGCGACGGCGTGGTAACCGGACGGTTTCCGCGACGCGCCTTGCTGCTGGTGCTGGAGTGGTTGGAGCTGCACCGCGATGAACTGATGGCGAACTGGGAACGGGCGCGGGCTCGCGAGCCGCTTCTCCCGATCACCCCTTTGGAATAGGGGAGGGCGCATGCTTCACGTAACGGACGTCCGGCCAGCCGGTGGGTACCGTCTCTGGCTCCGGTTCAATGACGGACTCGAAGGGGAAGTCGATCTCAGTGCCGAGCTCGACGGTCCGATCTTCATTCCGCTCAAAGATCCCGCCCTGTTCAGCCAAGTCCATATCGACCCGGATGTGCAGACGATTGCGTGGCCCAACGGCGCCGATTTCGCGCCAGAGTTCTTGCGAGGTTTGGTGGCACAGCGAACCGCCGCTTAACTCAACGCTGCTGCAGCCAGCGCAAGCGAAGGATGGCGCGCTGCGCGCGCTTCCTGGTACAGGCGCTGCTGCAGAGCTCTGCGTTAACCAGCACTCACCACCACTCCGTCCAGATGTCGAAGCTGATTGGAATCATGACGATGTCCGTGGATGGATTTGTCGCCGACCGGGAGGGGCGCGTGGGCGAGGTCATGCGCTGGTACATGGCGTCCGGCGACACCGAATTGCAGACCGGTGGGGACGATCCGATGACCCTCCGGATGTCGGAAGCAAGCGCGAAGCACTTCCGCGAGCTCACCGCCGATCTCGGTGCGGTGCTCACGGGACGGCGCACGTTCGACACGGCAGGCGGCTGGGGCGGCAATCATGCGTGGGGGCCGGCCTTCGTCCTCACGCACCAGGTGCCCGCGGGCTGGCCCCGCCCGCACTCCTCGGTGTCGTTTGTGACCGACGGACTGGCGAGTGCGGTGCGACAAGCCAAAGCTGCGGCCGCCGGAAAGTCTGTCGGGGTCCACGGCGCGGACACCATCCAGCAGCTACTCAACGCCGGCCTGCTCGACGAACTCGCCTTGGATGTTGCGGCCGTAATCCTTGGCGCGGGAGTACGCCTCTTCGACAACCTCACGGGCGCCCCCGCCGAGTGGGGCACCCCCACGGTCGTCGCCGGTGTCGGGGTGACCCATTTGCGCTATGGAGTGCGATCGAGGGGCGAGCGCGAGGCTGTGTGATGCGAGCGACGTAATGCGCGCGCCCAGACGACCCACTCCATACGCTGTTGTGCGCGAAGCCCACGCCGTGCTGGCGAACGCGAGCGTTAGGACTCAAGAGCGCTTCACTCTGACTGAGTATCGACATTCAGAGTACGCTCTCACCTTTACTTCGGAAGTCGCCGACGATCGCCATCGTGGTGTGAGGCTGACGCCGCTCCGCGCGACCAACGCGACGGGAGTCGTCGCGCGTGTCCGATCACGGGAGCTTTCGGCCGTACTCACCCCCGCTGCCGAGTCGCGCCATCGTGCGGTACACCTCGCCCGCAATCGCCTCGATCACATCGGAGCCGCGTGCGTCGCTGGCGAGATAGGTGGTCATCACGGCGATCGCATACGGGCGCCCGGGTACTTCCACCACCGCCGCCTCTGCCCGCACGCCCTGATTCTCGCCGGTCTTGAGCGCCACGCGTACGTCCGCGGGTACGGCGGTTCGCATGCGCCCTGGCACCGCATACAACATGCGCCGCGCGGCATCACGGCTCGCCCCAGTGAGTCCTTCCCCGTTCCAGAGCTTGTAGACCAGCATCGCGAGATCCCGAGGTGTCGCCACGTTCTCCACTCCGCGTCGCGCAGACACCATGTCGTTCATCTTTCGGCGTAACCGTGTGTCGGGCATCTCAAGCGCGGCAATGCGCGCATTGATCTTCTCCATGCCGAGCGCGTCGATGATGATGTTCGTCGCGGTGTTATCGCTGACGATCATCATCAGGGTGGCGATATCCCGCAGGGGCATCTGGGGAGCGGTCAGATGCTGCAGCACGCCGCTGCCCGCGACGATCGCCTCTTTCGGCACGGTTCGTACGGCATCAATATCGAGCATGCCGGCGTCGTATTGCCGAAACATCTCATCGAGCACGGCGAGCTTGATCGTCGACGCCGTCGGGAAGATGCCGCGTTCCAGCCGTGCAAGCGGCACACCGCCGCTCGTGGGGTCGTACACCGCGTAACCGACCACGCCGTCGGTGTGTGCAACAATAGAGTCGAGGCGCGTTCGAAGTCGACCAAGCAGCTCTTGCTGCAGAGCGTTCGGCGGAGTGCTGCTCGGGGGGGCCGCACGCGGTGACGTCGTTTGCGCGGCGACGATCGTTGGGGCGGCTGCCAGCGCGAGCGCGAGGAGGAGTCGGGTCATGATGGAAAGATACCGGTCTTGGAGGTTGCCGCCGCCGCGCCCCGAACGGTCTGACACGCCGACACATTGCGTGACGCGCAGGGTGCGATGTGCCATCTTCTCGGTCTCGGCGAGATGGTCCGGCGATCCTGCCTCCCGGATCACGCGCTCGGCTCACTGGTTTTCGGTTGGATGATCCCCCTTTCCCGCACTCCTCACGTGATGAGATCCTCGCTCTTCCTCCTCGCCACCGTGGCGACCCTCACGCAGGCGCAGACCCGCCCGCCGGTGCGCGCCGCCAACGACTCGGCGCAGGCAGGTGACTCTGCCCGTGCCGGAGGAGTGCCCGCCAGCGCGCTTGCAGCCTTCCGCTTTCGTCTTATCGGCCCCGCCTTCACCTCGGGGCGCATCGCGGATCTCGCCATCCATCCGAACAAGAAGATCTGGTACGCGGCGGTCGCTGCCGGAGGGGTCTGGAAGACCGAAAACGCCGGCACGACCTGGGCGCCGATCTTCGATACGCAAAGCACGTTTTCCACCGGGACCGTGGTGCTCGATCCACGCGATCCGAATGTGGTCTGGGTCGGTACCGGCGAGAACAACGCGCAGCGCGCGGTGGCGTTCGGCGATGGTGTCTACAAGTCGGAAGACGCAGGCCGCACGTGGCGCAACATGGGCCTTCGGCAGTCGGAGCACATCGGGCGGATCGTGATCGATCCGCGCGACTCGCGGGTGATCTATGTCGCGGCGCAGGGGCCGCTGTGGGCCGAGGGCGGTGACCGCGGCCTCTACAAGTCGACCGACGGTGGCGAAACGTGGACGAAGCTCCTCTCCGGTGAAAAGTGGGCGGGCGTGAACGACGTCTCGCTCGATCCTCGCAATCCCGACATCCTGGTGGCCAGCACGTGGCAACGTCACCGCCAGGGCTGGGGCTACCTCGCTGGCGGTCCGGAGTCGGCACTCCATCGCTCCACCGATGGCGGCAAGACGTGGAAGAAGCTGAGCGGCGTGCCGGAAGGGGAAGGGCGCATCGGCCTCGCGCGCGCACCGTCCGACGCGAACGTCATGTACGCGATCGTCGAGGCGGCCAATCAACGCGGCGGAGTGTATCGCTCATCGGACAACGGCGTGAGTTGGACTCGGCAGAGTGGATACTCGTCGGGCTCGCTCTACTACTCGGAGCTGTGGGTCGATCCCATCAACACCGACCGCGTGTACGCCGTGGACGTGCAGAACCAGGTGTCCAACGACGGCGGCCGCACCTTCACCGGCCTGGGTGAAGCGGGCAAGCATGTCGACAATCACGTCATCTGGGTCGATCCGGACGACACCGACCACATCATCAACGGCAACGACGGCGGCATTTACGAGAGCTTCGACGGCGCGCGCACTTGGAAGTTCGTCGGCAACCTGCCCGTGACGCAGTTCTACAAGATTGACGTCGACATGAACGCGCCGTTCTACAATGTCTGCGGCGGCACGCAGGACAACTATTCGTTCTGCGGCCCCACACGCACGAACAACAACAACGGCATTCGCAACTCCGACTGGTTCGTGACCAACGGTGGCGACGGCTTTCAGAGCCGTATCGACCCGAAAGACCACAATACCGTCTACGCCGAATCGCAGAACGGTGGCCTCGTGCGCTTCGACCGCCGCACCGGCACCAGCGTGCGCATCGTTCCCGAGGAGGAGATCGGCGAGGATCCGGCGCGCTGGTACTGGGACGCGCCGGTCATCATCAGCCCGCACAGCAACACGCGGCTCTACTTCGGCTCGCAGCGGCTGTACCGCTCGGATGATAGGGGTGACAGCTGGAAGCCGATCTCTCCGGACCTCTCGCGCAACATTCCGCGCACATCGATGAAGATGCTCGGCCGACTGTGGAGCGTCGATGCCGTGGCGCGCAACACCTCCACCTCGTTTGCCGGCAGCATCACCACCGTCGCCGAGTCGCCAAAGATGGAAGGGCTCATCTACGCCGGCACCGACGACGGCCTGTTGCAGGTCACCGAAGATGGCGGCAAGACGTGGCGCAAGATCGCGAGCATTCCGGGCGTGCCGGATACGTCGTTCGTCGCGTACGTCACCGCCTCGCCGCACGACGCCAACGTGGCGTATGCTGCGATCAACAACTTCAAGCGCGGCGACTTCAAGCCCTACCTCGTGCGCACGGGCGATCGCGGACGCACGTGGACGCTCGTCTCTGCGGATCTTCCCGCGCGTGGCCCCACCCATGTCGTGCGCGAGGATCCGGTAAAGCCGGGCCTGCTCTTCGCCGGCACCGAATTCGGGCTCTTCGTCTCGTTCAACGACGGCGCGCGCTGGCAGCAGATGCGCGGCGGGCTCCCCACCATCGCTGTGTACGACATCGCGATCCAGCCGCAGATGAACGACCTGGTCGTTGCCACGATGGGGCGCGGCATTTATGTCCTCGACGACTACGCACCACTGCGCGACCTCGCGCCGGAGAAGCTCCGCGCCGAGGCAGCATTGCTCGGTGTGTCACCGACGTACCAGTTCCAGCAGGCGTCGCCGCTCGGCGGCAACGGCGTGTCGTTCCAGGGCGCGTCGCTGTACGTCGCGCCGAATCCACCCTTGGGCGCAACCATCACGTATCATCTACGCGCCGCGCTGCGCAGCGCACGCCAAACGCGTCAACAGCGCGAGACCGCACTGAATCGCAGCGGCGCTGATGTTCCGTTCCCCGGCTGGGCCGTGCTCAAGGCCGAGCAGGACGAGGAGGCCCCCGCGATCGAGGTCGAGATCAGCGACGCGAGTGGCGCGATCGTCTCGCGCTTCGAC
>CANGXD010000137.1 GCA_947457545.1 Gemmatimonadaceae bacterium
GCACTTCGCCGAGGTTGCGGAACATGCCGCACAAGTGCGCTTCTTCGGGATCCTGCAGCTGCAACCGCGTGGCCGCGGCGCGCGCGTGGTTGGCCGTGAGCAGCGAGAGGAGCATGAGCTCTTTGAGCTCGGGACTTTTGCGCGCGTAATTCTCGAACAACAGCAGACTGCCAGCGAGCTGGCGCACCGTGCGTGCCCCCAGCATCATCATCGCGTGCGTGGCGCTCTGAATGGGACGCGCGCCGCGGCGGTAGTGTACGCTGTTGGCGGTCTTTACCACACTCAACGTGAGGCTGTACTCACGGAGCACGACGTTGGCGAGTCGTTGCAGCGAGTTCGCGTCATCATCGAGCGCGGAGAGCGTGTCGATGATCTGCTTGGAGAGTGCCGGAAACTCTGCGCCTTCCAGAATGCGCGTGAGGCGCGCCCGGACGGGCGAAGGTTCGGCCGCCTTCGCGGCACCGGGAAGCAGGTCGGTGGGAGCCATTGATGGGAGTATCGGCCGCGCGGGGCGGTATTTTACGGAAGACCGTGCGCTTCACTGGCTCACCTTCCTTTTTTTCTCTTCACCTAGCCTGCCCATGCCCCGCTCGACCGTCGCCAGCCCAGACGCCCCCAAGGCCATCGGCCCCTACTCGCAGGCCAACTGGGCCGGCGATCTGCTCTATTGCTCGGGACAGACTCCCATCGACCCCACCGTCGGCACGCTCATCGAGGGCGACGTGGAGGCGCAGACGCACCGCTGCTTCGACAACCTGCAGGCCGTCGTGGAAGCGGCCGGGCTCACGATGGACGACGTGATCAAGTGCAACGTCTACCTCACCAGCATGGCCGATTTTCAGGCGATGAACCGTGCCTACAGTGCGCGGTTCAGTGAGCCGTATCCGTCGCGCACCACGGTGGCCGTTGCGGGGTTGCCGCTCAACGCCGCCGTTGAAATCGAGCTTATCGCCAAGCGGTCGTAATCGCGGTGTCGGTCCCGTTGGCGGGATACGGCGCGTTGTCCGCCAGGGATGACGACGCCGGCACCGCCAACGGCAGCACCACGGGCAGTGCCACCGGTAGCCAAACCCGGAAGGTGCTTCCGTGGCCTGGCTCACTGTGCACGTCGATGCTTCCCCCCGCTTCGAGGACCCGGTCGTGGACGATCGCGAGTCCGAGCCCGGTACCCTTGTCGGCGGGTTTGGTGGTGAAGAACGGCTCGAAAATGCGACGACGGGTGGCCTCGCTCATCCCCGTCCCCGTGTCGCTCACGCGGAGCTCAGCCCACGCCGCACGCCCTTGAACCGTGTCGGATTGAGGCTGAGTCGTGCGGACGGTGAGCGTTCCACCATCCGGCATCGCGTCCTGCGCGTTGATGACCAGATTGAGCAGCAACTGGTCGAGGTAGTGCGCCCCACAGGTGACCATGGCGCCGCGGGCAGCCAGGTGAAGCTCGACCTTCACGTTCTGCGGGAGCAACCGCTGCGCCAGTAGCATGGTGCGTTCCACACACCGGTCGAGTTCTGCGGGTACGGCCGGCGGCGACATGGGTGGGAGCGCATCCGCCGTTCTGGCGCGACGGCCATGGGTGAGGAGCTCGCCGCTGAGCGCGCGCGCCCGCGCGGCTGCCTCACGAATTCCCGCCAGCATCTCGAGACGCTCGGCCTGCTCGGTCGCGAACTCGAGCTCACCGGCATAGCTCTCGATAATGGCGATCAGATTATTGAAATCGTGGGCCACGCTGCTGGTGAGTAGCGCCGGGGAGTGCAGGAGACGCCCATCATATAACTGATCAGTCATTTATTGGTGCCCGGGGTGAGAGTGACGGACATCACAAAATGTCCCCTATCCGCGCCCGCCCCGCAATATCTGCGGGGGAGTTCTTTACACAAAATCCGGGAATCGACCCGCGACCAGGGCAGCAAATTTGGTCGCGGGTTGTCCCAGGCTAGGCCAGACTGGCCGTGAGAAAGCTCTCCACGTCGGCCTCGCTCATGTCGCGCCAGCCCGGCGTCACGTTGTCCAGCTTCCCCGACTTCATCCAGGCTTCGAGCTGCCCCACCTGGTCGTACAGCTGCTCGAAGTCGTCCACGATGAAAAGCAGCGGCTGATAGTGATCGATTTCGAAGTGCTGATTGATCACCCACTCGAGCTGCAGCGGATAGCGCTGCACGCTGTCACTCGAGACGCTGTGCACGATTTCGCCGTAGCTCGACAGCAGCCCTGAGCCGTACACCGTGATTTCGTCGCGCGTGCGGCCGCGCATGAGCCCGAACTCCACGGTGAACCAGAAATAGCGCTGCAACGCGTTCTGAATGCTCGACAAGCGCCGGCGCTGCTCGGCCCGGTCACTCATGCCGCGCACCATGTCGGCCGCGAGATGCGCGCACGCACCAAAGCGTACCAACGTTTCGGCGAACGCGGGATCGGTGTGCATGGGCACGTGGCCGGCAATGTCGTGAAAGATGTCGGGCTCGGGCAGGTAGTCGAGCGATCCACCGTCACGAATGGTGATCGTGGTCGGAAACTCCCGGCGGCTCAGACAATCGAAGAAGTTGAACGCCGGTACGAACCCGCTCACCGCCTTCGCGCGAAAGCCCGTGCGCGGGGCCATGAATCGGTTCACGTCTTCGAGCTTCGGCACGCGCGTCGCTTCGAAGCAGAGCGTATCGAGGCCGTCGAGAAAGCGACGATTGGCGTGGCGCTGCCACAGCTCCTGCATGCGCGCGTACAACCGTTGCCACGTGTCGTGGTTCTGCGCCGAATACAATTCGTACGGCTGCTCGATATACATCTCGCCATTGGCCACGGCCTGCTCGATGTACGGGGCCTTGGTGGTCGTCAGTCCCATTCCTGCGACGAGTTCCTGCGATACGGCCATTGAGTGTGCCTCACAAATGGTTGGTCCCACTGCGCATGCCACTGCTCTCGTGAGAATAATGCGGTGAGCAGGCGCGAGGGATCCCGATTCTTTACCGGTCGCGAAAAAACCGCGGAACTGTTGCAACAGCGTCGGATCGCCCGCCGTATTTTCCCGCATGCCCTCATCCACCGGCCTTCTCAAAGACCTGCGCGACGCCATTCGCGGCGCCGAACACGACTATACGCAGGGACCAATCGGTCGCGCGATTTTTCTCCTCGCCGTCCCCATGGTCCTCGAGATGTCGATGGAGAGCATCTTCGCGGTCGTCGACGCGTATTTCGTGGGACGACTCGGGCCGGCCGCGGTGGCGACCATCGGACTCACCGAGTCGCTGATGGTCGTCATTTATACCGTGGCGATGGGGCTCAGTATTGGTCTTACCGCCACCGTCGCACGACGCATTGGTGAGAAAGACCCGGATGGGGCCGCACGCGCGACCGTGCAGGGACTGCTGCTTGGCTTGCTCCTGTCGGGTATCCTTGGCGTTATCGGTGCCGTGTACGCGCGCGACCTGCTCACGCTCATGGGCGCCGACGCCGAGGTGCTTGCGGTGGGCACCGGCTTCGCGCGCATTTCACTGGCGTGCAACAGTGCGGTGTTCCTGCTCTTTCTCATCAACGCCGCCTTCCGCGGTGCGGGTGATGCCGCGGTCGCCATGCGCGTACTGGTGCTCGGCAACGCCATCAACATCGTACTCTGTCCGCTGCTCATTTTCGGTGTGGGCATTTTCCCCGAGCTTGGCATGGAAGGCGCTGCGTGGGCGACGGTCATTGGCCGTACGACGGGCTTTCTGTGGGCCTTGTGGCATCTGCGCGGCGGCCAGGGGAACCTGCATGTGCACCGCGCACATGTGAAGGTCGAACCCACCACCATGCTGCACATCGCGACGTTGTCAGGGTGGGGCACGGTGCAGGTGGCGTTGAGCTCGATGAGCTGGATCGTGCTCGTGCGGCTCATGTCCAACTTTGGCGGACATGTCGTGGCGGGGTATACGATTGCCATTCGGGTACTGCTCTTCGCGCTCATGCCTGCCTTCGGCGTGGGAGCGGCAGCGTCTACCATGGTGGGGCAGGCGCTCGGCGCGCAAAACCCTGAGCGCGCGGAAACGTCGGTGTGGGTGGCGGCGCGCATCAACATGATGGTGCTCGGGCTTACCGGCGCGCTGTTCTGGATTTTTGCGCCGTCACTGGTTGCATGGTTCAGCGATGCGGAGGATGTGCGCACCGTAGCGACCTACGGACTACGCACCATGAGCCTCGGCTTTCCGCTGTACGCGCTCGGCATGGTACTCGAGCAGTCGTTCAACGGCGCTGGCGATACGCGCACGCCAAGCTGGATGAACTTCGTAGTGTTCTGGGTGCTGCAGTTGCCGGCGGCGTGGTGGTTCTCACAAAAGACCGACCTTGGCTATCGCGGCGTGTTCATTGCGGTCCCCGTCGCGTATTCGGCGCTCGCGCTCATCAGCGCGGTGTTCTTCAAGCGCGGGGCGTGGAAGACGCGGCGCGTGTAAACCCGTCAGGGCAACGAGGGTGTCGGCAATACGCCATCGACGAGGAACTGTGCACGGTCGTACACATGCGTGACGCGTGAGCGCACCGGCCCACTCGCGGAGAACTCGACCGCGTCGTGAGTTGCCACGCAGTACCATCGCTGCAGCTGCTGCGGCGTGGCCTTGTGAAACACGGCCGGTGTGAAGGCGCCGACATTGGTGCCGCCGTTCACGTCGCGCGCCGACGGGAAGACAAAGAGTTCAACGTTGGCCTGTCGCATGGCCGCTCCCAACGGCTGCGAATACCGATACGACCGGCGTGACGCGATACGCGCGCGATGCTCGGCGAACGGTGCATCGGTCAGATCGATTCCTCGTGCTGAGCGCATGCGCACCGTGAAGCTCGACAAGGTCGTGCTGATGGGTGTGAGCGATGCGGTCGTTCCCTCGAGGAACAGCAGGCGATAGAACGCGACCTCCGCGAACGCCGTGGCCAGGCTGGAGGAGCCATACCAGATGCCCGGTTCCTGCCGCGTCCCGAACCGCGAACCATGGCGGAGCGGCGGATAGCGGAATGGTGTGAACAGCAGATAGTGCATGTTCGCACCAACCATCGCCGGAGGCTTGACCCCTTCCACGAGCTGCTCCAACAGCTCTTGTTCGGCGGCGGTGCTCACGAGCTTCCGCGTGGCGACTTCATGCTGCGATTCGACTACGCGCCACGCGGTGCACTGCAGCGGACGACGCCTAGAGTCGCCCTCGCATTGCATCCAGATACTGGACGACATCGACCAACCCCTCCACGGTGCAGATCCGTGTGGCCGGCACGCCACCAAGGT
This sequence comes from Gemmatimonadaceae bacterium, assembly GCA_947457545.1. Lineage (GTDB taxonomy): Bacteria > Gemmatimonadota > Gemmatimonadetes > Gemmatimonadales > Gemmatimonadaceae > Gemmatimonas. The sequence goes on from CANGXD010000137.1 coordinate 5,234, forward strand.
GTGTGTTCGCGGCGTGCAGCCAGTCGCGGGCCTTCGCGTCATCACCACCGACGAGCGCATCGAGCGACCGGAACAGCCGGACGAACATCAATGCCAGCTCGCCTTCCTTGCTGGTGGGATCGATGCCGCGGCCGTTATTGAGCCGCGACACGGTCGCCTCGCTCACGCCGATGACCTGCGCCAGATGCCGACTCGTAAGCCCCAAACGCTCGGCGGCAGCGAGTGCCGCCTTGGCCACGACGGCCGAGGGGTCGGGCTGCAGTTGGGTGGAGACCGCTGGTGTCATCTTTGAAAGTTAGCGGCCTGTTTCTTTCATTTGCAACCCGAGAGAGGAATCCCGGCCAATGGAAAGCAGACGGTGCGCTGGGAACGCCGTGGCTCGCGCTCTACGTTTCTGACGTGGCGTGGTCAGGCCACCCATTCCCGATTCTCGAGCTCGAGCGACATGCGTTACCACGTTGCCATTACGTTGATTGTGCTGCTCACCGCGGCGTGCGCAGACAAGGCCGACCCCAAGGGCAGCGCGCCTGCTGCCGGTGCGCAGGGCCCTGCCTCAGCCCCTGCGCCAGCGGCTGCTGCGGCAGCGCCTTCGGTGGCGCCCGGTGGCACGCTCACGGGTACCCTCCGCGAACAGATCCCCGTGGGGCCTTACGTATATGTGCGACTCGAGACCGCCAACGGCGACGAGTGGGCGGCAGTCAACGAAGGGCGTCTCACCATGGGCGAGCCCGTCACGGTGTACAACGTGATGAAGATGGAGCAGTTCAACTCGCCTACACTCGGTCGCACGTTTGCCCGCATCTACTTCGGCATGCTCACACCGCCGAGCGGAGACGCAGGTGCAGCACCATCGCCGACCGCGACCCCGCGCACGCCTGGCGCTGGCGCCGTAACGACCGCCGGCACGCCCGATGCCATCGATGCGCACGTGGGCCGCATCGCGCGGGCCACCGGGGCCAACGCACACACCATCAGCGAACTCTGGGCGCAGAAGTCGGCGCTGGTCGGCAAGACCGTTACCGTACGTGGCGTCGTGGTGAAGTACAATGGCGGCGTCATGGGCAAGAACTGGATTCACCTGCAAGACGGCAGCGGTAAGGCCGCCGATGGCACCATCGATCTGACCGCCACGTCGCAGTCGACGGTCGCCGTCGGCGATACCGTCACGGTCACCGGCACGGTGCGCACCAACAAGGACTTCGGCGCCGGCTACACGTATGCGCTTGTCGTCGAAGAAGCGAAGGTCGTTCGCTGATCACGCATTTACGTCAGAGAGTATTCATGGTTGGTCACGCCGCCCGTCGCACCGCTGCCGGCATCTCGCTGTTGCTTGGGACAGCGGCAGCAGCGCCCGCCGGGGCACAAAGTCCCGCAGCACCTGCGCCGGCAACCGTCACGCGCGCCGATCTCGCGTGGCGCTATCTGCTCATGGATGCCAGCTACGCCACTGCCGATTCTGTGGGGCGTTTGTCCGACAGCACGCGCGCGGCGATCAACCGCATCTTTGATCGCTCCACGCTGAGCTTCTTTGGTGGGCGCTTTGCGATGACGGCGGCCATGATGGATACGGCCATCACGATGGCGGCGCCGACCTATCGCTACGAGCGTCGCACGCTTCCTGCCGGTGTACGCATCGATAAGCGCCCGGCACGCGAGGTGCGCAACGCGCTCATCGCCCGACTCGCCGCGCTCGACAGCACTGGCACACTTGCACAGCCCATTGCCTCGGCGCGCGCGCGAGCAGCGCTGCTCGTCGATACGGTGTCCGCCGAGCGGAGTGCCGAATTTCTCACCGATCCCGCTGCGCTCGCGCGTGCAGTAACAGCCGAAGTGGGTGCGCTCGAGAAGGGACGTAACCCGTACGCGCGCGCCGTTGGCGACCTGTGGCGCAGCTATCGTGGCGCCAACGGCGCCGCCGTACCCATGCGCGTGATTGCTCCCAAGGCCGCCGCATCACGTGCTGTCGGCGTGCTCATCGCGTTGCACGGCGCCGGCGGTGACGAAAACATGTTTGCCATGGGGTACGGACAGGGAATAGCCGCGCGACTGGCGCGCGAGAACAACCTGCTCTTCGTGTCGCTGGCCACCACGCCGTTCATGACGAGCGCGGTAAACTTCGACTCACTGACCGCGGTGCTTGGTCGCGAGTATCAGCTCGATGCGACGCGCATCTATGTCATTGGGCACTCCATGGGCGCCGGTGCTGCGGCGCGGCTTGCGCAGGAACGTCCGCAGGCGTTGGCGGCCGTCGTATGCCTGGCGGGTGGTAGCGCCGTGACGGCTGCTGGTGCGCCGCCAATCCTGTTCATCGGCGCGCAGCTCGACCCGGTGATTCCTGCGGCACGCGTAAAGGCTGCCGCTGCAGCGACCCCCAGCGGCACCTACGAAGAGCGCGCCAATGAAGGGCACACGCTCATGGTGCGCGGCGGCGTGCTGCGTGGTGTGCCCTGGCTGCTGCAACACACGCGCACGCGTTGATCATCGGCTAGCGGCTGAAGACCGCGCCGTGCGGAACGCCGGCGCCGCTGCCACCGTGCGGCCACGTGGTATTCTCCATGCGGAACCCCGGTTCGGTGCTACCGGGGGCACGAAAACGATCGTCGAGCGTGAGCGTCCCGCGCGTCCGATCAAATCGGGCAAGCAGGACGCGCGTTTTCATCGCCTGATAGCCCGTAATGACCACACGCTCCTGATTGGGCTCGATGCCAATCCAGTGCGGCACATCGTTGGGGCCCAGCGAAATGCGTGACACTTCGCGCGGATGCCGCGGGTCCGACACGTCGAGACTCACCACGGCACTCCACGCCGGCACCGTGATGAGATAGTAGTTGCCCGCCACCACCGGCACCGCGCACGACGTACCCGGCTTGCGCGGAAATGACGCCACCAGCGTGGCCGACGGCTGCGTGCCCGCCACGCCGTCCAGCAGATACAGCCCGCAATTGAAGGTGCTTACCAGCACCGTCTTGCCATCGCTCAACACGCGCGGCTCAGCGCTGCGAAAGCCCTCGTCTCCACGAGGACCATTGGGCAGTTCGATGGATTGCTGCAGCGACAAGTCGGATAGTCGCCAGAACTGCAAGACGCGCGTCGTGTCGCGGTTGTCCATATCGGAGGTCGTGACCACCGCGCGATCAATGGCCGGAAGAATAGCCGCGGAGTACGGACGCACACGACGATCGACACCCGGCACGTTGGCCGAGCTGCTGCGGATCACATCGCCACGCGGTGTCAGCTCCGCGAGACCACCTGGCACGAAGCTGGTAGTAGTGCCCTGCATCTCGTGCTGCATCTGAAACGTGGCGAGCACGTTGCCGTTTGGCAGCCGCCAGAAGCTGTGCGGGTGCATGAGCGCGCCCACCTGTTCGAACTGGCGCACGAACCGTGGCGCCGCAGGCTTGGAGAGGTCGAAAATGAAGGACTCGCCCGACCCGAAGTCGTTCGCGAACAGCTGTCGGTCAGCCGCAAGTTCGTGCTCGGTGTGGTGCGTGCGGTGCCCGCGTCCCGGCACCGGCACCGTTGTCACGAGCGCACCGTAACGGTCCGTCTTGGCGTGGGCTCGCACATCGTACACCGCCAGAAAATCGGGACCGCTGCTGTCGGCGGCCGACGTCCACAGGTAGAGATACTCGCTCGGTTTGGCAGGGGGCTGCTGCGCCGTACGCGGAGTAACGATCATGCCGCCGGTTACGGCAGCGGCAATAGCAGCGATCACTCGAATCACGATGTTCGTCCTTTCTCAGCGTCGTGTGTTGTTCCACGCGCGATGGCGTCGATCATCTCGCGATAGTGGTAGATCGCACTGGTCGTCGGCTTTGCTTTCGTGGTCGCGATCATCGCCATCGCGATCTGCTCTGCGGTGATCGAGCGAAATTTGGACGGCGTGAAAACCGAGAACACGGGGAGAAGTTTGGCCAGGATCCACGGGGTGTGCTTCGAACCGAGAATCATCGACGGTCGGAAGAAACTTACCACCGCAGGTCCCTGCGCGCGAACCGCCACCTCCGACTCGCCCTTCACCCGATTGTAGCGCGCCATGCCGGCGGCGCCCGATCCGGCCTCACTGGCCGTCGCGTCGGCTCCCACGGCCGTCATGTACGCCAGGTGCCGCACGTTCCCTGCATCACGCAGTCCGCGCGCGAACGCGGCGTTGAGCTCGACGTCGACGGCGCGATGCGCGTCGATGCTCATGTTCGCCGTGCCGGCCCCGATGCCCAGAACACTGAACGCCGCCACGTCGCCGTCGATATCACGCAAGGCTCCCACCGTCGCCGCGGTCAACGCGGCCGGCGTCATGTCGGGGACCAGCTGCTCGCGTAGCTCGCTGCCACTTGCACGCGCCATTGCGAGCACATCGGGGAGCGACTTGCGACCGAGCGTAATGACCAGATCGAAGGCGCCGTCGTGCAGCAGCGCACGCACCAGCGCACCACCCACTGATCCCGACGCGCCGAGGACGATTGCCGTACGCGTTTCGCTCATGGCACTGTTCGGCAGCGGGTCGCCAGCAGTCGCGTGGCCTCGTCCAGCTCGATGTCAGCCAGCAGCAACCCTTCTTCGCCGTACGGTTGAAAGCTGAGCAGCGTGCCGTCGGGGCGTGCAATCGCCGACGCCGTTGGTGCGCCATCACTCGCGCAGTTCACCGACGCCACCCAGCACGTATTCTCGGCGGCGCGACAGAGCACGGCCTTCTCGTGAAACGTGTTTGCGGGATCCGCGAAGGCGACGGGTCGATAGCTGCCGGGCTCGGCGATGCCGAAGTGTGGATGAAATACCACCTGCGCACCGCGGCGCGCGGCCCAGCGTACCGTTTCGGGATAGCGCCACCCTTCGTGGCAGATCACGACGCCAAATGTGAGCGGCCCCGCAGTAAACAGGTGCCGTTCGGCGCCGAACGCCGGATACGTGGGTTCTTCGCCGGGATCGAGTTGGCCCTTGTCCTGCCAGCCGGCGATGTGCCCGTTGGCATCAATGACGCACGCGCTGATCTGCAGTCCGCGTTCGGTAACGCGTTCGGTGCCCATTATGACCGTGATGTTCGCGCGTTGCGCCGCCTTCGCAACCTCGTCCATGGCACGCGCAAGGAACGCCGCGTCTGGCGGCGGAACCGGCACACCGGGCCATCGATAGCCCGGCACATAACACTCGGGGAAACACACGACGAGCGCTCCCGCTCGGCCCGCGTCGGCAATGGCCGCCGTCGCCA
>CANGXD010000138.1 GCA_947457545.1 Gemmatimonadaceae bacterium
ACGGTGCCGCGCGCACTCGCCATTGCGATGATCGGCGTCACGCTGCTGTATCTCGCAGTGCACCTGGTGGCCGAAGGATTGCTTGGGGCGTCGCTCGCCACCAGCACGACGGCGCCGCTGGCGTTCGCGGCGGAATCGTTCCTCGGTGCCCCTGGCCGTCTGCTGCTGTTGGTGGGTGCGTCGATTTCGATGTTCGGCTATGTAAGCGGCATGACGCTCGCGGTACCGCGCGCGCTGTTCCGCTTTGCCGAAGACGGTCTGCTGCCCAACGTGGTGGGCTCCGTGCATCCGCAGTATCGCACGCCGCACGTGGCGATTGTCATTCAAACGATCCTGGTGTGTGCGCTCGCGGTGTTCAATTCGTTCGAGCAGCTCGCGGTGATTTCCAATCTCGCGGCGCTGTTGCTCTACGCCGGCTGTGCGGCGGCCACGTTCATGCTGCGCAAGCGCGGCATCCGTCAGGAAGGCGCGGTACCGTTCTCGGTGCCGGGTGGCCCGCTGGTGCCGTTCATTACCATCGGCCTCATTGCGTGGTTGCTCACGAGCATCACGCAGGCCGAGTGGACGGTGCTGTTGCTCACGTTGGCGGTGGCGACAGCGTTCTACTTCGTAGCCGCGCGCGCTGGGGCGAAGTCGACGACCTGATTGCACAGAGTTCGTCGTACTCCGTGACCTCCATTCCTTGGATGCCTCCGTGAGAGCAGTTCAACTCCCTGGTGGATGTGAACTGCTCTCACGGGGGCATCCGAGGTTTGGAGGCCAGGGAGAACAACGAAGCGAATTGGATTCAGCTGAAGGCGCGTAGTTCCATGCGCGCGTCAGCATCACCCAATAGCTGACAGAGCGCGTCGTGATCGAACTCCACGACCGTGGTGGGGCGCGTGGGCACGCGTACTTCGAGCGTGTGCCAGCCCTCGGCGGTGGCGTGGTTCACACGCAGCTGAGCACCAGGCTCACGGAGCGTTACGATACGCGTGAGCTGCGCCGAGAACGCCGCAGCGTCGGTCATGGGCGGGAGGTGCCCTGCCGCTGGACGCCGTTCGGGATTGGGCTGCCACTCGAGCGACCACATGCCAGGGATGGTGGTATCCCGGCCGCCCGCCGTCATGACGACTTCCCCGCGCCACTGAAAATGCGGGAGGAGCGCGCGCGAGCGGGGGCGCACGGTCACTTCAATGGCACGTTCCGTCGCGCCCTCAACTACGCGCGCGAGGAGACGTTTGGCGCGCGTCGCCGAACGGGTTGCACCGCGAGCTGGTGCGCTGCCGAGCAGCATCACCAACAATGACGAGAAGAAGCGCGACATGCGCGAAAGATACATGCGTTGCTCTTTCAGAGGCACGGTCCGTATGTTCCCGCCACCACCGTCACCTCTGAGTCCATGAGCATCCTCGATCGCGACACGTACAACGCGTTCTGCCGCCATACCCACGTCTCGATCGACGGCGCGTCGTCGGGCTCGTTGGCCGGGCTGACGTTCGGCCTCAAGGACCTGTTCGATGTCGCGGGACATCGCACCGGCTTTGGCAGCCCCGATTGGCTGCACACGCACGAACCGGCTATGGAGCATGCCGCGGTGCTGCCGCCGCTGTTGGCCGCGGGTGCGAGCATGGTGGGCAAGACGCACACGGAAGAAATGGCGTTCAGTCTCACCGGCGAGAACGCGCATTACGGCACACCGCGCAACCCGGCTGCGCCAGGGCGCGTGCCGGGAGGCTCGTCGAGCGGTTCGGCGGTGGCGGTCGCGGCAGGGCTCGTGGACTTCGCCATTGGCAGCGACACCGGCGGTTCGGTGCGCGCGCCGGCGAGCTTCTGCGGCATTTACGGCATTCGGCCCACCCACGGTCGCATCTCGCTCAAGGGCGCCTGTCCGCTCGCGCCAAGCTTCGATACGGTGGGGTGGTTTGCCCGCGACGCCGCGATGTTGTCGCGGGTGGGTAAGGTATTGCTACCGTCAGGCGTGTCGGCATCGGACGCGCCGTTACGTGTTCTCGTGGCGGCCGATGCGTTTGTTCAGGCGACGCCAGAGGGTACCGCGGCATTGGCCCCGGTTGTCGCGCGTGTCACCGAGATGCTCGGTGGTGCGGAGTCGATCGTACTCGCGCCCGAAGGACTGCCATCGTGGTTCGATGTGTTTCGTGTGCTGCAGTATCACGACATCTGGGAGGCGCACCGCGAGTGGATTGCGCGTGTGAATCCGACGTTTGGCGCCCAGGTGGCGGCGCGCTTTGCCGCCGTCGCGCAAACCGATCCGCATGACGTCGCGCAGATGCGCATCCGTCGCGACGCGATATGTGCGCAGCTCGACGCGTTACTGGCGGGCAACACGGTGCTGCTCATGCCCACGGCGCCGGATATCGCGCCGCTGCTGCAACTCCCCCCGGCGGAAACGGTAGCGGTACGCGAGCGCGCTCTGGCGCTGTTGTGCGTGGCAGGGCTTGGTGGACTGCCGCAACTCTCGATGCCCCTCGCATCACGCGACGAATGTCCTATTGGCCTGTCGCTGGTGGCTGGGCGCGGGGGGGACGAACGATTGCTTTCCGTGGCGACTTTATTGGAAAGCGGTTGGGGTTGACCGCCACTGCGGTTCGGGTTTGAACTGCGACCGCAGTTGTGGACCGCCACGGCAGTTCAGGACTGCTACAGCGGTTGAGGAACACCGCAGTTTGGGTCGGTATGGAAAGACGGCGCCCGGCTTCGCCGGAGCGCCGTCTCTTTGGTGGTTGGACGTTGTGGGCGGAGGCCCTCGAGTATTGCCGCGCTCGAGTATTGCCGCGGCCAAGGTCCAACCACCAGAAAGTCGCCCTCGGCGCAGCCGGGGGCGACATCCGCAGCAACCCTAACCGCCGTGTTCCTCAACCGCCGTGGCAGTCCTGAACCGCCATGGCGGTCCACAACTGCAGTGGCGGTTCAAACCCGAACCGCAGGTGCCGTCCAAAACCGCAGTTCGGCAAGGAATACAATCACTCATTCAGTCTCAACAATCGGACCCGGTAGAGGCCCGGTTGCACTGCCGATATGGGTTCATGGCCAGCATCAGCAGTTGCTCGTACATCCCCGACGCTGGCGATCAGCCGACCGACGCGAGCAGGCCCAGCAGCTGGCGGCTCACCCGCTCCGGCTTGAGCGGACGCGCCAGCAGTCCCACCAATTGCGTCGGTAGCTCACCGCTCCGCGGGACCTGATCAGCGATCAGCACCGCTCGTTCCGCCGCCGGCGACGCGAGTACCGCACGGTCCTGGTAGTCCACCACCATCAGGTCTGGGGCTTCCTGGCCCAACGACTCGAGGCCGGCGTCGACCGATGACGCTTCGATGACCCGCACCCAGCTGGAGTCCTGCAGACTGGCCTTGATGGAGCCACGCACTTTGGCACAGCTCGAGACCACCAAAACCGTCTGCACCGCCTGCGCGACGGCTGCCGCCTCGGCCACCGAGGCCGCATGCAGCGCCGCGAGCCGCGCAATTTGCGCGCGCATGGTCGCCGCATAATCGGGCGTGCCGCGCTTGGGACGGCCATAGCCGGCTGGGGCCGTGTACGATCCCGCAAAGGGCGATGAGCTGCTGTTGACCTGTATCATGGCGTGCACTCCTGAACCACATCGGTGGGGGTGTGGGGAACACCCTCAGAGTACGGCAGCAGGATTGTGACGCGTACCACACAGGTTGCAGATCTATATCACTGAGGTTGCAACTTGGCGCACGGAGGCGTGTTCGGTTGCGCTGCAGCGGGTTAGGGAGGGGCTGCGCGTATTGGTACTGCGGTTGGTCGGGTCCGGCGGTTTACGGGCCACGGCACTAGCACTCAGGAAGAAGAACGTAAGGGCACAGGGGAAAGCGCGGTTTGGTCCACCGAGAACAGCGGTTCCGGTCGTGGTGGACGGCACCGCGCTCTACCCTTCGCCCTTGCGTTCTTTCCCCTGAGGGCTAGCGCGGCGGCCAGTAAACCGCCTGACCAATCAACCGCAGTTCAAACCGCTTTCCGCCCCGCCACCACCCAAATCCCCAGCCCCACCAGCACCGTCGCCAGCCCCGACAACGACGCCACCGGACGCTGCACCAGCGACGTCGTCAGCGCCCACACGCTCAGCGCGACGTACACCAGCGGCGTCACCGGATACCCCCAGGCGTGGTACGGGCGCGGCTCGTCCCGGGCCGTCCGCCGCAGCCGCATCATCCCCAGCACCGTCAGCAGCGACATCAGGTTCAACGTGAACCCGGCGTAGAGCATCACCGCCTCGAACGAATTGGTCAGCAGCAGCACCACGATCAGCGCTCCCTGCGCCAGAATCGCGTTGCGCGGCACCCCGTCGGCGCCGCGGGCGCCAAGCACCCGCCATTGCGGCAGCGACTCCGCCACCGCGTGCGTCACCCGCGAACTGCCAATGACCATCGAACTCACCGACGCCACCAGCACCGCCGCGATGATCCCGCTCATCACCTGCCCGCCCCGCCCGCCGAACATCGCCGTGGCCGACAGCGCCCCCACCTCCACCTTTCCCGCCACCTCGGCCAGCGGCACCGTGCGCAAAAACGCCAGGTTGAGCAGCAGATACAGCACCGTCACCATCAGCGTGCTCGCCACCACCGACCGCGGAATCGTCCGCTCCGGCTCGACAATTTCGCCGGCGATGTAGCCGGCGGCGTTCCAACCCGTGAAGGCGAACGACACGTACACCAGCGAGACGGCATACGGCGCCGAAAAAATCTCCCGCACGGCCTCGCCATTGCCCCACCCCATGGGAAGCGACACCGGTGTCGCATACAGCATCCCCGCCACGATGAACGCGCTGACCAGCAACAGCTGCGTACTCGTGATGCCCACCTGAAAGCGCTTGGCCGCCTTGAGCCCGGCCAGATGTACGCCCACCACCACCGCCAGCATGAGCAGCGAGGCGACCTGCGGCTTCACCGGGACAATCGCCGACAGGTACCGCCCGAACGCCATGCTCGACAGCGCAATCGGCGCTGCAAAGCCCACCGTCATCGACACCCATCCGCCAAGAAACCCGGCCACCGGGTGCCACGCCTTCCCGAGGTACACGAACTCCCCGCCCGAGCGCGGCAACAGGGCACCAAGCTCCGCGTAGGCCACCGCTCCACAGAGCGCCGTGACGCCGCCCACTACCCACAAACTCAGGAGAGCACCGCCCGTGTGCAGGTCGAGCGCCTGAAAGCCCAGCGACGTAAAAACCCCGGTGCCCACCATGTTGGCGATGAGCACCGAGGTTGCCGCAGAGAATCCGAAATGCCGCTGACTCACTTCTTTGTGTCGACCGACCGGAAGAACTCGCGCGCGTCCTTCACACTTTGCTCCGCCGCATCCCACTGCGTGACGTGCGCCGCGTCCTTGTACACGATGAACTTGGCGCCGGGAATGAGCTTCGCGTGCTGCTCGATGAGCTTGGGACCGAGTTCGTCGAACTCGCCGGTGGTCATGAGCACCGGCACCTTGATGTTGGGCAAGTCCTTGATGGCGCTATATCCCCTGAGCGCGCCCACGATCATCGTCTCGTTCTCGCCCTGGAAGTAGCGATACTGCTCGGCGCCCATCAGGCGCATCGTCGAGTCCACATCGGCCGCCACCGGATGGCGCCACACGTTCTGCGCGTAGAACTCGTCCACTGCGGCCTTGTACGCCGGCGCTTCGAGATTCTTGTCGACGTTGTATTGCGCGAAAGCCTTTTGCGCCGCCGGCGACAACTTGGCGACGGCCGCGTTGATTTCCTTCTCAGCGGCCGCGATGTCGAACGCTTCGCCGCTGAAGAGAATGCCGGCGACATGATCGGGATGCGCCTTGTAGTACTCGATGGCGACAATGGTGCCCCACGAGTTGCCGTTGAGGAACACCTTGTCGTACTTGAGCGCCCGACGCAGCGAGTCGAGCTCCTCGACGTAGCGAGGAATCTTCATGAGCGCCGTGTCGGTCATGCGATCGGACTTGCCGGTGCCCAACTGGTCGTAGCGCACCACGGGCCGATCATCGCCCAACGCTTCCATCGACTTCATGTAGAAGCTCCCCATTCCCGGACCACCGTGAATGAGGATCATGGGCGTCCCGGTGCCGGCGCCGCTCACCTTGTACCAGATGCGGCCACCCTGTACCGCGAGCATCGCTTCGCCGGCGCCGAGCGCCGGTGCGGCCGTGCTATCGGCCACCGGCGCTGCGGCGGCAGCAGCCGAGTCGGCGGCAGGCGCCTTGTCGCCGCCGCACGCGGTAAACGCGAGCGACGCGACAACGAGCAACGATGTGTGCTTGTACATAGTGACCTTCCGCGTGAATGGTCAGGCCGCGGCCTGAGTGGTCGGACGACGACGATCGAGCACGAATCCAGCACCGGCCAACGCGAGCGCCAACAGCAGCGACACGAGGCTCACCATCTTGCCGGTTGCGTACTCCGGCGAGTCGAAGGTGAGCGTCACCTGCTTCGCGCCCGGCGGCAAATCCACGCTGAGCAGCGAATGATCAGCGCGGCGCACCACGCCGGGCTTGCCGTCGACCATCGCCGTCCAATCCTTGTACCAGTTTTCGCTCACCACCAGATGCGACGGCGCGGCTTCGCTGCCGGTCACCGCAATCTCCATCGCGCCGGGCTTCCAGCTCGTCACCTGTGCACTCGCCGTGGGTACGGCAAACGGCTGCGCGGCAGCGGGTGACGCGACCGTGGCGGTGTCATCGAAGATCGCCACGCGATTCACCGGGAAGCGCTCGTCGACGAGCGTACCAACCGCCTGATCTTCCTTGAGCTTGGCCGACATGGGCAACACGCGCGCGTACGCAGGCAACGAGTCACGCTCGTACAACACCGCCGGCGTGCCAAACGTTGTTGTGATCTTGGGAACAACTTCGTGGAAGCCCGGCACCGGCTGCGCTTCGGGCAGAATGAGATACCGGATGGCCAGCAGGTCGAGCAAGTTGGGCGAGAACAAATTGCGGAAGCCTTCGTTCTTGCCGCCCAGCTCATCGTAGCGCTTGAGCTCGAAGCCGTGATACCCCAACGCCGTGGGAATACGGTACGCCATCATGAGCGACCACCCGTACGCGTTGCCCGCATCGAGTACACGATACGGCGGCTTGACTGCGCGAAGCTTGGTCGTAATGGCATCATCGGCGAACAACTCAGTGGCGCGCGGCGAGAAGGTGTAGAACTCCTTGTTCACGCTCCACAAATCGAGCGCTACCACCGCGGCCAGCAATCCGGTCGCCACAGGGCGCGCCAGCTTCCCACTCGCCGTGAGCCAGAGCACCGCCGTCCCGGCCACGGCAAACAGCAACAGGCGCACCGCGCCACTCTGCAGATACGGCGCGTTCGCTACCACCGCTTCGTAGCGCTCGTTGATGGCGATGGACTCGGCGAGCCCCTGCAATGCCCCCACCGCGCCGAGCACCGCGAACAGAATGAACGCACCACTCACCCCAAGCAGCGTGCGCATGGGCACCGTGCGCGCAAATACACGCTCGGCGCCAATACCTGCGAGCAGGCTGAAGAAGAACGCCGGCAAGTAGAACACCATGCCCATGGCGCGGATCTTCTTGAGCAGCGGCATGAATTCGTAGAAGGGGCGATAGAACGGCGTATGCCCCGCGAACGACATGAGCAAAAAGAACAGCGCAAAGCCGCCAAGCGTGAGCGCGAGCGTCCGCTTGGCCTTGTCACCGAACGCGAACGCCGCCAGCACCAACGGCAGGAATCCGACATACTCGGTGTGGAACTTGATGGGGTTGCTGCCCCAGTAGTGATCGAGCACGCCGTTGAACTGCGGCAGCAGGAACGTGAAGATCTCACTGGGTGGCAGCGCGTAGCTCGTCGCGAATTCCCACCCCTGATCGGGTCCGCCCGACGCGCGCGGCGAGAACGGGATGTACGCGAAGAACGGCATGACCTGCAGCGCCGTAATGCCGAGCCCCAACGCGACCGCACCTGCGGCGAGCCCCAGTGTCGGCACGGGCTTGATGCCCGCCGGGCGCTCGGGGTCCCAGAACACCAGGTACAGCGCCCACAATCCAAGGGCGAGCAACAGGAAATAGGCCATGTGATAGTGGCCAAGAATGATCAGCGCGACGACAATGGCGAACGCCCCGAACGCCCACGTCTTCTGATGACGGATGGCGTTGAGCAACACCCAGAACGACAACGGTGTGAGCGCTGAAACGAAGAGCTTGCCGTCGTGACCGGGACTCATCTGCGATGCGACGATGCCCGTGAGCTCGTATGCAACACCTGCGACGATGGCCGCGCTCCAACCGAGACCAATCGACCGACCAAGCCGGTACATGAACCAACCGGCCAACACGAAGTGCAGCGCCATCGCATACGTGATCGCCAAGTCCACCGGCATCAGCCAGCGCAGCCACGCGGACGGATAAAAGATGTCGCCGTGCATGGCGCCGATGTATGGCAACCCGCCAAACAGGTACGGATTCCATTGCGGAATGCTCCCCGTCTCCTTGAACCACTCGGCGCCGAACAGACGGAACGAGTAGCCGGCGATGAACATGTCGGAGCGGCCGCCGCCGAACATGATCTGTCCGGTGAGCAACGGCCACAGCAGCAGCAGGGCGGCGGCAAGACAGACCGCCAGCGCCCCAAGATGGGCGCTGGCGGTATTGGTAGACGGGGACTGCGTTGATGTCTCAGGCATGGCGAACAATTTACCTGCCCGGTTCCGGCAGGCGTCAGTGGCCGGTGCCTGCCTTGGTGCTGGGCATGATGGGACGATTGGGGACTTCCGGGCCCGCCTTCTTGGTCGGGTACAGCTCGGCCAGCGTGCTCCCGTCGTACAGGCGGCCGTTCTTCATCACGTACCTAACTGAGTTTGTGTTGCGAAGGTCACTCAGCGGGTCTTTCTCGAGAATCACCAGATCCGCCAGCTTGCCGGCTTCGATGGAGCCGAGGTCGGTGTTGAGCCCAATGGCCGTCGCCCCTATGATCGTCGCCACGCGGAGCGCCTCGTGATTGGTCATGCCACCGCTGGCCATGGCCCACAGCTCCCAATGGTAGCCGAGCCCCTGGAGCTGACCGTGGCTGCCGATGCCCAGCCGGCCGCCGGCGCGCAGAATCTTGGTGGCGTCGGCCGCGAGCTGCGGGAACACGTACTCTTCATCGCGAAACCAGCCGCCGGCGGTCCCGCCGTTCGGCATGCTCGCCATACGGCGGCGCGTCTTGAGGGCAAGCTCCTCGTACGCCGTAAAGCGCTGCAGCTTGGGATCAGCCCACGGATTCTCCTTCGTGTAGAAGTAGTTCTCCCCCCAGGGCCCGCCGTAGTTCACCAGCAACGTGGGCGTGTACGTCCGCTTGGACCACGCCATGAACCCCGTCACATCGGTCCCCAGCGGCGTGATGCCCATGGAGTGTTCGAGGCCAGGATAGCCGTCGAGCGTTTCCGTGAGATTGAGCTTTACATCGAGCGAGCCTTCGGTGGTCGGCATGAGCTGCTGTTCGCGCGCGGCGGTGATGATCCACTGCCGCACCTGCCGCACACCAGCCACGTACATCTTGATCGTTTTGGTGTCGTAGTAGCTGCTGTAGCGCTTGAGCATGCTGCGTGCATGCTCCTGATCGCGGATATTGTCGGTGTTGAAGACACCGGGGCCCGTGCTGTAGATGCGCGGGCCAACGATCTGCCCGGCCTCCACCATATCCTGATACGTGAGCACGTCGGTCGTCGCCGTTTGCGGATCACGCGTGGTCGTCACGCCGTAGGCGAGGTTCGCGAGATACGCCCAGGGTTGCGTTTCGTGAATCGTGTTGCGTTCGGCGCGCAGGTGCGCGTGCGTGTCCACGAACCCGGGTACCACCGTTGCACCGGCGAGGTCAATGTCGGTGGCGCCAGCCGGTACCGTCACGGTGCCCGAGGCACCAACCGCGACGATGCGATTGTTCTTCACCACGATGTCGCCCTTCGCGATAATCTCGTCACCCTTCATGGTGACGACCTTCGCGTTGCGCAGCACGACGGTACCCGAGGGCAGGTCGCGCGTGGCGGCCACGAGGATACGCGTTTCCGCTGGCAGATACGGCCGCGGCCGCGCGCTTTCGGCAATCGTACTATCGCGTCGCGCGGCAGCAATCGCGGCGTCACGCGCCGATGCCGCCTCGAGATCGTACACCACGTGCGCGTTGCCAATCGACCAGTGTACGCGCTTGCCATCGGACGACCACGCGGGGAACTGGCCACCGATGTCGGTGAGCTTGCGCGCGGGGAAGGAAGCACTGGTGGGCTCCGCCACGTTCACCGTGGCCTGCGTCCCGCGCGGCGGAAGCACCACGGTAGAGAAGTCACCGCCAATCTGTGGGAGCGCCATATCACCGTTCGGCGACGCCATCACCACCTG
>CANGXD010000139.1 GCA_947457545.1 Gemmatimonadaceae bacterium
GGTAACTGGGCCACCGATCTCGCCGGCGGGTCGCGGTTCGGCTACACGCTGCTGTCGGTCATTCTGCTGTCGAATCTGATGGCGGTGCTCCTGCAGGGGCTCGCCTCCAAGCTGGGCATCGTCACCGGCCGCGACCTCGCGCAGGCCTGCCGCGATCACTACTCCCGGCAGACCGGGTTGGTCTTGTGGGTGCTCTGTGAGTTGGCCATTGCCGCGTGCGACCTGGCCGAGGTCATCGGTACCGCCATTGCGCTCAACCTGCTCTTCGGGATTTCGCTTCCCGTGGGCATCGCGATCACGGCTTTCGACGTCATGATCGTGTTGCTGTTGCAGAACAAAGGCTTCCGCTTGCTCGAAGCGGTGGTCATTGCGCTGATCGCCGTGGTCGGCGGCTGCTTCCTGTTCGAGCTGGTCATCTCGCGCCCCGATCTTGGCGCCGTCGCCCGTGGTTTCGTGCCCACGAGCGAAATCGTGAAGAATCCCGAAATGCTCTACATCGCGATCGGCATTCTGGGCGCCACCGTCATGCCGCACAACTTGTATCTGCATTCGAGCATCGTGCAGACGCGCAAGTACGCGGAGAACACTGAGGGCAAGCGGGAGGCGGTACGTTTTGCGTTCCTCGATTCGACCATTGCGCTCACCTTCGCCCTGTTCATCAACGCGGCCATTCTCATCGTGGCCGCCGCGACGTTCCATCGCACCGGCAACACGCAGGTGGCGGAGATTCAGGATGCGTACAAGCTATTGACGCCGTTGCTCGGCGTGGGCGGCGCGAGTGCCGTCTTTGCTCTGGCGCTGCTCGCGTCGGGGCAGAACTCGACGCTCACCGGGACCCTGGCCGGTCAGATCGTGATGGAGGGGTTCCTGAACCTCCGCATCCGTCCGTGGCTGCGCCGCCTCATCACGCGCGCCATTGCCATCGTGCCGGCCGCCATCGTGGCGATAATTTACGGGGAGAGTGGCACGGCCAAGCTGCTGATATTCAGTCAGGTCATTCTGTCGCTGCAGCTGTCCTTCGCTGTCTTCCCGCTCGTGCAATTCACCTCAGACCGCGTCAAGATGGGCGAGTTTGCCAACTCTCTGCCGTTGCGCGTGGCCGCCTATTCGGTGGCGTCGATCATCGCCGCGCTCAACGTGTGGCTGCTCGTGCAGACCATCGGCGGGTGGATCGCCTGATGTATCGCCGCATTCTGGTGCCACTCGAGCATTCGTCGTACGACCAGGTCATTCTCGCGCACGTGCGGCAGTTGGCCAGTCTCTGTCACTCGTCCATCGTGCTCATTCACGTCGCCGACGGGTGGGCCGCACGCAATCAGCTGTCGCTCAAGCTGCGTGAGTCGGAGGAGATGCGCGTCGACCGCGACTACATCGAGGGGCTGTGCGCCACCTTGCGGGGGGAAGGGTTCGAAACCGAATCGATTCTGGCGGCGGGCGATCCGGCGGCGGAAATCTCCGCGGCCGCTGATCGCGAGCAGTGTGATCTCATCGCGATGGCGACGCATGGCCATCGTGGCCTGCAGGATGTGCTCTACGGCACCACGGCAAACGGCGTACGGCATCGTACCATGGTCCCGGTTTTGATGGTTCGGGGTCCCGTTGGCGGTCGCATCCGCTGATCTTTGGGCATGTCCGAACCCCGCGCCAGCGCCCCGCCGGTCCTCACAGAGCCGGTCGAAGACTATCTCAAGGCGATCTACGAACTGGAGACGCGCTTCGGCGCGGCCGCCACATCGGAGGTCGCAAATGCGTTGCAGGTCGCTCCGGCGTCCGTGACCGGGATGATTCGTCGGCTCGCGTCGCAGGGCTATCTCGATCACGTGCCGTATCGCGGCGTGCAGCTCACGTCGTTGGGGCGTCGGGCGGCGCTCCGTACTATTCGTCGCCATCGCATTCTCGAGAGCTACCTTACGAGCGTCCTCGGCTATGCGTGGGATCGTGTCCACGATGAAGCGGAACGACTCGAGCATGCCGCCTCGGACGAACTCATCGATCGGATGGCGGCGGCGTTGGGGAATCCGACGGCGGACCCCCACGGGGCCCCGATTCCCACCGCGGACGGCGTCGTCGATGAACGGCGGCATCGCACGCTGGCTGACCTCGCCGTCGGCGAGCACGCCCGCATGGTACGGGTGAGCGACAAGGATCCATCGCTGCTGCGGTATCTGGCAGATATCGCCCTGCAGCCCGGCGCCGAAATCACGCTTGTTCATCGTGCACCGTTTGACGGGCCAATAACGCTCCGCGTGGCGGGCCAGGAGCCCGTCGTGGGACCCAATCTCGCGGCTCAGGTGTTGGTGGAGTCGATGCCGCTTCCAACTTCTGCTCCCGCGCCTGTGGCCCGCACGTTGCCGGCCACCGATGACACGCCCGCTGTGGCTGATACTGCCGCGCCGGCGGGCCGTACTCGTACACGCAAATCATCCCGCTGATCGCGCGCGGGGAGCAGAGACGATGATCAGGCGCCGCCTGTCGCGGCTGTCAGCCGCGGGCACACTGCTGGTGCTGTGCGGTATGACCGGCACTTCCACTGCCGCTGCACAGAGCGACACGTCGCTGTCGCCTACCTACGGCCGTCGTGCCCCGACGGTACGCGGCATCGCCGTCGATGCCCGTATGGCCGAGGATCTGGGGCTGCGCCCCGGCAGCATCGTGCGGCTGTCGGGAACGCCCGGCATACCCGGCGACAGTGTGCGCGTCGACGCGGTGTTCGAACGCAAGGCCGATCCCGCCGAAGTCGCACGGCGTGAGTATCGCATTCGCACGCATGTCGATCAGTTGCAGGCGCTGCTCGGTCTGGACGATCGGGTCGACCGCTTTGCCGTTGGGGTGCCAGACTCCGTCTCGGTCGATTCCGCGATTGCCCGCATCAATCACGTGGCGTTCGGCTTTCGCGCGCACAAGTCCGCCGATGTCGCGGTGCAGAGTTCGCGCACCTTTCGCGTGGTCGAGCGCTTTCACAAAGCCATTGGGCTCATCACGGTGGTGGCGAGCGCCGTGTTTCTGTTGTGCCTGCTGTTGCTGAGCGTCGAGGAACGCCGGCGTGACATCGCGGCGCTCCGGCTCATGGGGATTTCGCAGGGCACGGTGGTGCGCGCAATCGTCATGGAGGCTGCGCTCGTCTCGATCATTGGTAGCGTGATCGGCGCAGCCATTGGTTGGATCGCGAGCATCATCGTGAACGCGCACTTCCAGCAGGTGTATCGCACGCCGCTGCTCTTCGCGCTACTCACGCCGCAGATCTTCGCGTTCGCCACGCTCACCAGTCTCGTGCTGGGTATTGGTGCGGGGGCCCTGGCGGCGTGGCGACTGGTGCGCACGCCACCGCTGACGCTCATGGGGCGATAACACATGGGACTCGCGTCATGAGCATGCGTGTCACGCTTGCGGTCGCTACGCTGCGACGGAACCCCGCGCGCACGCTGCTCGCCATTCTTGGCATTGCCGTAGCCGCGGCGCTGTTGCTCGATATGGTGATGTTGGCCACCGGCATGCGCGAGTCGTTCCGTACGTTGCTACTGACGCGTGGCTACCAGCTGCGGGTGGCTCCCAAGGGCACACTCCCCTTCGACAGCGAAGCCACGATCGACGGCGCCACCGGCATCGTGGCCGCGCTGCGTGCCAATCCCGATATCAAGGCGGTGAGCCCTGCGCTGGGCGCCACGCTGTCGCTCCCAGGCAACCGCTTTCCCTCGGTGTTTACGCTCGGGCTCGAGCAGGATGTACAGGGTGACTACGTTCTCGATGCCGGGCGCGATCTGCCTGCGCCGCGTGACAGTGTCGCTGCCGCGACGCCACTCCCGGCCGTCGTGAACCGCGCCTTCTTGCTGCGCAGCGGCAAGCAGCTTGGCGATACGCTTACCGTAGCCTCGGGACTCAACGCCCAACTCCGCACCGCAAGCCGTTCGCGCGTCGTCGTGCTCGTTGGCGATGCACGCTTCTTCTATGTGCCCGCCGAGACGCCGGTCATGGCGCTGCCGCTGCAGAACGTGCGCGCGCTGCTGGGACCGGAGTTCCGTGATCGCATGTCGGTCGCCATGGCTGAATCGCGACGCGGTGATTCCGCCAGTGTCGAGGCGGTGCGCACGTGGATTGCCACCACGCAGCCGCGTGTCACGGCCATCAGTACCGAGACCGCGATCCGACAGGTGGAGGAGCGCCTGTCGTATTTTCGCCAGCTTGCCTTCGTACTGGGCGCCATCAGCCTCGGCATTGGATTCCTGCTCGTCGCGACTCTGGTGACGTTGTCGGTGAACGAACGCCGCGGCGAGATCGCGGTGCTGCGTGCCATCGGGACGCAAAAGGGTGGCGTGCTCCGTCAGGTGTTTCTCGAAGGATTCTTCATGAGCAGTGCGGGCATTGCCGGCGGGTTGGTGCTGGGCCTCATCACCGCCAAGTGGCTCAACGGTATTCTCCGGGATTTCCCGGGGTTGCCCGCAGCGTTCGACTTCTTCTTGTGGAGTCCCGAAGCCGCGTGGAAGTCGCTCGCCCTATTGCTGGTTTCCGGCACGCTCGCTGGCCTGGTGCCGGCGTGGCGCGCTGCCTCGATCCCCATTGTTCGTTCGCTCCGAGAGGATGCCGTTGGCTGACACACTCCGGTTGCCCGAGGGCGACCACGTCATTCAGTGCCAGCAGGTGGTGCGCAGCTACACGATGGGTGACGCCACGGTGAACGCGGTGCGTGGCATCGATCTCGCGATCGCGCGCGGTGAGTTCGCGGCCATCACGGGTCCGTCGGGATGCGGGAAGAGCACCCTGCTGCATCTGCTTGGCGCGGTCGATGTGCCGAGCACGGGGCGTGTCTTCGTGAATGGGCGCGACACGGCAACGCTCAACGACGCCGAAGCCACCGCGTTCCGCCTGCGCCACATCGGCTTTGTCTTTCAGCGGTTCTATCTCATGCCCACCCTGTCGGCGCTCGAGAACGTCGAGCTGCCACTGGCGGAAGCGGGCATGGCCAAAGCGGCACGACGGGCGCGTGCGGCGGAGTTGCTGGGCTATGTGGGACTCGGCGATCGTCGTGGCCATCGGCCCACGCAGCTGTCCGGTGGCGAACAGCAGCGTGTGGCGATTGCGCGCGCGCTCGCGAACGAACCGGCCATGCTGCTGGCGGACGAGCCCACAGGTGAACTCGATGCCGCGACCGGCGAGCGCTTGCTGCAGTTGTTCGGTCAGTTGCATCGCGACGGCACGACGCTGGTATTCGTTACCCACGATACGGTCGTCGCCAATACCGCCCAACGCGTCATTCGTTTGCTCGACGGCCGCGTGGCCAGCGACACCAGGAACTCGCCGGCGTGAACGCGTGGCGCTTGGCAACGTCCTGGCTGTTGGCGTGGCGCACCGTCACGTCCCGCCCGTGGCGCGCGCTGCTGCTCTGCGGTGGCTTCGGCGTGGGTGTTGGCGTGATGATCGTGTTGCTGGCGGTTGGTGAAGCCATGGTCCGTCAGGCCAGTCAGGAGCGACTGGTAGGCGGCGGACAGATTACCGTGCTACCCGAAGGCATCGATATCGAGGTGCTCACCACCGGCGGGCTTGGCGGCCTGTTCTTCTCGGTACCCAACGCGCGCTTCGTGCACCGGCAAGTGCTCAGCGCACCGCGGCTCGCGGACGCGGTGCGCATTGCCGCACCACAGCTCGAGGGCAAGCTGCTGTATGTGACCACGGCGGATGGTGTTGAGCATCCGGTGCGCGCATCCGGCGAGGTTCCATCAGCAACCCGACAGCTTGATGCCATGCCCACCATCTCGCAGGGCGCGTGGAACGACGACGCCGGCGATACGCGGTGGATGCGTCCCACCGATACCGAGCTGCGCCACGACGTCGATCGCTTTCATCGTCCCACCGAAGGCATGGCCAACGCCGATTCGTGGGGCGAGTGGCACTACTTCAACGTGCTGTCACCAGACGCGTCGAAGTGGGCCTTCATCACCTTCCTGGTGGGTGGCGACGTGCGAGGCGAACGGTGGGGAGGTCAACTGCTCGTCACGCTGCATGAACGCGACAAGGCGCCCCGCCGATTCGTGACCAACGTGACGCGTGAGCAGGTGCGATTCAGTACACGCGATGCCGACGTGCGCATTGGTGAGGGTAGCGTCTCCGTGCTCCCCGATGGGCGGTATGCGCTGAAATCCATCGGTCGGGAGGCGGGCACGGGCGCGCAGCTGACGCTCGATCTGGTGGTCACGCCGGCGCCGCGAGTGGAGTTTCCCGGCGCCACACTTGTAAGCGGGGACTTCACGTCGGGCTATGCCGTGCCCGGACTGCGCGCTGCGGCGAGTGGCTCCATCTGTGTGGCCGGTCGGTGTGATCGCTACGACAACGCGCAGGCGTATCACGACCACAACTGGGGCGGATGGCGCGGCGTGACGTGGGAGTGGGGCGCCACACGCGCCGGCCCCTACACGCTACTGTACGGGCGCGTGACACCGGAGGATACGGCCGGTAGTTCGTCGCCGTTGTTCGTGTATGTCACCGACGAACGTGGCTTCCTCGCGCTCTTCAGACCGCGCGTCATTCAATACAACGATGCCCGCACCGTGCGGACGGCGGCCGGCCCACTCAAGGTGCCGGCGACCGCTGAACTGTTCGACGTGCGCGGCCAGGACACGCTGCAGCTGCTGCTCACGATCGACGATGCCGTCGCCACCGACACCCGCATCGGGCTCGCCGAACGAGGTGAGGGGAACTACACCCGCGGGCTCGCACGGCCATGGTTCGTGCAGATGGCCGGCGAGGCCCGGTTGCGCGGCCGCGTTCGCGGTGTGCCATTGAATGGGACCGGACGCGGATTCTTCGAGACGTATCGCTGACTCACGTCAGCGACGGGTTTATTGAGGTCAGGAGAGACGAGCCCTGACCAAACGACGCGTGTCACCTGTCAGGCGCTCGTCGCAGAGCAGCGCCCGCAGTCGCAGCGTATCCTGACGTGCGGCGGCACGACGATGGTGCTGGGATTTCACTGCAACCACGTCGAGAAGCACACGCGCTTCTGTTTCGGCATCGCCCAACAGATTGGCGTCGGCGGCGAGCTGGTCGAGGACATCGGCCGCCTCAAGGTGCCGCTTGAGTTGCACCAGTACCGTCGCCGCACCATACGATGCATCGACCGGTAGGACACCGGCGCTGCGCTGCAGCCACATGGCCTTTGAATACTCCGTGTGCGCGGAGGAGAGATCGCCGGCCGCTTCAGCCACGCGCGCGCGTTCGAGGTGCATCAGCGCGCTGTCGCGAGGAGACACCGGATTCGCGGAGGCCGAAACGGAACGTCGCGTCTCACGTGAGCGGCTGAGATCGACTATGGGCGGTGTGAACTGCGTCGCCGCCGCCAGTACGAGTATCGTAAGTGCGAGCATGGTGTGTGTTCCGGAAAGAGTTAGCGGAAGCGGGACGCAACGTACTGCTGTGTGTCGGCCGACAGCACGCCCTGCTTGATCAGAGAGCGAAGGCGGGTGGCGTCTTCACGCGCCTGCGCTCGCCGTCCGTCCCCGGCCTTGAGCCACAGGGCATCGGCACGCGCACGTGCCTCTGTCTCCACGTCAGCGCGCTCCGCCGCCTCGTTGGCCAGCAGGTCGAGCATGTACGACGCTTCGCGGGTGTACGACTGCGCGTAGAGCATCTGCACGAGTCCCATAGTGGACTGCGTAGGGAGTCGACCCGCTTCGCGATCACGCGTGACCGCCGCGAGGTACTCGCGGCGTGCTGCATCAAAGTCCCCGGACGCGACGGCACTGCGGGCGAGCACGATATGCTCTTCCGACGTGAGCAGCGTACGCGCAGTCACCGTCGGTGACGACGAGCTGCGGGCAGGCGTAGCAAACGACTGGGCGGACACCACCGACGAGGAAAGCACGACGGCGGCCGAAGCGATGAGGACTCGAATCATTGGAAGCTCCCGAAGCGGGTGACACGGCGTGGACACATCCGCAGGCTGCCGTGCGGCCTGTATGCCTTGGATACGGCAAGTAGGTGTCGCGGTGTCACATCTGGTTCCGGACGCCGTGTCGCGGGACGAATGGCACCGTGGTGCCGTCCGTGAGCGCGCTGCGGCCGGTGATCGACGAGCGGTGGACATTGGCCTGTGTCTGAATCACACTGTCTGTCATGTCCGCGCGCGCACTACCGATTACGCCCCCACTTCGGCTGGGCACCCAAGGATGGAATTATCCCGCGTGGGTTGGCCCCTTCTATCCCGAGGGAACGCGACCCGTGGACTTCCTGCGCACCTTTGCCCGCGCGTTCGATGTCGTGGAGATCGACTCTACCTTCTACGCCATTCCGCCCAGCAGCACGGTGCGCGGATGGGCTTCGCGCGTGCCGGAGCACTTTGTTTTCACCTGCAAGTTGCCGCAGGAAATCACGCACGAGCGCCGGTTCGTGAATTGCGACGACTTACTCATGGCGTTCGTCGACCGCATGCGTGAACTCGGGCCACGCCTCGGGCCCATTCTCATCCAGTGCGGACCCGACTTCGCACCCTCCGAAGGAGCACCCTTCGCGGCGTTTCTCGAAAGGCTCCCATCCGATGTGCGCTTTGCGGTGGAGTTCCGGCAGCAAGGCTGGGTGAGGCGGCGTGTGCTCGATCTGCTCCGCCAGCATCGGGTTGCCATGGCACTCAGCGACGGACGGTGGATTCCGCGTGAGTGGCTGCTCAAGCTGTGTGCGCATCCTACGGCGGACTTCGCCTACCTGCGGTGGATGGGACCCGATCGCCAGATCGTCGACTACTCCCACCTGCAGGCCGATCGCAGTGCAGAGCTCGACGCCTGGGCTCGCATGATCCCCATACTGCAGGGACAGGTTCGCGAGGTGTTCGGGTTCGTGAACAATCATTTCGCGGGACATGCGCCGGCGTCGGTCCGGATGCTCCAGCAGCGGCTCGGCGTTCCTTCCGTCGACCCGTCCGTTATCAGCGACCAGCCATCGCTCTTTTAGCGGTAACTCAGCGCCGACGCCCCCACCACAGGCGCCTGTCGTCCCCTACATTTGTGGGATGACCCCGTCTTCCTTGCAGCCCATGTCCGCCGAGTCCGCGCTCCGATTGGTGCGCGGCGAGTCCATGCACCCGCACGACGTGTTGGGAGCGCACGACGCCGAAATCGACGGCGTCCGCGGTGTGGTCGTGCGTGTGTTTCAGCCGCTCGCGTCCGCCGTCCGGCTCATGCTTGGCGAGCGTGATGTGCCCATGGAACGCGACGCTCACGGCATCTACACGGCGTTCCTCTCCGATCGGTCGTTGCCGCTGCGCTATCGCCTTGGCATCACGGGAGCGGATGGCATAGAGCATGAGCAGGACGATCCGTACCGCTTTCTGCCCACGCTCGGGGAGATGGACCTGCACCTCTTCAACGAGGGGCGCCACCTGCGCTTGTGGGAGAAGCTCGGCGCGCATCCGTGCACGATGGACGGCGTAGAGGGGACGGCGTTCGCGGTATGGGCGCCCAATGCGGCGCGTGTGAGTGTCATCGGCAGCTTCAATGCCTGGGACGGTCGTGCGCATGTCATGCGGGCACTTGGCGGCAGCGGCGTCTTCGAACTCTTCGTGCCCGGTATCGGGGCAGAAACGCTCTACAAATACGAGATCCTCACGCGCACGGGTACGCTGCGTGTGAAGACCGATCCGTATGCGTTCAAGCTCGAGCAGTCGCCGGGCTTTGCTTCGATCGTGCAGGGACGCAGTGAATACACGTGGCATGACGGCAGCTGGCTGGCGCAGCGTGGCGAGAGTGATCCGTTGCGCGAGCCGATGCTGGTGTACGAGGTGCACCTCGGTTCGTGGATGCGTGGCGAAGACAATCGCATGCTCACGTACACGGAGATCGCGCCGCGTCTGGCCGAGCATGTGCGTCGATTGGGGTTCACGCACGTGGAGTTGTTGCCGGTGCAGGAACACCCGTTTGGCGGATCGTGGGGCTATCAGGTTGGTGGCTACTATGCGCCCACATCGCGTTTCGGCTCGCCCGATGATTTCCGCTCTCTCGTCGACACGTTGCACCTGGCCGGTATCGGCGTACTGCTCGATTGGGTGCCCGCGCATTTCCCCAAGGACGACTGGGCGCTGCGTCGATTCGACGGGACGGCGTGCTATGAGCACGAAGACCCGCGGCTCGGCGATCACCCCGAGTGGGGCACACAC
>CANGXD010000140.1 GCA_947457545.1 Gemmatimonadaceae bacterium
GCGGTCCGCGGCGTCGCGCCCGACGTCACCGGAGTCGCTCGCCGCTCCGGTATACTGCGCGTCGAGCCGTTCGAGGTCACCACCAACGCGCACATGGAGTGGGCCATCGGGTTGCCAGCCAATGGCCGCCACCGCATGGGTGACCCCGAGCTGTGTACCGAGGCGCAGCGTTTGCACCGATTCGTCGCGATGCACGCCGGAACGGGCGAGCGTCAGTGCCGGCCGCCACGCGGTGGCGCTATCGCGCCACGACAGCACGAGCATATGCTGGCGAGTCGTGGCCTCATACGCGGCACCGGTTTGTACGCCGGCGTTGCCGACGCCAAAACGGGACGCATCGCGCAATCCGAACAGACGAATTCGGCCCGCCTTGCCACTTTTCCACTCGAGCGTGCCGCTCACGTCGCCACCTTCCGGTGGCGGCGCGAAGGGCTGCGACTCGCCGAATACCGCAATCAGCGGCGCGAGTGCCCGGATATTGGCATTGGCTCGTATGCCGACTCGCCGATGCGGTGCGAGTGCCGCCGAGATACCGGCACCGCCAATCGAAGCGGTCGCGTTGCCGGTCGTCGTCACGGGCCGTCCCGCGGTTTCCATGCGCACCATACCGGAGAGCGCGTTGCCGTACTGCGCGCCGAAGCCGCCCGCCGAAAAAACCGTCCGGTCGAGCAGGAATGGGTTGACCGTGGCCGTGACGTGGCCCACTGGATTATCGAAGCGTGCGGGCGACAGCAGCCACGCATCATCCAGCAGCACGCGGGTTTCGGTGACGTCACCGCCGCGCACGAAGAGCCCGCTCCCCTCGTCGACATTCTGCGGCCCCGGCAACGTCTGCAGGGCCTTCGCCACGTTGGCGGCCGCGCCCGGTGTTTGCGCGACCTCGAGCGGAGTGAGTGACGCCGTGCGCCCCGATCCGAGCGTGTATTCGCCGGCCGCCACCACCGTCATCGCCGTCAGCGACGGTGGCATGGGCACGAGCGTCAGGCGCAGTGCCGTGTCGAGGGGGATATCGATATCCACGGTGGCCGGAACAAAGCCCACCCGACGCGCCACCAAGGTGGCCACGCCCCGATGCATCGTGCGCAGCGCAAAGCGCCCAAGGCTGTCAGTGGTGGTCTGTTCCTGCGTATCCAGCAGCGAGATCGTCGTGGGCGGCGCGGCGTTCCCGTTGGCAAGCTGCACCTGTCCGCGCACCAGCGACCCCGCGGCCTCCTGGGCCTTGGCGCTGGCCTGCGGCCAGAGGCAGGCGACCAGCAGCAATAGCGCAACCACGACACGGGGCGGCAACACCGGGCGGCGCCCGTCGATGAGAGAGGGTGAGTGTGACATGTGCGGGAGCATACGGGCCCGCATTCCACAGTAGTGTCAGCAAATCGGTGAACCGACAAATTGGGTCGGTGAATGGCGACCCGCGGTCATTCCGGCGGCCGCGCCGACGGTGTGCCGCCGGAGCCACCGTCGCGCATCTGCTCTTCCATGACCTTGATCTCCGTGCTTTCGGCCTTGATCGACACGCGCAGCCGGCCATGGATGCCGATGTACTGGTTCGCGATCCAGACCAACGCGAACCACGCCAGCAGATAGCCACCCCACCCGTCGATCAGCAATCGAAAGTGCGTGAGCCAGAGGGCCGCGAACGCGACGTAGTGACTGAAGCAGTATTCGCAGGTGAACAGGTAGTAGAACTTTCGCTGCACGAGTGAAGGCGCCGAGCGACTCCGCTCCGCGCAGTACTCGCGCGGTTCGCGGAATACTTCCTCATGCGTCACCGTCCACGCCACACACGCAACCGGGATCGCGAGCGTGAAGAGCCACGCGAGTTGCATCGTGATCGGCACAGCGAGGGGGGTCATGCGAGGCACGCGGGCAGTAGGTTCTCGGCCGTTCGACAGTCGCCGCGGCACCATCTCACGCACGTGGCAACATCGGTGCCGAGTGCAGCCAGCATGACCCCGCGAATGCATCAGGTCGCCACGATGTGCGGTGCGATCGCCCCATCGTCGCAACTGAGCCATTGGTACCTGCAACATTGACGCGGCGTAACGCGCGTACGACTATTGCCAACGCCTAAGCTCGTTACATCCTGGCGAGTCACAACCCTCTGGAGATGACACACATGCGCAAAGCACCCGTCCGTCGTGCCGTCCTTGCGGCACTCGCGATGTCCACCGTGGCAACGTCTGGTTGCTTCGGCAGTTTCCCGCTGACGCGGAAGATGTACAACTGGAACAAGGGAGTGTCGTCGGACAAGTGGGTCCGTGAGCTGGTGTTCGTGGCGACGGCGCTCCTCGTACCGGTGTACAGCGTTGCAGGGTTGATCGACGTGGTCATCCTGAACTCGCAGGAGTTCTGGACGGGCAAGAGCAGCGTGGCGTCGGGACCTGACACGAAGGTGAAGACGCTGACGCGCGGCAACACCACCATCACGCAGACGATGACGCAGGTGGCAACGGGCCGCACGATGGTGCTGGAAGAAAAGGTCGACG
Organism: Gemmatimonadaceae bacterium; assembly: GCA_947457545.1. Lineage (GTDB taxonomy): Bacteria > Gemmatimonadota > Gemmatimonadetes > Gemmatimonadales > Gemmatimonadaceae > Gemmatimonas. The sequence continues at coordinate 2,487 of CANGXD010000140.1, forward strand.
GCCGCTTCAAGAGCCGCACGACGCTGCATCAGGCGACGGGTGCTACCGTCGTGACCTCCGAAACGGTGTTCGCCGATGGCCGGAAGGAATCGAAGACGCTGACCGTTGACGAAGCGGGTGCGATGACGATCTCGAGCTCGAACGGCACGCGTCGTACGCTGACTGATGCGGAGATCGCGGCGGTGGCGGAAACGGCCGTGCGCTAGTCGTTCGCGGCAACCATACGTTGGAAAACGCGCCAGCCCTGGCAACGAGGCTGGCGCGTTTTTTGGTACACCTTCGTGGTGCTGTCGAAAGGCGGCGTCCGATCGCAGATTGTGAAGGCACCGCGACCCTGTCGTACACGCCGCCGACTCTCTTCCGGCCCATTCATGCGCCTGTTTCCCGCTGTCACGACCCTCCTGCTCTGCGCGGGCTCCACGCTCGCCGCGCAATCGGCGACCGCCCCGCGCCCCGCCGCCAAGCCATCGGCCGCGCGCACGACGCCCGCCTACGACGCGACGATCCGCTGGACCAGCTACGGCATCCCCCACGTCAAAGCCAACGACGTCGGCAGCCTCGGCTTCGGCTTCGCGTACGCCACCATGACCGACGCCGCCTGCACGATTGCGCGTGACATGGTGATGGTACGCGGCGAACTGTCACAGACCTTCGGCGCAGACAGCAGCAATCGCGACAGCGATGTCTTCCACCGCGCGCTCCTCACCGATGCTGCCGTGAAAGCGTTCAGCGCTTCACAGAGCGCATCGGCGAACCGCTCGACCGCCGGCTACGTGGCAGGGTACAACCGCTATCTCAAGGACCACGCCGCGAACCTGTCGCCCAGTTGCAAAGGGGCCGCGTGGGTGCGTCCCGTCTCCGTAGATGACGTGCTCCGCCTCAACATGAGCATCGGCATTCGCTACGGCGTGGGGCGCTTCATGAAGGAAATGGCGGCAGCCACACCGCCCAATGAACGCAAGGCGGCAGGTTCTGGTGATGACGCCGCCGTGCAGACCGACTTCGACGCACCAGAAGGCATTGGCAGCAACGCTGTCGCGATGGGCAAAGACGTGACGTCTACCGGGCGCGGCCTGTTGCTGGGCAACCCGCACTACCCGTGGCAGGGGTCGTCCCGCTTTCACCTCATTCACACCACCATCCCCGGTCAGCTCGATGTGATGGGGGTGAGTCTGTACAGCAGTAACGCGGTGGTCATCGGCTTCAACAAAGACATCGCGTGGACACACACCGTCTCCACGGGCACGCGTTCTACGTTCTACGCGCTCGACCTCGATCCCAACGACCCGACCCGCTACAAGTACGGCAATGACTGGCGCGCGATGCAGCGCGTGACCGTCGCCGTACCGCTCAAGAGCGCCAATGGAACAGTGTCGACGGAATCGCGCACGGTGTGGATGTCGCACTACGGACCCGTCGTGATGTCGGAGCAGCTGCCGTGGACAACGACGCGCGCGTTTGCCATTCGCGATGCCAATCTCGCCAACGATCGTGCGGCCGCGACGTATGACGCGCTCGGGCGTGCGCGCACGATCGCTGATGTGGACGCAGCCATCAGCCTGGGCGGCGTGTCCTTCACCAACACCATCGCGGCCGATCGCGAGGGCACGGCGTACTACGCCGACGTGAGCGTGGTACCCAACATCGATGCCGCCATGCTCACCGCCTGTCGCGTACAGGCGCGCGGCATTCCAGCCGCCATCATCATCCTGAACGGCGCCGACCCAGCCTGCGAGTGGAAGCAGGACAAGGCGAGCGCAGTCGCTGGCGCGATGCCGCCGAGCGCGATGCCACGATTGCGCCGGACGGATGTCGTGTCGAATGCGAACGACAGCTACTGGCTCACCAATCCGGCGGCGCCGCTCGAGGGCTTCTCGCCAATCATTGGCGGAGAGCGCACGGCGCGCAGCCTGCGTACGCGCGCCGGGCTTCAGTTCATCGCCGAAGCCACCGCCAACGGCAAGAAGGTGAGTGCCGATCAGCTGCAGGCCATGCTGTATAGCCATCGCAATTATGGGGCAGAGCTGTTGCTCAATGATGTGCTGGCGCTGTGCGCCGCGCCGATCGCGCCTGTCACGACGCCGAATGGCAGCGTGGACCTGACGGCGGCGTGCAATGCGCTCGCGGCGTGGGATCGCAAAGAAACGATTGAGAGTCGCGGCGCGCAGGTCTGGCGCGAGTTCTGGACATTCGCGTCGCGCATACCGAACGCGTGGAAGGTACCGTTCGACGCGGCCGATGCCGCGCACACGCCGCGCGGACTCGCGGCCGACAATCCCGCCGTAAAGGAAGGACTGCGGCGCGCGCTCGCGCAGGCGCAGCAACGTCTCGCCCAAGCGGGCGTCGCGCCCGATGCGACGCTCGGCAGCGTGCAGTACGAGATGCGCAACAACGAGCGCATCGCCATTCCCGGCGGTGCCGGCGGCACAGGCATGTGGAGTGTCATCACCACCGAGCTCAAGCCCGGCGGCTACTCACCCATCATTCACGGCAACAGCTACATCCAGGTGGTCGGCTGGAAGGCTGATGGCACGGTGGACCCGCGCGGCATGCTCACCTACTCGCAGCACGAAGATCCGAACACCGAGCATGGTGGCGATCTCACGCGTCTCTACAGCAAAGGGGAGATGATCAAGCTGCCGTTCACGGAAGCGGAGATCCTCGCCGACAAGAAGCTGCGTGTGGTGCGCGTGAAGCAGTAGACGCACGCGAAAGGGGTCAGAGTCCTTGAAAACGACTCTGACCCCTTTCGGTGCGGAATTATCGCGTAACGATGACGAATGCCGTGTAGCCGGCGATCGCGGGGAGAATCAATCCGATGAAGACGCCCCCGACGGCTTCCGCGATCGTCGCGATCCGCGATGGTCCTGTGCGCTTACGCCAACGCTCCAACACCGTAGTGCGGTACGAGGGTGAGAAAATGAAGCGCCAAAAGCCCAGAAAGACCTCTAGCAGCGACGCAACGCCATCGAGATTCTCGAAGAGATCTGCAGGCATGGGAGAAGTCAGCGCAACCCGTACGTCACCGTCGTCACCACCCGCAGCCGCTTGTTCACCTGGCTCTCTTCACTGATCCCCGCGGCCTGATCGCGCGGCAGAATTTCGAAGAACCCCTGACTGGCGGTGCGAATGCCCGACAACGCGCTGCGCGAGTCTTTCGCAAACTGCTCGGCGCCTTCGCGCGCGCGCGCCGTGGCCTCGGCGATCATGGCGGGCTTGAAGTCGTTGAGCTTGGTGAAGACGAACGTGGGGCCACCACCACCATACTCCTGACCGCTGGAGAGCACGACGCCCTGCCGCACGAGTTCGGGGACGCGCTGACTGGCCTGCTGTACGAGATCGACGCGCGACGAGCGCACGACGATCGTTTGCCGAATGACGTAGCGCGCACCGCTCGAGCCCATGGAGCTCTGATCCTGCACGACGAATTCCTGTACGGTGATTTCGGCGGCGGTCGAGTCGAGCTGATTGGCCGCGAGAAAGGTCCGCACCGCCTGCACGCTCCGGTCGAGTGTCGCGCTGGCGGCGGCGAGATCGTCGTTGGACGCCATGATGCGAAGCGGCCAGATGGCGAGGTCAGCCTTGGCTTCGCGTTCGGAAACCCCCTTCACCGATACCGTGCGGTCGGCGGTGCGCACCATCGTCACACCGCGCCCCACGAGAAAGCCGGCGGCGGCAATACCAGCGGCGACGAGCAGAGCCGGCAGGAGCAGGGACACAGAAGGTCGGGTATCCATGATGCGGTTAGGAGTGGTTCACGTGGACAGCGGCGCTTCGGTACTTTCTCACCCGCGTACACCGGCCAAGGGAAGATGGACCGGGTACCCTGGTATTGCCGTCATGACTTATTGAAAGTATTCTATGTCATGACATACAGCAATGACAAGCCCAAACCCGCCAAGCGCGTCGGAGAGCCCACCCAGGTTTACCTGACGGAGGGTGACCGGTCCCGACTGGAGCGATTGGCCACGCAGATGGGCGCCTCCAAATCCGATGTGCTGCGTCGTGGCCTCGAAGCGCTCGAGCTTCAGCAGCTGGACCCGGCGGCCCACCCGGCGCTGCGCCTGATCGGCCTCGCGAGAGATACCGTCCACCACCCGGACGTCGACGTCGCGCGCGAGCACGATCGCGTGCTGGCCGATGACGAAGAGGCGTCGTGGCGGTCGGATCCCACCGGCTGTGCCTGATGGGGGAGCTTTTTGTCGACACCAGCGCGTGGTATCCGCTGGTCGTGCAATCGCACCCGGACCATGAACGACTGAGTGAGGCCCTGCGGTCTCGCGTGTACCGCCGGGATCGCGTGGTGACCTCGAACCTCGTGGTCGCGGAGTCGCATGCCTTGATCATGCGGCGGGCCGGGATCGACGCCGGGCTACGCTTTCTGCAGTTGGTTCGCGCGTCGCCCAACGTCGTCGTCACCAGCTCGGAGGCGCTCGAAGTACGCGCCGTCAACGACTGGCTCCGCCGATATGCCGATCAGCCCTTCTCCGTGGTCGACGCCGTCAGCTTCGCCATCATGGCCGAACGAGGCACGCGTTCGGCGCTGACATTGGACCGGCATTTCGTGGTGGCAGGCTTCGAGATGGTGAACGGCTGACCTGTCGTTGAAGCCGTTTTGAATCCCTTCTGAACGGATTGCTGTATGGTGGCAAAGCCGCTGGCGATGGTGGACATGCCCAAACATTTTCCTCCGAGTTGCTTGGCCGTTCAGCACCGCACACCGGCACCTCCTGTCTCCGCGACACCCACACCTGCACCGTATTCAATGACGATCCCATTTCGCACCATGGTCTCCCTCAGCGCGCTGTCGCTGAGCGTGATGACGCTCGGCGCCTGCGCGCGCACCCCCAAGCCCAACGTCGCCGCCTCGCCGGCCACCGATCCGCGCAACGCGCTCAAGCCCGGCATGTACGACGCCGGCGTGCACGTTTCCAATCTGCGGCTCCTCTCCAGCGTGCGCAGTCCGCAATCGTTCGGCGACGAATGGAATACCGATCTCGCATTTACCGGGAAATACGTCGTGCAGGGCAACCAGAACGGCCCCATCGTCTGGGATATCAGCAACCCGTCGAGCCCCACGCTCGTGGTCGCGTACGAGTGCCCCGCCTCGCAGAACGACGTCTCGGTCTACAAGAATCTGCTCTTCGTCTCCGCCGAAGCGATGAACGGCCGCATCGACTGCAAGCCGGGTGGTGTTCGACAGGCCGTGAGCACGGAGCGCATGCGTGGCGTGCGCATCTTCGACATCACCAACATCAAGGAGCCCAAGCTCCTCACCAACGTGCAAACGTGTCGCGGTTCGCACACGCACACCGTGCTCGAAGACCCGAAGGACAAGGACAACGTCTACATCTACGTCTCGGGCTCCTCACCGGTGCGCCCCAAGGGTGAGGTGAGCGACTGCTCGAACGCGCCCAGCACCGACGCCGCCTCCAATCGCCTGCGCATCGAAATTATCAAGGTGCCACTCGCCGATCCGGCCAAGGCCGCGATCGTCAATCGCGCCAACATCTTCACCGGACTGAACGCGCCCGCGTTGCACGGCCCGTCGGCGGCCGATCTTCTCCAAATCGAGGAGCTCAAGAAGAGCGGAAAGTTCTTCGCGTTCATTCCCGGCATGGGCATCGTGGAAGAGTTGCCCGCAGAGATGGTAAAGCCGGTGATCGACAACATCACCAAGCAGCGTGGTGGCACCGTCGCCACGGCCGCCGACTCCGCTGCCGCGCGGCCGATTGTCGACAACATGGTGAAGATGTTCATGCAGCAGAACGGCTTGGGAGGAGATCCCACCGGCAAGTTGAGCGAGATGTCGCAGTGTCATGACATCACCGTTTACCCCGCACTCGGCATCGCCGGCGGCGCATGCGAAGGACACGGCCTGCTGCTCGACATCAGCAATCCGGTGAACCCCATACGGCTCGATGCCGTCGCCGACAGCAACTTTGCCTATTGGCACTCGGCCACGTTCAACAACGACGGCACCGCGATGCTCTTCAGCGACGAGTGGGGCGGTGGCACTGGCGCCAAGTGTCGTGTGGGTGACAAGCCCGAGTGGGGCGCCAACGCGATCTTCGATATCGTGACCAACGCCACGACCGGCAAGAAGTCATTGCAGTTCCGCAGCTACTACAAGATTCCCACGTATCAGACGTCGAACGAAAACTGCGTCGCGCACAATGGGTCGCTCATCCCCATCCCGGGGCGCGACATCATGGTGCAGAGCTGGTATCAGGGTGGCATTTCAGTGTTCGACTGGACCGACACCTCGCATCCGCAGGAAATCGCGAGCTTCGACCGCGGCCCCATTGATGGCAGCCGTATGGTGACCGGCGGCTCGTGGAGTGTGTACTGGTACAACGGCCACATCGTGAGCAGCGAAATCGCGCGCGGCATGGACGTGGCCGAACTCGTGCCGAGCCGTTTTGTGTCGCAGAACGAAATCGACGCCGCCAAGACCGTGAAGTGGGAGCAGCTCAACGCGCAGGGGCAGCCCAAGATGGTGTGGCCGCCGAGCTTCCCGCTCGCGAAGGCGTTCACCGATCAGTTGGAGCGGAAGGGCTGTGCGGCGGGCGCGGTGAGTGCGCTGCGCACGCAGATTGCGGCGGCCGAGAAGGCGAGCGGTGTGGCACGCAATACGGCGCTTGATGCGGCGGTGAGCGCGGCCGAGGGCGCGCGCGGCTGCGACGCGAAGAAGACCGATCTGCTCAAGAAGGCGCTGCAGGATTTGCGGACGCCGGCGATGTAAAGGCGGGCGTTGTTGACGCGACGACGGCCATCACCTTGAGCGAGGTGGTGGCCGTTGTCGTTCGCAGGCTACGGAAGTCCCAAAGGGGTCAGAGTCCTTTCCCCGCTCGATTCTCCAGCAGCTTCTCCGTGAACTGTTGCCCGTCGGCAACGCGACGGAGCTCGGCGTTCTGCGCCTCGAGCTGTTCTTCCAGCAGCTCGACACGTTCACGCAAGGCCACGAGCTCCGGAGCCGACGCGCCCTTTGCTTCGAGCGCCCGGACGGCGCGCCACGCGAGGTAGCCCGCGCCCCCCAACGCGCTCAGCAGGAAGAGCGGCCACAGCAGCACCAGCAGAATGGGGAGAAATTCAGCCATGGAGCACTCGAGAGAAGGGCATCAATGATTCGCGTTGGTTCTTTCGAAAACTAACGCCTCAACGCACGATGATGACCAGCGCCGTACTCTCGTTGCTCAACCCGTCGAGCCGGCGCAGCGCCCCACGCGCCCCATAGCGCCCTGCCAACGCAGGCGCGCGCCACGCAATCTGAATCGTGCGGCTCTCGCCGGGATCGGCAAAGAAGTTCGACGGCAATGGACACGAAAAAACCGCGTTCGGCCGGTCGCCTACCAACGCCGACTGTTCGACGCCTGACGGCGCGCGGACCGCGACGTCCATCATGGGGCCGCACTGTTCGCCCAATTGCACGCGAACAGCGGATCGGTTGGTCGCGGTCGCCGAAAACACCACACTGTCGCCAGGCGACACGGTCGTGGCGCTGGCGCTGAGCGTGACGTTCACATTGGCGAGGCCGCTAGCCGCGCGCGGCAACGGAGGCCCGTAGAACGGGAGACCGGTGACGCTTTCGCCGCACGCGGTGAGTAGAGCGA
>CANGXD010000141.1 GCA_947457545.1 Gemmatimonadaceae bacterium
GCTGCGCGCCGACGATCATGATCCGCGACACGCGGCGTTCGTTCACGAATGCCTGCATGAGTTGCGTGATGCGCTGAGCGAGCGCGGCGTACCACTGCTGGAGCTGCACGGGACGCTTCCCGAGGTATTCGACGCGCTCTGTGAGCAGCTTCCCGTTGGCGCGATCTACGCCCACGAGGAATGCGGTAACGGCATCAGCTACGCGCGCGACCGGCGCGTGCGCGCATGGGCCAAGGGGCGTGGCGTGGCGCTGCACGAGCTTCCGGGCAATGGCGTGGTGCGCCGGCTCGCGTCGCGTGATGGCTGGCACGAACAGTGGCTGCAGCATGTCCGTGCACCCCGCATCTGTGCGCCGCCTCACATGGTCGGCGCGACGACTCACGAACTCTCGCTGGTGCCGCAGCACATTCGGGCACCACACGCTGATGTCTCGCGTGTCACCACGGTACCTGGCATGGTAGACCGGCAGCGTGGTGGACGCCGCAACGCCGAGCAATTGCTTAGCACATTTCTCAACGAACGAGGCGAGCACTATCGCGTGGCCATGTCGAGCCCCAGCCATGCCATCGATGCCTGCAGCCGCCTGAGTGTACATCTCACATGGGGCACGCTGTCGGTGCGCGAGGCGTATCAGGGCGCACGAGGTCGTGCGGCACAGCTTCGTGACGAGCTCAAGGCACTCGGCCGCACGTCAAGCGATATGCCGCCGCGCGAATCGCTCACACGCTGGCAGCAGTCACTGGTGAGTTTTGCGTCGCGTCTCGAGTGGCGCGATCATTTCGTGCAGAAGCTCGAATCGGAACCCGCACTGGAATACCGTGCGTACGCGTCACTGTTCGACAACGTCTGGCCGTCCGTGCCACACGCTGAGCGCTTGGACGCCTGGCGCGAGGGGCGCACCGGGTACCCGCTGGTGGACGCCTGCATGCGCAGTGTGCACGCCACCGGCTGGCTCACCTTTCGCATGCGCGCCATGGTGATGAGCTTCGCGTCGCACTACCTGTGGCTGCATTGGCGCCCAGCGGGGCTGGTATTGGCGCGGGCCTTTGCCGATTACGAGCCGGGCATTCACTGGACGCAGTGCCAGATGCAGGCCGGTGTGACGGGAATCAATACCATCCGCATCTACAACCCCATCAAGCAGGCCGCCGAGCATGATGCGGCGGGTGCGTTCGTCCGGCAGTGGGTTCCGGAGCTGGCCGCGCTTTCAACGGCGGACCTGCTGCGCCCGTGGGACGCCCCACCGCTCATGCAGCAGATGCATGGGGTGCACATTGGTCGTGACTATCCGCCGCCCATTGTGCCGCACGAGGCATCGTATGCGCACGCGCGGGACACGTTGCACGCGCTCAAGCAATCGGCGCAGCAGCAAGGCGTGTCTCGCCGTGTGTGGCAGCAGCATGGGTCGCGGAAGACGCCGCTTAACGCCCCTACTCGGTAGCGGGGTCTGGCTCGAGTTTTCCCCAACAAAGATTAACCGATCTTGACAGTCTGTATCCGAACGGATACTCTTTAACATGCACGTCTTTCTGCGGACCGCAGAGTTCGACGAGTGGCTGAAGGCCCTCCGCGACCCAATTGGAAAGGCGCGCATTCTTGCTCGCCTTCGCGCAGCCGAGCTCGGCCACTTCGGCGATCACGCGGCCGTTGGCGACGCCGTGTTCGAACTTCGGATCCATGCGGGTCCGGGATATCGGGTGTACTACTGGCGGCAAGGCAGCGTGACGTACTGGTTGTTGTGCGGCGGCGACAAGGGTACCCAGCGTCGAGACATTCGGCAGGCCAAAGCACTGCGTTCAAAACTGGAGACTGAACCATGAAGAAGCCCGCCGTATTCGATGCAGCCGACTACCTCGATAACGAGGAAGTGATTGCCGAGTATCTGAACGTGGCTTTGGCTAGCGAACATCCCGATCTGTTCCTACAAGCCATCGCCGATGTGGCAAAGGCGCGCGGGATGGCGCGGCTGGCGAAGGATACGGGTCTCGGTCGCGAGAGCCTCTACAAGGCTCTCGCGCCAGGTGCGAAACCACGTTACGACACTGTCTTGAAGCTGATCCGCGCGTTGGGTGTCGAGCTCCAGATGACGCCCGTCCCGCGCAAAGCCTAACGGTATTTGCCGGACGAGCAGAGCGGCCTACGGCTCCGCCCCCACACAGGGCAAGGCCGTCCCCGGCAATTGCGTGGCCGGCCGCCACCGGGGGGCCGTTCGAATGGTCACTCGCTCCACATCCGGCGGCGCAGTGGTGAACTCCCACGCCAGCGTGTGCTGCAACTCGGCGCCGTGACTCATGCGTGCACCTTGCCGCGGCTTCTGCCAGTTGATGGCGCACACCGACTGCAGAATGGACAACCCCGGGGCGATCTCCACGAAGGTGCTGTGGGCAATCACACTGCGCACGCTGCGCAACGTCGACGGTAAGCGGTCAGGGCGACTCAGCTCCAGCTCCATGCGACGCAGCTGCGCCGTCGCGCTGTCCAGAAAGAACGCGCCGTGCACATCGGGGGTACGCAACCGTTCGCTGGCGCGGACATCGAGCCGGAACCACGTTTCGTTCCCCTGCGTCGAGGCACCGGCGTAGGTGAAGCAATGGTTGTTCACGAAGGCCGGATCAACCAGATCGATGATAGACGGAATGGCCATGAACGTTTCGCGCACTACTTTTCCGCGCGTGTTCTGCACGACACGGCCGGGTTCGTAGCGCACGGTGGGTTGCGCCGGCACCGCGAGAGTGTCCACGGTGCGTACGGCCATGGTGCCGTCCTCCAGCACGCCAAGGGCCCGTACTTGCGCGTACACAAAGGGGAACCGTTGGACGAGCGTACGATAGGTGGCCGCGTTCTCGCGCAGCAGCCCGACGAGCTGCGCCACCTCTGGGAATTGCAGGCTGTCCGGCAAGCCGGGCGACGTGCAGCGGTTGGTGGGGCGCACCGTCATACCCGTGAGGCGAACCGGTACTTGCCGCAACGAAATCGACAACGCGAGCGCGCCGTTGGCCACCACCACGATTTGCTGGCGCTGCGGCACAAAGCCAATGCGGCGCACCACCAGCTCGTGCGTGCCAGCGGGGACCGTCGGCAACAGGAACTGCCCTTCGGCGCCCGAGAATCGCTCTAGGTTGAGTGCGGGAATGCTGACCACTGCATAGGGCAGCGCCACGTTGGTAGGCGCCGCCTGCACCACGCCGCGCACCGTGCCGGTGGCGACGGGCTGAGCAGCGGCGGAGGCGACAGGCCCGCCGATACGGAGAATCGTCAGTGCCAGGCCAACACGCCACCGCCACCGTGTCATTCAGTTACTTGAGTAACGACCGCCGCAGCGGCTCAGCGTATTCGAAGTCACGCGCCGAGGTGCGGGTGCGCTGCAGAATTTCGCGACCATCGGCGGTGCGGCCGAGAGATTTACGCGAGATGGCTTTGCGTAGGCGTGTGTTTACAAGATTTGCTGGTGCTCGCTCGAAGGCCGGTGCGAGCCACGGATCGCACCGGAGAGTACCGCGCTGGGCGGACTGCGCAATAGCCTCAGGGGTGCTGTCCAAACCAAGAATGTCGAGCACTTTGCCCCTGGGAATCACCCAAGAATCGTAAAGCTCGCCACCACCTGAGGCCCCTGTCGTTGCGACCAACTGAATTTTAGTCAAGCTGCTCAGTGAAGCTGGTAGCGCCAGAACGTACGCGACCGGCGACACCTGATGTGGATAGCCGCGACCAAAAATTCCAGAGCCTGCTTGCACACGAAGCATGTTTGGCACGAAGGGATTGTCGATGTCTGCTTCGTTGCCGATTTGCTCGAACGCCGCACGAGAGAGATCGAGCTGCCCACCATCGGGTCGAGCGGCATTGTGATCCATGGCATCGACGGCAATTACCTTCGCCTCGCCGGGTAACACCGGATACTCGCGACCGCCACCTGGGAAACCATGAATCAGGATAACGGCCACGCCGGTGCTGTCGAGACGCGCAGCCGTGTTCACGCTCGCGCACGGGTACTGGGAAAAGCCATAGTGCAGCGTGAGCGACGTCTGCGCGAGCAGCATGCCGTCGAGATACGACGTCGTATCACTGTTGTTGTACACCTCGAGGTAGGTTCCGAAGCCGTACCCGACATTGGTTTCAAGTCCCATGTTGAACGGAAAGACTTCGGAAATGACAAGGGACCCGCGTCGGGTGGCGACTAACGCGAGTTCAAGTGCGCGATTCACCGGCGGACTGAGAAATAGCTGCGTGCCGGCCGCCAACACCGAGGCATCACGGTCGCCCGCCGGCAGCTGCGCCAACTCACTCGCCGAGAGGCGACGCTCAACAGTCAGCTCGTACGTCCCTTCCAGCAGCCCCGCAAACGTCACGCGTCCGTCGCCACCAGTAATGCCGGTACGCGGCGCTTCGGTGCCGCCAACACGCGTCAATCGCACGGGTACGGCTGCGGTCGTAACGCCCGCTGCCGTGGCGATGGCCACATCGGCAGGATCGACCGTCACGCGTATGGTGATCGACGAGCGCTGCACCGTGCCAGGATTGCCGGTGGTAGTGGTATCGGGCTTGGGGTCTGGCCCGGTGGCGCCATCGCCGACGGTGCCCCCACCGCAGGCGGCCAGAAGCACCGATGCAGTGACCAACGCACGAGATACGGCGCTCCTCATTGCCACGCCACCTGAACGCGCCACGCGTCGCGGCTGGTCCCTACCGACCCCGATGTTGTTGCCGGTGCATTCGTTCTGTCCATACGCCCTCCCACAATCAACGTGTGTGTCCTCACGGGCACGTGCAACCGAACCCAGCCGGCGGTTGCCGTAGCCGTGGTGGCATCATAGCGCAGCCCGGGGGCAATGAGCAGCTGATAGTTCCGGTCGGCGCGCGGGACCACGGCGTCGGGGGCGCGGCTCGCAAACGCCCCGCCAACAACCACGCGCCGTATCGCCCTCGTCGAAAACACGCGCCCGACCTCGGCCGATCCGAAGCCCATCAGTCCGTCCAACTCCGCAGTGCGCGGCACCACGAAATCGGTCAGGGTACGTGTCTGCTGAACCGCCCCACCGGTGAGCGCCACATCCCACTTCGTCCCCACCGGGCGACGCACATCCAGCTCGATGGCGTTTCGTTCGTCGGCACCGTTGAGGGCAATACCGCGCAAATCGTACCGTTGGCCATCGCCGTTAACCTGCTCCGATGAAGCCACCAGCGTGACACGCGCCCCGAGGACAGATCGCTGCGCGCCCAGCCGCACGTCGCGCCCTGTCGCGCGCCAGCGATCGGTGGGACGCACGCCGATCAGCGCACGATACTGGTCTTCGGCCAGTTGCCCCTCTTCGTACGTCACCGCCACCTGCGCGCCGAACAGCTGCAGGTCGAGCGAGCCACCCACGGCACTGGAGCGGCGCTCGGTGCGCACAAAAATCGCTTGACCATTGTTGGCAGGAATGCCGAGCGGCTCGTCGAGCCCCTGAATGGCATACACGATCGTGGCGCGCGGCACCGGATTGAGAATGTTCTGCTCCGATGCTTCCGACCAGCGATAGTAACCGCCCACGCGCACGTCGCGAACGCCACCGCCGGCCCAGGGCACGGTGTACTGCGCGCCCAGCGACGTCGCGGGAATGGTGGCCCGCCCCGTCCGACGCAACGGCGCGTCGATGGAGTTGTGCTCGCGCGTGTCGACGCCCGCGCTTCCGCCCAACGAAACCGGCCCCACGCGGAAGGCCAACGCTCCCTCGAAGCGCGCGCGCGTGCCTTGCAGAGCTGGCGTGACCGAATCGGCGGCGATGAACGGCGACGACCCGTAGGGCATCGCGCGCTGCGAGTTCCCCGAGACATCGCTCCCTTCACGATCCAGAATGAACCGGCCTATTGCCATCCCGCGTGTGCCAATGGGAGACCACCCTTGTCCCCCAAGTTGCGTCACCTCGCGATCGGCGACATCGAAGGGACGACGAAACGTGCCCTGTTCACGCGCGCTGTGCAGCGTGAGCTCTGAATAGCGCGCGCTGTCAACGCCAAGTGACCGGCGTAAATCGTAGGCGAGCGCCCCAGGGGCCCCGGCCAGTATGAACGATCCCATGCGCGGCGCTGGCGCCTGCATGAGCCCCGGAGCGTCGGGAGCGCGAAAGCCGGGCCGCGCGATATCGGCAATGCCACGCAGCGGTGACCACGCCCCCAGCCACGCGGCGTCAGTGCGCGCTGCAGCGAGCCCAACATCGCTCGCGCGTCCCCATGCGGACGGAGGCGCGTCCTGCGCGATAGCCGTGTGTGGCCGGCTGGCAATGACCGCAGAGAACAACAGGACAGCGACGCGTACGCCACGCGCGGTGTACCGTGGTGCGCGCATCATCGCGTCCTCCCGAAAAACTCGGAGGTGGGCAAGGTGAATTCGGCACCGAATCGCGTGGGGGGAAGCGCCCTCACCGATCCTGTCCCACCAAAGGTGGCGAACCGATCGAGCACATTGAACACGTAGAATGACAATCGTCCGCGCTGCCCGAGCGACTTGGCGATCTGCAGCGACATGACCCAGTCGTTCGGCACCGTCGTGCGCGACGACGCCGACGACGAACGCTGCCGGCGAAGGTCGGCGTACTGCGGCTGCGTGCGTTCCGACTCCGGCACCGGCACCAACGTGCCGTCGCGCGTGAGATATCCGGCAAACGACAACGAGTCGGTGCGCGTGAGCGTCTGCCTCGATTCGTTGGCACGCTGCTGCACGGTGGCGGTAATCACGAAGCCGAGTTCGGGCTGATGATGCACCAGTCGATAGGTGTAGATGCTGCGCGATGCTCTGGTGGCGCTGCCGGCGAAGTACGCTCGGCGTTCGATGGACGCGTCGACCTGAAAGTCACTCAACGACAGCGCGTTGCCGTAATTGAGATCGGAGGTGCTGAAGCGCGACGTGATGGTGGCCCCGCTCATCTCGAGCCGCGTTCGCAGCGCGGGGACAACGGGGAGTATGACCGTGAACTCGGCGCCGCTGTTTTCGAGGCGCCCGCCATTCACGAGTCGATCGAGAAAGATGGGCACGGGCTCTACCGCGATGGGCGGATCGATGGTACGCCCCGGCTGTCCTGTGCCACGCCCCGTGTCAGCCAGCGCGTAGCGTGCGCGATCGAGCGATTCAGTGTCACGACGCAACGTGGTGACATTCTCCACGATATCGGAGAACCACGTGACCGAGAGACTCCCCCATTTGGCGCCGCCATCGAGCTCGAAGCCGGCCTCGCGCTTGGCGGTCCGCGTGAGCCCGAGATCCGGATTGATGGGATCGCGAATGAACGTGGTGAGGACCGCCAACCGCTCGCGTGGGTCGGGGGTGAAGCGGTTCACGTTCACGAGGTCGTAGAACTGTCGGGCCGGAGACAGTTGCGCCACCGTGGGCGCCTTGGCCACGGTGCCTACGCCACCGCGCAGACGCAGCCACGGCTGCGGGGCGAGTTGCACATTCACCCGCGGCTGCAGGGCCGACGAGCGCACGCCACCGGTGAAGCCTCCCTCGTGCAAGGCATCGAAGCGCACACCGGCCTGCACATCCGATTGCACTCCCAACACACGCCTTGAGTATCGCGAGTCAGCGTACAGTGCACTCGTGGCCAAGGGTGGAACATCGGCGAATGAGCGCGGTCGGTCGAAGCCTGCCGTGCCATTGAACTGGCTCACCTGCGGCGGACGGTCGATGGCAAAGCGGTACCCGTCACCGGCGTTCCACTCTCGGCGCACTTCACTGCCCACGCGCAGATCGAACGAAGCCGCGCCGGCGCGCTGGGTGGGTGCAACGCGCGGTGTCCACTCGAGACGGGAGTACAGCAGCCGCGGCGCCCCCAGCAGTTCGTACTCCGCGTCGTACAGCCCCTCCACGTAACGGCCAATCGCGCGCCCTTCGGTCAGACGGTCCGTGAACGGCGTCGTGGGGCGCCCCAGCAACCGGCTCTCTCGCGTGGTCTGCGATTGCGCATCGAACGCGGCCGTCCACTCGAGCGCACCACGTCCCAGTGCGAGCCGCGCGCGTTCCCCCAGGCGAACGCCGTAATCATCCTGAAAGCTGTTGCGTCCCACTTCCACGTCGGGACGCTCCGGCGACGTGAAGCGCAGTTGCCACCAGTCCAGCCGAGTATCGAAGAGCAACCGACTGGGTGGCTCGCGGGTGGCAGCGCGAGTGACCGTATCGAGCAGCGCCCCAACGCGCCACCGGTGCGCCAACTGCATGGCCACGCGGGTGGACGTTGCACTACTGAGCGTGCGCGTAGACGCCGTCTGCGCAAAGTTGGCGGCGGCGGTGATGGCTTGCCGATCGCTGGCGAACGCACGTCCCCCCACCATGCTCCCTTCGGTGGTCCGCGGATCGTAGCGAGCCGCAAACTCCGGTGGGGTGGCAGCAGCACGCGTATCGACGATGATCGCGCCCTGTGTCAGGTCGCCCCATCGCGCCGACGGCACCCCGCGAATGACTTCGACGCGTTCGAGGGTGGTGGCGGGGATGCGACGCAAGTCGATACCGCCGCCGGCGCTCGATGCCACCGGTACCACCTCACCGCGTGATCCCGTGCTCTGCAGGTTCGCATTATTGGAGAGCGGGATGCCATCGAGCACGATGAGCGTACCCGATGATGCAATGTCACCCGCCGATGGACCGTTCACCGCGCCCGCGGCCCCTGAAGGGAGCGGAGGGAACGCGCGCAGCGAAAACTGGGCGCGATTGTCGAGCCCGGGCGCTGTGAGCTGTACGCCCGGGACGAGTTCCAGAATGCCCTGCAGGCTCGACGCCACCTGGTTGGCGATCGCATCACGATCGATGACCGTGGCCGTGCCAAGTTCTCCCCGCGCGCGGCCGCTCCGATCGGCACTCACGATGAGCTGATCAAGCTGGAGCGCGCTGGTAGCAATGACGACGTCGACCGTCAGGGTGCCGGTGCGCGGCACCGTGATCGCAGTGCGCGCCGGCGCAAAACCGAGACGGCGCACGAGCAGCACCTGCGGACCAGTTGGCGCGCGAAGCAGCACGAATCGGCCAAGTGAATCCGTCCGTGTGATCGCACTCGTGCCCTCGAGCTCGACCGTGGCCGCCGCCGCCGCTTGCATGCCCGGCCGGATACGGACCGTTCCTCGAATTTCAGCGACAGTTGGCTGTCCGACGAGACCGCGCGCGCTCAAGCAGAGTGCGATACCGAAATAGCTTGCACGAATTGCCACACACGGCATACCTGACCATCCAATCGCGAAGGGAAAGTTCATCTCGCTTTTTCTAAGTTATTGATGCGTCGCCCATTGCGGCGAGTTCGAGAACGACTTGTCCCATCGCGTTTTTCGCGGCCGCGTGCCCGCGATCAGCGCCGCCACCATTGCCCCGCACCGCCGGCGTCAACAAACTCCACGGAGCCGTCGTCGTCTCCCCCAGCTCAGGCCACGCCATGACCACGCCCCCGCCTCCCGCCCCCGGCCGTATTGGCTGGGTCGACCTTACCGTCGACGACGCCCCCCGCATCCGTGACTTCTACACGGCCGTGACCGGCTGGACCGCGCAGGGGCTCTCCATGGGCGACTACGACGATTATCTCATGACGGCCCCGGACGGTACGCCGCAGGCTGGCGTCTGCCACGCGCGCGGCAGCAATGCCGGGCTCCCCACGCAATGGCTGGTGTACATCACCGTCCCGGACCTCGACGAGCGGCTGCAGCAGGTCGAGACGCTGGGGGGCAAGATCCTGCGCGCGCCAAAGCCCGCCGGCCCCATGGGGCGTTTTGCCGTCATCGAGGATCCTGCCGGCGCCGTCTGCGCACTGTTCGAACCTGCCAACGATTCGTGACTTCGTCCTCCATGATGCTTCGCCTTTCCGCAGTCCCGCGCGCGATGATCACCGCGCTGCTGTTGTCCGCGTGCGCCCGCGCCACCACCACGCCCGAGCCTACGCCACAGCCTGCCCCCCGCCCCGCAGCGCAGCCTGTGCAACAGCCGCCCATCACGGTCGCACCGCCGGCGCCGGCCCCCGCGCCCGTGGCCGTCGACAGCGCCGCGTCCAACTGGCA
>CANGXD010000142.1 GCA_947457545.1 Gemmatimonadaceae bacterium
GCCGTCTCGGCGCGAACTTGCGACATCGCGCCGAGACGGCAGACAGCAGCCACACAGACCGCAGGAACGGAGGAAAAGGGGACTCTACTTGTGCGACAAGGTCCACACGTACGCCGCCACCGCCGTGATCTGCGCGTCGTTGAGGTTCATCCGTCCGCCGCGCGATGTCGGCGCTGCTGCAGCGGCTTTGAGCGGAAAGGATGGAGCCGCTCGAAAGCGGATCGCCCTGAAGTTGACCGAGACACACTACAAGGTTGATGCGCGTGAATCTGATCTGTAGCGAAATCTCCTTCAATGACACGGTTCGACTCAATCGTTGTACGATCCGATTACGAGAGCGCGACGAGCTGCCCCCCCCTCGGAATTGGGGAGTGGTGAAGAACAGTGTTGCGTGCAATCATGATGTCGGGTGAACGCTTATGCTTGGAAGTAATCGGCTGATGCCGACCGAACGAAGCAAGCTACACCTACAGGAGAAGCCGCAAACACGCGGCACAATCAACCTTTTCCTTTGGGGATTCTCGCATGAAGGAAATCATTCGGAATTCAATGTTGGCTCTCGCCCTTCTGACCAACACGGCGGTTGCCCAAGAAGTACCTTGTGTAGATCCGTGCGGAGGCGACGGCGACGGCGACGGCGGCGCGGGCGGCGGGGGCTGTTCGAACACCGATCTCGGCTCCACAGAGCGGTATTCGCACACGGCAGTCTTTCCACCCGGAATATTCATGGTGTGCTACGAACAGGGTGATAGAATTCGAGTGACCTGTCGAGATGGGGATAACCGCGTGATTTCCACCTGTGGACGTCACGTATTGGACTGGCCAAATTCGCTGTTACGGCGGAATGTAGCGGCCGAGTCTCTTTCCGATCGTGCGAGTGAGTCGTCTCTTGTCAATACTTATGCCTAGCGCCTTGGTCAAAAAGTGTTCAGCTGCTGTTTTCACTGCAGCACTCATGGCTTCGATTGGCTGCGACGACTCGCTTAGCGATCGGGCGATCCTCTATGCTGGGAAGATAGAAAGTCCCGTCGTGATTGGGCCGTTAGATATGAGCGTGGCGGAATCGGCGACTCCGATGTCGATCCAGTCTCTTTCAGATTCGCTCATAGCCATCACTGACAGTTACGAACCGGTTGTTGCGTTACTCAGTGCCCGTACGGGAAAGGTTGTTTTCTCCTACAACCATAAGGGTCGCGGTCCCGGTGAACTGCAGTCTATCGGTCCCCTCCAGCTATTGTCGGACAGCACGATTCTTATTCCTGATCCGATGCAGGGGCGCGCCATCATATGGAACTTCTTGAGTAACTCGACGAGCACAACTACCCTTTTCAACCCTGCAGTGCCCAGGAACGTGATCCCAAGCCTGGTGGGCTATTGGGGTAGTCACAAATGGGTGATGCGGAACCAACCGATGGCGCAAGTTCAGGGCGCAGCAGCGCAATTGTTCTCAACATCTTCCGCACTCGTCCTCACTGACAGCGTTAGTAGCAAACCGCTTATGCAGCTTCCAGCGAGGGCGCTAGTGGCCGCGTCTACCCCATCGGGTGTTTCGCGTGCTGGGCTTGGTGCGCTGTCTCCAGCAGCCTTTGCCATGTGTGACAGTGGTTTCATCAACATTGATACCTCGGGAGTGACGAGGTTCTCGACTACCGGCACGCCCTTGGCGACTCATCGGCATCGGCTTGGTTGGGTCCCTCTGCAACCCGCCGCCAAGAAGGCCTACATCAATGCCGCAGTAAGCGGCGTTAATGACTCGAGAACGCGAAGTGAGATCAGCGCTCACTTGGAGTCTCAGGCAACCCGCTTAAATCAACTCTTGGTTGGCTTTTACATCGCGCCAGACGGCACCGTGTGGATGCGCAGTCGCACAGAGAAGGAGAGCGCGATTGTACAGGTTGATGACGCAGGTGCGCCATCAAGGTCAATCGCGGTGCCGCAGGGCATCGCGGTCGCCCAGGTAGGTGTTGGATACTTCATTGGAATGCGGCTTTCGGCTGATGCTGAAACGCCCTCGTTCACGCTCTTCTCATTCACGGATGACTCGGCACGCAAGCGCACTCGATGGCGGTGCGGCAAGCAACACGACTACTGAGCACTCTGCGCCTCGACCCGTTGTCGACAGGTGGCACCGCGTCGACGGGTAGACCATCGTCAAGTTTTGCACCGGGACCACATCACCGTTCTCGCTTCGCTCAGCCCACCGACCGCCCGGTATACCGATGCGTCGTCCAGCAGAATACCGTCCCCTGGTGTCTCTTGCCGCCGCCGCGCTTCTCGCGTGTGAACCTCCGAGGTCTGCAGTCGGAGACGAGGCCAGACTACGTCTGCTTGAACAGATACAGATTCCTGATTCGCTCGACGAAGGACCCCCGTGGATCTGGCGCAGATTGACGATTCGTCGTTTGCGATCATCCCGGAGCGGTCCGAGCGGTTCGCCATTCTGGATCGAAAGGGTGCCACGCGCTTCACGTCGGTCCGAGGTCGCGGGCCCTGTGAAACCACAGGCATTACATCGCTCGTGGTGTTAAACCGCAATCTGATCGTGGTGGATGCAGCGCTTTCTCGCGTACAACGCTGGTCGGGGGATGGGCATTGCCTTCAGGAACGCACCGTTGCGACGCACCGGCTTGGCAAGAGTTGGGTGGTCGATGGAAAGGTTGTCATACGCGCTCGTCGGGCGGTCGGCGCAACACCGACCATGCTCGTGCTCACCGACTCGCTGACGGTGGCCGACGAAGTCCGGCTTGACGACCGCGGGCCAAGCGGGAGGGATGGACTATGTGACTACTGTCGCACCTCTGTGACCACACGCGGTGATGTCGTCTCACTGACAATGAACGACTCACTCTTTCGCGTGGTGATTCGCAGTTTGTACGCGCGTGGCGTGCGCGTGATCGAGAATAGTCATATCCGCCCACCCGTGTGGACCAGTTCGGAGAAAGACTCCGTCCGAAGGTTTCAGCTGTCGCTGGCAAGTCGGCAGACCGATCCGCGATTAGCAGAAGCGCTTCGGCAGGCGGCGCTTCGGTTCGAGCTAGGTCCTACGAAGCCGTTGATTTACGGCTTACCAGTGACGGCGGCGAATTCGGTCTTCTTTCCCATGAGCTCGCCAGCGGGTCATCCCACCTCGGTGCTTGTGTTAGACAGTTCAACGCAGACGCTACGCGGCTCATTTGCGCTTGGTCCCGGCTGTCGACTCTTGTCGGTAACCCTGCCGCGCGTATGGCAGTATTGCGTTCTCGATGATGGACAATCGCGCGTTGTCGTCAGCAGCCTACTTGGCATTTAACTCCGTCGGGGCGCAATGCGGCAGCTCGCAGAGTAACGGAAGTTCCCCCGCCCCTGCCGTCTAAATCCCTGCCGTCCGCCGTCTCGGCGCGAAGTTGCGACATCGCGCCGAGACGGCAGACAGCAGCCACACAGACGGCAGGAACGGAGGAAAACGGGGCTCTACTTGTGCGACAAGGTCCACACGTACGCCGCCACCGCCGTGATCTGCGCGTCGTTGAGGTTCATCCGTCCGCCGCGCGGGCCCATGGCGTTGGGGCGCGTGGTGACCTTGATCTTCTCCTTCGGCACGCCGCTCACGATGATCGCGCGGATTTCCTCGAAGCTGCCGGTGGTGAGCTGATCCCACTGCGAGTCAGCGAGTACGGGGCCGTTGGCCGCACCGACGCCCTTGGCGCCGTGGCAGCGCATGCAGCCGCCGTTGTTGAAGAGCGAATCGCCGAGCGCGACCGCAGCGGGGGTTACCTCGGGCGGGGTGGCGATCTTGGCGGCGGTACCGGCGCCTTTGGCGCTGGCGCCACCACTGCGGCAGGCGGCCGCGACGAACAGAAGCGAAACGAACGCGAGTCGACGCATGGGAATACGGCTGGGGTGGAGGGGAAGTACAGCCGAACCGGACCAGAATGTCCGTCGCCCACAAACGTGCAGCGCCGTGCGCCCGCTGGCTATCTTTGTGTCATGACAGCCATCGCATATCTCGGAACGGGGCTGCTCGGCAGCGGCTTCGTGGAAGCGGCGCTCGGGCGCGGCGATCAGGTGACCGTGTGGAATCGCACGCGTGACAAGGCGCAGGCGCTCGCGACGTTCGGCGCGACCGTCGCGGACACCCCCGCAGATGCCGTCCGCGGCGCGGCGCGGGTACATCTGGTGCTCAAGGACGACGCGGTGGTCGAGGAGATCATCGCCGCGCTGCGCCCGGGGTTGTCCCCCGATGCGATCATCTGCGATCACACCACCACGCAGCCCGCGCTCACCGCCGAACGGGCCGCGCGGCTTCATGCGGAGGGGGTGCGATACCTGCACTGTCCGGTGTTCATCGGACCGGCCGCCGCCCGTCTCGCGCAGGGCGTCATCATGGTGTCGGGCCCAGAGGCACTGTTCGACCAGGTGAAGCCGGCCCTCGAGCAGCAGGCGCAAACGGTGACCTACTGGGGCGAGCGATACGACCTCGCGGCCGCCTACAAGCTCATGGGCAATGCGTTCATCATCGGGCTGGGGGCGCTGGTCAGCGATGTGTTCACGCTGGCGGCTGGGAGCGATGTGGCCCCGGTCGATTCACTCAAGCTGCTCGACCTGTTCAACCCCGGCAGCATGCTGAAGAACCGCGGCAAGAAGATGAGCGAGGGAGATTTTGCTGCGAGCTTCGAACTCACCATGGCGCGCAAGGACGTGCGGCTCATGCTGGAGACGGCCGGGGCGCGCCCGTTGGCGGCGCTTCCCAGCATTGCGGCACGCATGGACGAAGTCATCGCCCAGGGGTACGGCGCCGAGGACTTCGGGGTCATTGCGCGGGATGCGGTAAGCGGGCCCCGCTGACGGCAGGCCCGCACGACAAAAGCCCGGCGCGACCAGTATGGTCGCGCCGGGCTTCGTGTGTCGGGGCGTTTCAGCCCGGACGGTGCGCTGTTACGGGCGCGCCGGACCCATGACGTTCTTGGTGAACGCGGCCACGAACAGCACGAACAGCGCGATCTGGCCAATGGGGCCGACGGCGAGAATCACGTTGAAGATCGACGAGATCAGCAACAGCGGGATCTTGACGATCGGCAGCAGGAAATCGGCGTTGGCCGGATGATCGAAAAACGGCATGGCTCGTGGCTGGTTGAGGGTCTGGCGGAAAGTACAGCCGCCGGGGACTAAACTGCAGCCCCCTCCCGGCGGTTCCTCCCGGGGACCGGCCGTTCCTCAAAGCGGCATGCACGGGGCGGCGCCGGGTGCTCCGATTCAAACGCTTTCCGTGTCTCAGGTGTCCAACGTGCGGTATTCTTCATCACATGCCTGCCATCGCCGACATCCAGCGTCACCTCGGTGACGATTTCACCCTCGAGCGGGAGCTTGGGGGTGGGGGCATGTCGCGCGTGTATGTGGCGCACGACAAGCGGCTCGACCGGCGGGTGGCCATCAAGGTGCTCCGGCCCGAGTTGGCGGCCGGCGTGAGTCTGGAGCGGTTCCGGCGCGAAATCCGGTTGGCCGCGTCGCTCCAGCACCCCCTCATCGTGCCGGTGCTCGATGTCGGCGAGATCGACGGCCTGCCGTATTTCCTCATGCCGTTTGTCGAGGGAGAGTCGCTCCGCACTCGGCTCGGGCGGGGTCGACTCTCCATCATCGACACCGTTCGCATTCTCCGCGATGTGGCGCGTGCGCTGGCCGTCGCGCATAGCCGCGGGGTGGTGCACCGCGACATCAAGCCCGACAACGTGCTGCTCGCCAACGATGCGGCGGTGGTGGCCGATTTCGGTGTGGCCAAGGCCTTCGAACGGGCGCGGCACAGTGGCAGCGGGGAGTTTACCGCGCCGCCCTCGCATACCACCGAGGGCATGTCGCTGGGCACACCGGCGTACATGGCGCCCGAGCAGGTGGCCGCCGACCCGCAGGCCTCGTTCCCGGTCGACATCTACGCGGTGGGAGTACTGGCCTACGAAATGCTCGTCGGCACCCCGCCGTTCGCGGGCCGCTCGCCGCAGCAGGTCATGGCCGCGCATATCGCCGAGCTCCCGGTACCGGTCGAGCAACTGCGTCCCGATACGCCGCCCGCGCTGGCCGCGCTGGTCATGCAGTGCCTCGAGAAAGACCCGGCGCGCCGGCCGGTGAACGCGGCCGCGCTCGTCGACGCGCTCGAAGACCCGCAGGTCGTCAGCGGCAGCTTTACCCCCGTCGTCGACGATGGCACCGGACGCTACGCGCTCCGTGCCCTGACCGGCGCACAGCCGGCTCCCGCCACAACGTCAGCGCCCGCGCGCTGGCGAATCGCGGTGGGCGTCGTCGGCGTCGCCGCCTTGGCCATTATGGCCTGGTTCGCCGGCGTACGCGATGGCGCAAATGAGGCCGGTACAGCCGCCGACAGTACGGCGCTTGCCAGTGCGGCCGCGATCGACACCACGCCCAGTGTGGCGGTGCTCCCCTTCGCGTATCTGAGCGCCGATTCGACGCAGCGATTTACGGCGGCGGCCATCACGGAAGCCATCACCAGCGCGCTCTCCCTGGAGCAGGGGCTGCGAGTGAACTCGCGGGCGGCATCCGAGGCGCTCCAGCGCCGTCTGGCCGAGGGCGACACCTCGCGCACCACCGTGCGGACGCTGGTCGAAGGGGTCGTGGAGGTGCAGGAGGACCGCGTGCGCCTCACCGTGCGTCTGGTCGACGCGCGCACCGGCTTCACGCTCTTTGCCGATCGCCTCGAAGGCTCGCGGACCGACCTCTTCGCCATGGAAGACACCGTGGCCGACGCCATGCGCGAATTGCTGCGGTCGCATTTCGGGCTCGCCGAGCCGGATAGCGCAAAATCGCGTGCAGCGCATTAGCATGCGTTCATCGGACCTCCCCATCCGTATCACCCGACGTTGAGCCGGGCGTCGCGCGGCGCCCGGTGCACCACCCACCGGAGCCCCGTTGCCAACCCAGGACGACATACAACTGACCGCTCGCCATCGTCGCGCGTCTGGTTCCCCGGACGCATACGATTTTCTCTCGGAAGCGCGCGCGCTGCTGAGCGCCGTGTTGCCCCCTTCGGTGCGAAAGGCGCACGATTGGGCCGGCGCGCTCATGCACCTGCGTGTCGACGCACAGCGGGTGCTGCAGGCACTCCAGCTGCATGCCGGTGTCCCCGCAGCGGGCGCCGATGACGCCGACGTGCGCGTGCACATCCACGAGCTGTATCTCAGCGTTGCCGGTATCGTCGGCTTGCTCGACGATGGCGCACACGCTGCCGAGCCGCTGCCGCTCCACACGGGTCGGTATGTGCGCGTGATGTTGACCAATGCCAGACACACGCTCGCCACGCTGTGGCTGCCGTCGGTCCCGGTATTTCAGGTGTCGCCGCGGCTCGCGGCGCAAAACGGACACTAGTCCAGTCCGCTCGGGGTCGGCGCGCGGGCGCCGACCTGTCGGGAGAATCCTCACGTAGGTGGGGGCTTTCACCCGCTGATATCGCGAAGGAGGCCGAGGCACTCTTCGCTGTACATGGTCTCCCGCCTCCGCTTCTCCGTCGCCGCCTTCGCTGGCGCGCTTGTGTTCGCGTCTCCCGCGCGATCGCAGGCGCAGCCGGCGGCCCCTCGCGACACCACGCACGGCATACGGCTCCCCTTCGCCATGGGCGAAGTGCTGGAGTACCAACTGAACGTGTCGTTGGGCGGCAACATCGGGCAGGGACAGATGCGCGTCGAAGGCCCCGTCCTCGAACGCGGCATCGTCACCTGGCGGCTGGTGTCGGAAATGAAAGCCAAGCGCGCCTTCGTCAAGGCCACCGATCGCACCACGTCGTGGATCGATCCGGTGCGCTTCGCCACGACCCGCTTCGAAAAAATCGAACGGCACCCCCTCTCGAATTCGAACGAGCTCATCGAGATGGACATCGCCGCTGGCACCTGGCGTGAAGCGCATGGTGAGGCGCAGGTGCTCGCGTCGCAATTTCCGCTCGACGAACTCTCGTTCCTGTATTTCCTGCGGACCCTGCCGCTGGACAAGGAAGGCTCGCTCCACTTCAATCGCCACTTCGACGAAGCGCGGAATCCCACCATGGTGACCGTCGGCGCCGAAGAAGTCGTCGAGACCCCCCTTGGAAGCTTCACCACGCGCGCCGTCATCATGCACGTGCGTGACCCCAAGCACTACAAGGGCGTGGGGCTCATCAAGATCAATCTCGACACATCGGCGTGCCGACTGCCGGTGCGCATCGTGAGTCGCATGCCGATTGTCGGCACCACCACGCTCACGCTGATACGTCGCAACGATCCCGCGGCACGGTGCGAGCCGTGACGACCTGTCGCACACGCGTCGGATCCACGTCGGATATCACCCTACAGGTGCGACATCCGACTCCTCACCAAAGATCCGGAGTGCCCCGACCATGCGATGCTGGTCCCGAGGCGAATCTCATCTCCAGGGGTGACACGATGTGCCACCCACTCTCCCTGATCCACTGAGGACATCACGATGCGCTCCCCGTTTTCGCATCTCGCCATAACCGCCGCCGCACTCGCGCTCATTGCGGCCACACCACGTGTGACCACCGGGTCGCTCACCTTGCGCGAAGGCAGCAAGCTCTGGTTTGACGGTACCTCCACGTTGCGCAGCTGGAGCTGCACGGCCGACAAGATCGAGGCGGCGCTGAGCACGCCAGATGAATCCGTCGTCGCCAACACCCTCGACGGCAAGGAAGTCGCGGGCACCGTGCAGGTGGATTTCCCGGTGAGCAAGCTCGAGTGCAAGAACGGCACGATGAACGAGCACATGGGCAAAGCGCTCAAGACCAAAGAGTTCTCGAACATCCGCTTCACCATGACGAGCTACCAGGTGGCGAAGGGCAGTGCGGTCACGGGTACGCTGCAGGGCACGCTCCAGCTCTCCGGCAAGACGATGCCGATTTCCGTTCCGGTGACATTCGGGACGGCTGCCGACGGCGCGCTTCGCGTCACCGGCAAAGTCCCGGTGACGATGACCGAGTGGGGCATCAAGCCGCCCACGCTGATGCTCGGCTCCATCAAGGTCGGCCCCGTCGTCACGGTGAATTTCGATCTGCAGCTGCAGAAAAGCTCTTCCGTCGCACAGTAAATCACTCCCCTCAATATCTCTCCGAGACACGATTTTATGACTCGCACCCGACTCCTCCTTGCCGCCGCCGGCCTCATGGCCGCGCTCAATCCGATCGGCGCGCAATCTGTCACTGATAGCGCGGGAGTATCACAGCGCAAGATCGAGATTCAATATCTGCGTCCGCAGGATCAGCGCGGCATCAACATGTTCGAAACGCCCAAGGTTGCCGGCGCCGAATACAACGGGTTCAAGATTCAGTGGGGCGCGGCGTTTGCGCAGCAGTTTCAGGGGCTGACGCACAGCAATACCGCCGACTCGGTGTTCCAGGCGGCGTCTCCAGTCGGCCCCGGTGCGGCCGGCGCCGCGGCGGTGGCCAATCGCAACCGACTGCAGGCGATCGGTAATGGCTTCAACAACGCCGTCGCCAACGCGTACCTGCACGCGCAGCTCGCCAAGGGCATTCGCATTCAGCTCACGAGCTATCTCTCGGCGCGTCACCACAACGAAACGTGGGTGAAGGACGGCTTCATTCAGATCGACGAATCACCCATCGATCTGCCGATCCTCAACACGATCATGAAGTACACGACCGTCAAGATCGGCCACTTCGAAGTGAACTACGGCGACTTCCACTTCAAGCGGTCCGATAACGGCCAGGTGCTGTACAACCCGCTCGTCGGCAACGCCATCATGGATGCCTTCACGACGGAAGTCGGTGCCGAAGCGATCTTCCAGAAGAGCGGCTTCCTCGCCGTCGCCGCGCTCACCAACGGCGAAGTGCGCGGACAGATTCTGCGGGCGTCCGATCGTTCGCCGGCCTTCATGGGCAAGGTAGGCTTCGACAAGCAGCTCAATAGCGACGTGCGGACCCGTCTGACGGCGTCGTATCGCAATCAGGGCTCGGCGGCGAGCAACACGCTTTACAGCGGCGACCGCGC
>CANGXD010000143.1 GCA_947457545.1 Gemmatimonadaceae bacterium
CGCCGGTCACACTCCCCGCGCACGGCAAGTCCAACAGCAGGAACCACTCCTCTACCCTGCTGATCGGAGCTGCCCGTCATGACCACACCCACTGCCCGCGCCGCCTTGGTGGCCACGTTGCTTGCCCCCGCCGCACCACTGCCAGCGCAGACAAGTTCAGCGGCGAACGTTGCCACGACGATTACCATCGTCCGTGTCCCGACTCCGTGGTACGCCCCCAACTGGCTCGTGACACGGCGCATGCGCGGCACGCAGGCGCAGTACGCTGCCATCGACGGCCTCGTGTTCAAGGCGTATGCGCACGCCAGCGACCGGCACTTCGGTGGCGTGTATCTCTGGACATCGGCCGCACAGGCACAGCGCTGGTTCAACGCGGATTGGCACAAGCGTGTACGCGCGCAATACGGAGTCGCTGGCGACGTGCGATACTTCACGATCATGCACGCCGATGCCGCATTGCCGACTGAGGCGAACCCCACGAGTGATGCCGTCGCTATTCTCATGCACGGCAGCGGCTCCGTTGGCACGCAAGGCGGAAGCAATAGCGGTCGCCCATCCTCGCTGTTTGCCTCCTACGACGTGCAGACTGCCGACGGCTCAGCAGCTGTGCTGACCTTCTGGCGATCACGGGCAGACGCCGACCGCGACGCACGAACGTATGCCGCGCGCCTCGGTGTGCCGACCGCCGCTTCCTGGGAGTGGTTCAGCTTGCCGATTCTGCTGCCCACCCAACAGGCCAGGAACGCGACGACGCGATGACAGCGCCAGCACGTATTCCCGACATTGCCGACTCGCTGCGACAGCAAGCGTGCGCCGGTGATCTCCGCGCACTCGACGCGCTGTTGCGCGAAGTGGAGCCCGGGGTGTTCGCCTTGGCGATGCGCATGCTCGGCCACCCCGAAGACGCGCGCGAAGCGACGCAGGACGTCCTCGTACGTGTCGCGACGCACCTAGCGAGCTTTCGCGGCGAGGCTCGGTTCAGCACCTGGGTGTTTCGCATTGCGCGCAATGTCATGATCACCTACCGAACCCGCGCGCCTGAAGCGCCCGACGTCAGCTTCGACCTCCTCAGCACCAAGCTCGCCGAGGGGCGTGCATTGACGCGCAGTGAGGGCACGGCGCTCACCGACATGGCGGCGTTGAGTGCCGAAGAACGCGCGGAGGCGATGGACGTCGCGCGCCGCTGCACACAATCGTTTCTCATGGCGCTGGGGCGCGATGAGCGATTGGCTTACGTGCTCGATGTGGTGTTCGGACTCGACGGCCCGCAAGCGGCCGAAGTGCTGGACATTGCGCCGGCGGCGTACCGCAAGCGCCTGTCCCGAGCGCGCGAGCGATTGGAGACCGCCATGTCGAACGAATGCGGATTGATCAGTCGCAACGCGCCCTGCCGGTGTCACACGCAGGCGCAGGCGCTGCGCATCGCTGGCCCGCCAGCGACGGCACCGTCGCGACCGGCGCTTCCCGTGTTGGAAGCGCCGATCAGCTACGATTCACTCGCCGAGCTGTTTTCGGTGGTCGAGGTGCTGCGTGCGCAATCGCGCTACGCCGCAGACCATTCACTCCCTGATGCGGTGCGTCGCGTGCTGCAGGAGCGGGGCTGGCTGGGGGCGAGTTGAGGTCAGGGTGGTGCTGATCCGGGGAGCGGGCAGCCCGTATCGTCGCACCCGTTGGCTGGTGGGGTGCCGTTCAGCGACGGCATGTACCGCTCCTGTTGCGACCCGTACTCCGTGATGAGTGTCCCAAGCAGCGCACCGAGCAGCAACTCGTCTACGCGGCCGAACAGGTGCGCACGAATGCGTTCGGCCTGATCGAGCACGAGCAGCGATGGTGTACCGCGCAGGCCAAGTCGTGTCATGGTCCGCGGGACAGCGCCGTCACTCGGTGCGTCGATCGCGACCGGAAACGGAAGGCGGTATTCGTGCATGAATGCCTCGAGTGCCGCGCGCGTCCCCTGCACGTCGTGATGCTCGAACACCGTATGCAGGCCGATGACCTGAAGCGTGTTGGGATCGAACGCCTCGGCGACACGCGCGGCGAGCGGAAGTCCGTGCGAAACACATCCCGGGCAGAGCATTTGGAACGCCTCGAGGACCACCACACGCCCCCGAAGCCCGTCGAGGGTAGGAGGCGTGCTGGCGCCAACCCACTCGCTGACCTCGAGCGCCGGGCATGTGATGGCCGCGGACACGTCGATCGGCGCGAGCCGAGGCGCGGTGTGAGGAGTGTGCGTCGCCATGGCGTTAGCGGTTGGCGCGGGCCGCGCCGACGTCGACCTTCCCGGGAAGTGTAAGACTCCGTGAGGCAATGTCGAACACGTCCGCGACACACAGCAGTGGGTCGTGCACGCTGGCGTTGACGCGGAGCGCGGCGGTCACGCCGTCGAATGCGAATGATGCGGGAAAGCCCACATCCTTGAGCGGGACGGCAACGCGGATCGTGGGGCCGGCGATCTCTGGCTCGTAGCCAGGGCTGTCGATGTAGATCGGAAGCCCGGGCCAGGTTGCCGGCAGTTTGGGTTTCGCGCCCGCGGGGATGTCGCGCACCTTGAGGGCGCCCTTGCCACAGGCATCATCGGGTACGAGGACAACCCAGTGCGAGTGCCAGAGGTCGCCGTCATTGGCCGGGTCACCGTCACCGTTCTCGTCGAATTTGGGGGTATCGTCGAAATCGGGGTGCACGGTCGCGGCGAGGGCGAGCGTACCTGCCTTCCCTTCGAAGCCCACAGCGGCGGGGTCGAGTGAGGTGGGCCACACGTACGAGTAGACATGGCTGCCGGCGAGCTTGCCGATTCGGGTTGGGCGTGCGGCGCCGGCGCGGCCGGTAACTCGCTCGACGAAAACGAGCTTCGTCCCCTCGCGACGGACTGCCGTTTGCACGAGGTCGAAGGTGGCGAGGGTGGAGGGCGCAATAGCCGTCGACTTGGCGTCTCCCGCTGGCGACTTGATCTCGGCGGGATCGGCTGGAACGAGGGCCAGCGCCGCGCCTCCCGTGAGCATCACGGCGATGAGGCTTCCCACGATGAGGGGGCGACGGGTGGTACGGTGCGATGCGGGTATCATGGAGATTGTGATGAGATGGTAAGGAGTCCTAACTGTTGGATTATAGTAAGCAGTCCTTATCTTATCTGTCAATACGTGGTGCGCCTGCGCCGCGCATCGCCCAGCCCTTTACTCCCGTGCCGTGACCGCCACCCGTCTGCCGGCGTCCGATCCGCTCGTTGCACAAGTGACCGCCGGCCTCTCTCGGCTTGGCCTCGCGCTCCGCACGCACGCGTGGCGGGACACGGCCCCGCGTGGACTCACGCCTACGCAGGCGCAGGTGCTCGCACTGCTACAGGCGAGTGCGACGCCACTCCGGTTGTCCGCCGTCGCCGCCGGGCTCTCCGTGACGCTGCCGACGGCGAGCGATGCCGTGAAGGCGCTGGTCGCCAAGGGACTGCTGGCGAAGTCGAAGGCCGGCGACGATGCACGCGCCATCGCCCTTTCGCTCACTGCCGCCGGTCGCGATGCAGCGGAGTCGGGTGCACGCGATCCCGATTTTGTGGCGGCGGTCCTCGAGGCACTGACGCACGCCGAGCAGGCCGTCTTCGTGAGATCTCTGGTAAAGATGGTCCGCACGCTGCAGGAGCGGGGAGACATTGTCCCCGCCCGTACGTGCGTGACCTGCCGGTACTTCCGGCCATTGGCACATGCAGACGATGCGGAGCGGCCCCACCACTGCGCGTTCGTCGACGCGGCCTTCGGCGATCGCTCGCTACGAGTCGACTGCTCCGAACACGCGGAAGAGGTGCCCGATGTCGCGGCGCGACGCTGGCATGAGTTTGTAGCGGTGTCCGGTGTCCTTGGCGATGCGACCAGTGCAGCCACATCGGCCAAGGACGTTTTGCGTGGTCCGTGAGTCGTCCACAACCAATGATGCGCTGTCCTAGACGCCCCGCGTGATCCGTGACGCGTCCTCGACAACGGGAATTGCTGTGATTGACAGATGTTTCAGAAATGGTTCTCCAGCGACCTTGGCAATCGCCGGCGAAGCCATGAACAGTTCCATGGCTTCCTTCGTCTCCCACAGGTAGAAACTCGTGCTCATCGCCGCCGTGCGCGCCGCTGCCACCGTC
The DNA here is from genome assembly GCA_947457545.1 of Gemmatimonadaceae bacterium. GTDB lineage: Bacteria > Gemmatimonadota > Gemmatimonadetes > Gemmatimonadales > Gemmatimonadaceae > Gemmatimonas. The sequence goes on from CANGXD010000143.1 coordinate 4,118, forward strand.
GGCCACGGCCTCATGGCACTGCGTATGTTCGACAAAGCGGCGGCGCAGGGCGGCTGACGGTGCGTATCGGAGGAGGGACGCATGCTCGGAAGTACCATGGCTCCTGCCCCCTCCGCATATTGCCCCAATGCCTGAGCTACCTGCGCACGACACCACCGCCGCACGCGCCATGCGAGCCGCACTGACGGGGCTCGTCGACGGTCCCGCACTCGACTTTCTTGCGTACCGCGCGCGACTCACGCATGTGCCGCGAGAAACGCCCGTGCTTCGCGCGGGTGACGTGTGCCAAACGGTGTGGTTGGTGGTCGAGGGATCGGTGCGCCTGTGCTGGTATCGCGAAGGCCGTGAGCACATCGGTGACTTTCACCTCGAGCAGGAGCTGGTCAGCGATTACTCGTCGTTCGTGACCGCCGCTCCGTCGCGCCTGCATCTGGTCACGGCAGAGCCCAGCATATTGTGCGCCCTCACCAAAGCGGACTTTGTAGCCGCTGAACGTCAGTATCCGGTCGAGCTCAATCGCGCGATGCGGCACGTGGCGGAAGGGTTGACGGTCACGTTTGCCAACCGTATCTGGTCCACGCTCATGGACTCTCCCACCGACCGCTATCTCGCCCTGCAACGCGAGAAGCCGGCGTGGTTCACGCGGTTCCCGCAGTACATGATTGCGTCATTCCTCGGGCTCACCCCTGAAGGACTGAGCAAGCTGCGACGCCGGCTGGACAGTAGCGCGACCGAGCACGCGCCGACGTTACCCACAACGACGGAAAAGCGCTCGCATTGAACGCGGTCAATGCGAGCGACATTGGCATCGCCTCATGATTCACACCGAAGTGCCACCCATCACCTTCGGAGGTATCATGCAGCGCTCTACCCGTTTCCGCATTCTCACGCCCGCTCGGCTGGCACTGGTCACCGCCCTGACCCTGGCGCCGATCGCCTCACCGCTGGCCGCCCAGTCATCGGTCGATCCCTACGCCGACCGCTTTTCGCTGGTCGGGGGCGTGAGCCAACTGCTGCTCGGCGGAGGGAACATCGAAGGCACCTGGTACACGCGTCGCCTGAGCGTGGCGTATTCACACGGATTCAACCTGCAGCTGGGTGGGAGTGCACTGCCGCAGGGCGTTCAGGATCAGCAGCTGCAGCTCACGATGCCGTGGACCACCGGCGTAGGCATTGGCTATCGCGTAACGCGTGCACTCGACGTGCGGGTGGATGTCAAACGACATCGCTTTGCCATGCGGTACGATGACCAGGACTTTGCAGGATCAACGATCGCGGCGTACCAGACGACCACCGTAGGGATAGGCGCCTACTATCGGTACTACCCGTTTGCCAGTCGCTCGAGCGCCGCGCGTGGTGTGGTGATCGTGCCGAGCGTCCGGTACTGGCCGAACGTGTCCTCCTCCCTGCCGAACGACGAGCTCCGCTACTCGAACGCCCGCACGGGACGGCAGGAAATACACCAGGCGGCGGAGCAAGGCTTTCCCGGCTCTGGGGGCATCATCGCCAATGTGAGCATCGGCTACACCTTTGCGCTTGGCGCGAAACGCTGAACGACTCTCGGAGATACTCGCGTAGTCTCGCGAAGAGCCCGCGAGACCGCTCAGCGCCGTGACCCACCGCACAGGGTCAAACAGCGACCGTTCACGCCGGTCGCTGTTTGAAGGGCAACGCGCACACCACATACTCGGCGGCGAGCCACCGTCGGGACGAACCCCGCTGTAGAGACACGAAATCGTCGGACGACTGGCGCCGAAGCACGAAGCCACCCCAGTCCACCAGCGAAGATGAAAAGCCAAGCGCTCATGCTACTCGTCGCGTCGACCGTCGCGACATCGGCCCTTGTCGCGTCCGTATCAGCTCCACCCCTTGCCGCACAGGAAACACCATCGTCACAAAGTGGACCGGTGTCCGGGAGCGGGTCAATCGGCGTCAACCTGCTGGTGGCCGAACCACGCGGTGATTTCGCGAAGTACGCAGACAACGGGTTTGGTGGCGGCGCCTACTTCCTGAAAGCACTCGACAAGAACGGGCTGGTCAACGTCCGCGCTGAGGCGTCGTTCGTGTCGTATGCCAACGATCGCCGCACGATTCCCCTGGGCGGCACCGGGGGGCTCGTTCGGCTCGACCTCGGGACCTCCAGTAACATCGCGTCCGCGCTCGTTGGGCCGCAATTACTTGGTGCCAAGGGTGTCTTCTCTCCGTACCTGACCGTGCTTGGCGGTGTCTCCGTCTTCTGGACCGAGACGACGGTGGAAGGATCGCAGGCACTCAATCTCCCGTTTGCGAGCACGACCAACGCCAGCGACGCCGTGTGGGCGTACGGTGGGGCAGTGGGCAGCTACCTGCTGGTGCGTCGGGGGACCTACCCCGCACGGCTCGATGTCGGCGCCCGCCTCCTGCGACACGATAACGTGCGCTATCTCACGGCGGAGCGCGTGGCGAATGCGTTCAACACGGGCGCAGTAGTACCCGTGCGGGGCCGAGCGGACTTCATCAGCTACTACCTCGGCGCCAACGTGACGGTCTTCTGAGCGACGAGTCCGTCCTAAGGGTCTGCCGTCACCCGCGGAAGGGAAGCAACTCCGGTGACGAGTGCCCACACGTTCGAGTTTATGCGCCCCACACCACCGCCAATCTTCACTATCGTGTCCATTCTGCGCTGCGCCATGCGGGCGCCGTCCACGCGTGCGTGGGTTGGGCGGTTGTCCGTCCTGTGCCTCATGCTGCTCGTGCCGCGTTCAGCGTTCGCCTACTTCTTCAACGAACACGAGATCATCGGCAACGCCGCCATGCAGCGGTTCGTCCGCGGTGGCGGCTCGCCGACATCACCATTCTGGCAGCTCCTGCCATTGACGTACGATACGGGAACCGCGGCCTATGCCTTCCCGTATCTCTCGCGCTATCGATCGTCGATCGGCTACGGCACGATCAACGCGCTCAGCGGCGATCACTCCGTGAGCCCGTTGGCGTTGCAGGAACATCTGCTCACGCCGAACAGCCGGATTCTCCGCGTCATCGCGCTGCAACGGCAGTTCGCCGCCTCGCATTTTTCCAGCGCCCCCGACGGCCAACTCGCGAAGCTCGATCCCGAGTACCTCAAGTTGGCGATTCGCAATCAGTCGCACTTCTACCTGTACGGGAAAGGTGCCAACGAGCACCTGACCGCGTTCGATCCGGCTGATGTCGACCGACTGTTGAATCCGGCGGAGGCGCAGGAGGTTATGCACCGTCTTCATGGGACGAATGCGCTGAACGCGTACGTCACGATTCACGCGGCGGCGATCCGCCTCGCCGAGATGGCGGGCCGCGCGTCCGATGAAACGGCAGCGAAGGAGTGGCTGTACTACGCCTTTCTGTACAACGGCTTCGCCGATCACTTTCTTCAGGACGCGTTCTCGTCGGGGCATCTGCTGGTCAAGCGCACGATGTTTTCCATGCTGGTCAACAACAAGGCGCTGCACGACTTCTACTCGCGGCACGGCACCCGTGTCGTCAACGCCAACGGTGAGATCTGGACCGCCTTTGGCGACGATACCTTCAATCAGCCGCACGATGGCTACCTGAGCAATCGCTCACTGCGCGCCGTCAGCTATCCGCCCCTGACGGCGGAAGCCGAGCGCGTCGTGACCGCGGTGACGGCGTCACTCGCCGATCTCGCCGACGCCTTTGAACGAGCGCGCACGAACGCGGAGCGACCACTGGGGGAGACGACGAACGCGCCGTCGTAGTCTGCGTCGCGGACCACATTCATGTTCCAGCGCTTTCAGGCGCTCTCCCATGTCCCCCTGCCCTATGGCACGAAGCTGAACGACGTGATGGCCGACTCGATCTCGCGTCGACCAGAGGTCCAGCGGGCGAACCAGAAGCCGTATCTTCGCGATTTTGTGCGCAGCCGCGTGGCCAATGGCATGGTCTTGGGCGTGACGACGAACGTGGGATTCCGTTCACCTGAATTCTTTCAGGGAGTAGATGTCCGCCTCAACGTGGGCCTGCTGCGATCTGCCTACCAGTTCAATAGCGCGGGCACGAAGCGGGGCGCGTTGGACTCGTGGCACGGCTTTACCGCGTCGTACACCAGTGGTGACATCGTATCGCGGCGTGACACGACACGCGGGTGGATCGTGAAGGCCGGCCTGCGCAGCAGCTTCGATTATTGGGTGAGCGACGAGCGATTTGCGGGGCTGTTCACGTACACCGAACTCGGGATCGATCGGCGCGACAATCGCTCGGCCTTCGTTTTCACGCCGCAAGCGGGCGCGCAGCTCGGATCGTTGCTGAAGATCAACTACTATCGCATGCCAGCATGGGCGCGGATCCCGGCCCAACTCCTGTTGCCATTGAAGTTCAAGGGCGGGACGGTCATCGCGGCGGGTCGCCGCCCTGCGCCCTTCACGGGTGTCGAGATAGACCTGCTGTTCTGACCAGCGTGGTGAACGCTGATCCCGATGCTCTACAAGCTGCGATGGAGCGCAAACGCGCGTGCTTGCCGTCGGGAGACAATGACTTCCTCGCCACCATCCAGCTTCAGCTTCAAACGACCGGCGAACCAGGGATGCACTTCACGTACATGGGCGAGCCCGACAACTTGCGTGCGATTCGCCCGCACGAAGGCATTCGTGGGCAGTCGACTTTCGATCGTCCGAAGTGCGCGCGGCGTGGTCGCAATGCCGCGACCGAAGATGACGCGGGTACCATCGCCGGCCACTTCGAAGAGCCGCACTTCGGCGATGGTGACGAACCAGAGCTGCTCGTTCGGTCCCTGGAGAAAGACCTGATCGGAGAGGCGCAGCAACGGCTGGGTGTCGTCGACCGGTGCCGGCGTGGCGACCGTGGACAATCGCATGATCGTTTGCGAAAGCCGGCGTGGATTGACCGGCTTGAGCAGGTAGTCCATGGCGCACAGCTCGAACGCGCGGATGGCCTTGTCGTTGAAGGTGGTGACGAACACCACCATGGGCGCCGCGTCGAGAGACGCGAGCAGCGCCATTCCATCCTCGCCCGGTAGCGAGATATCGAGGAAGATGACATCCGGCCGCGAGCTCGCGATGGCCTGCCGCGCGCTGTCGGCATCGCGGCATTCACCGATGACCTCGACGTCATCGTGATGTGCGGTGAGCAGGCGCCGCATTTCCCGGTTGGCGAGTGGCTCGTCGTCAATCAGCAGTACGCGTAGCTTTGCACTACTCAACGGCCGCACTCCTTTGCGGAAGCGTGAGAGGGAGGGTGACACGTACGGTCCAGCGCTCCATCGTTCGCAGATCGTCGGCCTGACGATCGACGTGAAGCGCGGCCGCTGTCCCATACAGCATAGTCAGTCGCTCCCGAGAGTTCGAAAGCCCAATGCCGAGCTCGCGACTCTTTTCGTCGTCGAGCGACATGGGCGCCGGGTTCATCACGGACAGGATCAGAGAACTTTCGCGCTGTTCGGTGGCAATCGCCACGGAGCCGCCGCTACGCATGCGCGCGATTCCATGCCGCACGGCATTCTCGGCCAAGGTCTGCAGCAGGAGTGGAGGGATACGCACTCCCTGATGGGCCACAGGCACGTCGATGTGTACCGTCATGCGGTCTTCGTATCGTCGACGTTCAAGGTCGAGATAGCTTTCGACGGCGCGAAGCTCGTCGCCGAGGGCAACACTTGCGGCGCGACCTGTGGTGAGGGCGTAGTGCAACACTTCGGTGTAGCGGGTCAGCATGTCACGCGCACCATCGGGATCATAGTCAATCAACGCTCGCACGCTGTTGAGCGCATTGAACAGAAAATGCGGATCCATCTGAGCGCGAAGCGCGCGCGCTTCGGCATCGCGGATGCTCGATTCCAACCGTTCGCGGTC
>CANGXD010000144.1 GCA_947457545.1 Gemmatimonadaceae bacterium
CCTCGGTGGACACCCAAATCCGGCCACCAGTGGACACCTGAAAACCGGCCACCACAGGCGAGCTGAGGCGTAGCCCGGCGGGACGTTCCGAGAGGGACGTTTCCCGTCATGAGCAACGTCTTGGACGAGACCAAACAACAGCAGGTGATCGCGCTGGGGCGACTGGGGTGGTCGCTGCGGCGGATCGAGGCGGCGACAGGCGTGCGCCGCGAAACGATCAGTGGGTACCTCAAGGCCGCCGGCGTGGCGGTGCGCAAGCGCGGCGGTCGCGCGACGCAGTGGCCGCCGCCAAATCCGGCCACCACGGGGGAGGTGTCCACCGACTCGGCGACCACCACCGACGTGGTGGCCAGTCCGGTGCGCCCCGGCCGGGCCCCGACGGCGAGCGCCTGCGAGCCGTATCGCGACCTGATCGTCGAGGCCGCACGCCGCGGCCGGAACGCGATGGCGATCTGGCAAGACCTCGTCGACCAGCACGGCTTTGAGGGGCGCTATGCCAGCGTGCGCCGTTTCGTGAGTCGCCTCCGCGTGTCGATCCCGGAGCCCTCCGGTATCATTGAGACCGCCCCGGGTGAAGAAGCGCAGGTCGACTACGGCGAGGGGCCGATGGTGCGCGATGCCACCAGCGGCAAGTACAAACGCACGCGGCTCTTCGTGCTCACGCTCGGGTACTCGCGCAAATCCGTGCGGCTGCTGACGTGGCGGTCGAGTAGTCAGCGGTGGGCGGAACTCCACGAGGACGCGTTTCGTCGGCTCGGCGGCACGCCCCGTGTGGTCGTGCTCGACAATCTGCGCGAAGGCGTCGTCACGCCCGACGTGTACGACGCCCAGCTCAATCCGCTCTATCGCGATGTCCTCGCCCACTACGGCGTCGTGGCGCTGCCGTGTCGCGTGCGCGATCCGGATCGGAAAGGCAAAGTGGAGTCGGGCATCGGGCATACGCAGCGCACACCGCTGAAGGGACTGCGCTTCGAGACCATCGACGCGGCACAGACCTATCTGGATCAGTGGGACACGCGCTGGGCCGATACCCGTATCCATGGCACGACGAAGCGCCAGGTGAGCGTGATGTTTACCGAAGAGCGGCCGCAGCTGCAGCCGCTCCCGCTCGAGCCCTTTCGCTACTATCGCCACGGGACGCGCGTCGTCCATCTCGACGGCTGTGTCGAGGTCGAGGCGGCGTACTACAGCGTGCCACCGGGATGGATCGGGCAGCAGGTCGTGGTGCAGTGGGATGATCTCCACGTGCGCGTGCTGAATCCCAAGACCAGCGGGCTGCTGCGTGAACATCTGCGCACGCGACGGGGGCACCACCGCGTCGCGGATGCGGATCGCCCCGCGCGCACGCCCGTGAAGACGCTCGCGCTGCTCGATGTCGCCCGCAAAGCGGGGCCGTCCATCGGCGCGGTGTGTGACCACATCCATCAGACCGAGGGCGTGCGCGCCCCGCGCCGGATCCTCGGCGTGCTCGCGCTCGCGCGCAAACACGGCCCCGCACTCACCGAAGACGCGGCGCACTTCGCGCTCGAAGCCGGGGCGCCGTCGTATCGCTTCCTCCGCCGCTATCTCGAACGCGTGAAGCTGCCCGCGACGGCGCTCAAACAGATCGATCCGCTCATCCGCCATCTGACCGACTACCGCGCCCTCATCGAACAGCGAGCTGCCGCCTCATGAATCTTCTCGAACTGGATCGTGCCCTCCGCAAGCTCCGGCTCTCCGGCATGGCCGACGTCCTGGAAACGCGCCTGCGGCATGCACAGGCCGAGCGGCTCCCGCCGCTCGATCTCGTCGCGATGCTGGTCAACGACGAATTGCAACGCCGGGAAGATCGCCTGCTCGAACGCCGTCGCGTGCAGGCGCGCTTCCGCGATCCGAGTCGCTCGCTCGACTCGTTTGACTTCGCCTTCAACAAGAAGATGAACCGCGCGCTGCTCTTCGAGCTGGCAACGGGCCGCTTCATCACGCAGCGCGAAGATTTGCTCCTCGTCGGTCCGCCGGGTACGGGAAAGAGTCATCTCGCCCAAGCGCTCGGTCAGGCGGCAATCCAGCAAGGCCATCGCGTCCTGTACCGCGAAGCGCATCTGCTCCTCGAAGAGCTCACCGATGCGACGCTCGATGGCACGCGCAAAGAGGTCTTCACCGAGCTGAGTACCGTCCCGCTCCTGATCATCGACGATCTCGGCATGCGCAAGCTGCCCCCCACGGCCGCCGAAGATCTGCTCGAACTGATCATGCGGCGCTACGAACGGGCGTCCACGATCCTCACCTCCAACCGCCCCGTCGACGACTGGGGCAAGCTGCTCGGCGACACCGCCGCGGTCACCGCGCTGCTCGACCGGCTGCTCCACCATGCGCACGTGATCACTTGCGGCCCCCGGAGCTGGCGGACCAAACTCCATGCGGCGACGGACACCACGGTCACGCCGACCCGATAACCAGCCTCAACCCGCCCGTGTGGTGGCCGGTTTTGCGGTGTACATCAGTGGCCGGATTTGAGGTGTCCACCGAGGCGCAGGGCATCGACCTTTCGCTTCGTAATCTTGTCGCGCATCCGCGAGGTCCCGTGGAGGGTCTGGTGGTTACCCGGGCAGGTCAGGTAACCACGGGGTAACCATTCCGGAGGAATCTAGCGGATACGATCGGAACGCGTAGGAATGGTTTCTCCTCTCAAAATGCAGTGAGGAGGAATGCCTAGGAATCTACGGGACACGGTGGCGTCATGCTTCCCAAGCTGGACGTCGCCGGTTCGAGTCCGGTCGCCCGCTCTTTCAGAAGTCGAAGAAAATTTAGAAGTTACGACGAAGGCACCCGGAGACGGGTGCCTTTCTCGTGTGGTGACCTCACGAACCGCCGCACATTCGGCGCGCTGTTCTTGAGCAAGACGCCCAAAGGAACGTTTTTTTCATTGGGACAAAGAGCCAAAGCGGACGCCAGCGGCCCAAGCCTTGGCACCGTGCTGGTTCGTGTGGTATCAGTGGTAATCCGGCGGGATGCGCCGATGTGAACCGGTTTTTCGTGAACGCTGGGAATCCGGCGAGAGGTGCTGCAAATGAGATGGATGTTGTCGGTGTGCGTCCTTGTGCTCTGTGCGTGTGGTGGAGGAGATAGCGGAACAGAACCGCGTGTCGTGCCACTCCTCACTCGAATCGAGATGACTGTGGCAGCGACCGTCATTTCATCCGGGGTGTCGACATCGGCCACTGTTCGCGGTTTCGACCAAACCGGCGCTCAAATGGCAATTGCGCCTACGTTCGCCAGCAGTGATCCGACGATTGCGAGGGTCGACGCGTCCGGCGTCATAACTGGCGCGCGCGCGGGACAGGCGACCATTTCGGCTGCGGCCGGCGCGCGTTTCGCGACTTCTAGCATTGCCGTGATTGCTGGAGCACCGGTGGCGTTGGCTCTTGAACGGCCCGCGGCCGGCGCGATCAACGGCGGGGCATTCACCACGCAGCCCCGGGTCGCTGTCGTCGACGCCATCGGTAATGTGGTTACCGCAGACAACTCAAGCGTGGTGGCGTTGTCGATCCCGACGGCTGTGGGAACGATCGGGACACTGTCGCAAACGGTGACCGCAGGGGTGGCAACATTTGTGGCGGCGGGTCTCCGAGGTCCCCTAGGATCGTCCCAGACGCTCACGTTTCGCTCAGGCAGCCTTCGGGAAGTGTCACAGCAGCTTGCGGTACTGCCGTTTTCCTTCGCCAACGGAACGCGTCTGATCGGCTCGGGAGTGCCAGCTGGGACCTACCGAAGCACGAACCCGTCGGACGCCCTCTGCTACTGGGCTAGACTTCGAAACCTGACCGGCGTGCAGGACATTATTGCCAACGACGTGGGTGGTGGCCCTCGCCTACTACAGATCCTTCCGAGCGACCTTGCGGTGCAGAGCAGCGGATGCGCCCCGTGGACTGAGGTCGTCGGTGCGGTCACCAGTTCGCCGACGTTGCCATTCGCAGACGGCGTGTTCCTCGTCGAGACGGACGTGCAGTCCGGCACATGGCAATCGAGCGGTACTGGCACTGCGTGCTACTGGGCTCGACTGCGCAATGCGAACGGCACACAGGACATCATCGCCAACAACTTTGGAGCGTCTCCGGCTATCGTGACGATTCTGCCGACCGACGTGGCGTTTGAGTCGAGCAGTTGCGGTACCTGGACTCGTATCCCCTAGGCGTTCCCTTGCCCATAGGTGAATCAGCCGCCCTAATCGCGCGCCCCGACGGTGCTGGCCATCGACGACAGCTCGCCATCGAAAGCGGCGCATCTCGAGTGCGTGCTCGAGCACAACGCAAGCAAAGTTTCTGCGATGCTCGTTGGCGAGTTCTCAGCATCGCTCGTGCGTAGCGAACGAGCCGCCCCGCGTCTCAGTCAGGCGCGGGGCCGAGAGAGTGCACGATGATGGTTCGGTGGGCAGGTGAAGGCGCGACAGACCGCAAGTGGATCGGGGCGGTCACACGTGTGGGCGCTTGTAAAGGGGATCCAGCTACCCTTGCATCAGCCGCTCACAGGAGACGGTTTTCGCTCGTAGAGACGTGACGCAATTGCCGCCGATCTCACCGCCCGAGGGGAGCTACGTCATCTTCTTCTCTCCGTTGTCGAGCTGCGCCGCTGATCCTCACAAGTGAACAAACGTGGGGCCATTCGAGCTCGATCGTCTCCCTCGGTTCCGCGCACGTCTACTCGCATTAGACTCAGTCCACCTAAACCTCCGGCCTCAACTCATGAACCTGGCACTAGCAAAAGCTGCATTAATCGTGGCTTTGCCTTTCGCGGTGGAAGCGCAACCGACATTGATACGTTTGTCGAAACCCGTCTTCGTCAGTAGTGGTGAGTTCACGAGCGTTACAAGTGCCGTTCGCCTCGGCAGCGGAAACATCGCAATCGCGGATGCTGCAGATCGCTCGCTTTGGTTGGTTGATGGTGTGAGTGGTAAAGCGCAAGCAATTGGCCGGGTAGGAGATGGACCTGCTGAATACCGGAATCCACAGTTCGTTCTACCCTTTAAGGCTGGATTCTTGCTGGTTGATGGGTGGCTACAGCGGGTTTCTGAGTACGATGCGAACGCAAGTTTTGTTCGGTCAACTCCATTTCCTCGTGGATTGGTGGGATCTTCTATCGACATGACACGGTCGATCGACGCCGCCGGTAACTTGTACTTTGTTGCCCCCGCTTTGGGGGCTCAGCCGAGGTTACTTCCGGCCTATTCGTGGAGGTACCCCGACGGAGAAGTGAAGGCGATCGACTTTGTCGGGGCATTGCGGGGACCGAAGTTTGCTTCCGTTGCTTCCGACGCAAAGGAGGGAGGCCGGGCGCCTGGCGTCGTGCGACGAGTGCCATACTCAGAGTGGGACGCATTCCTTGGATTGAGCGACGGCACCGTTTTTGTTGCGAGATCTGAGACGAGAACTGTCGAGTGGTTTGACCGTGGTGGTCGGAAAATGCGGACCGCTGCGTTTCCGGGAATGGCTGTTTCAATTCCGGACTCGGTGAAGCGCGCCGTTCGTCCTGTGGGGCTTCAACAAGCGCTCGACGTAGTGTATCCGCCGTTCGACGGAGAGCTGTCCGTTCGATCCGTTGCTGACCGTGTTTGGTTGCGTGCGATCCCAGATGTCCGCGATAGTTCTGAGTGGTACGGATTTGGGAAAACAGGTGCTCCCTCGCAGCTTCTACGGTTACCGCGTTCGATGCGAATAGTTGCTGTCGCAGAGCCGTACATGATTGTAGTTCGTCGAGACGAGTCGGAACTCAAACGCCTAGAGTTATACCGAATCCCCAACTGATCGCACAAACTTGACTCGAGAAATAGGAGTCTCCACCTCTGTGTGAGAGGGGAACTCCGTGATGCCCCGTCGTCCCGCTGCCTAGCCGGTGGCATTCGTAAGCAGATCATCTGCTTGGCTCGTGCCGGTCAGACATCCAAAGTGTCGCCGAAAGAGTTCGTGCCGTCGGAACACATTATTCGGAGGTGGACCTTCCGAGCCGAGGTGGACCCTGTTGAGCGCCCAGACGCGCAGACGACCGCAAGGCGCGAGAAGTTGACTCGACTCCCATGCGAGAATCGGGAGCTCAAGGTCGAGCGCGACATCTCGGGAAAAGCAGCAGCAAGCTTCGCACGGGAGTCAGGGACAATACCGCTAGAGTCCTCTGCATCGTGAGTGCAAACGAGGCCACCCTGCCGGAGGCGACGATGTGTCGCGTGCCCGGCTTGTTCGGGACTGGATTGTGCGCGTGGCCCGACCGTGCGCCGATGGCCTGTGCCGCGTCTCTAAGCGTCGTAGACCGGTGCGGCCGCGTCGGGCTTTCTTTTTCTCGCCTTCGTAACGGATGTGTCCACCGAGGCGCCGGTTCGAGTCCGGTCGCCCGCCCTGACATAACGCAAACGGCGGTCTCCATGTGGAGGCCGCCGTTTTGTGTTTCAGTTCCCGGATCAGCGCACGGTGCGGCGCTCGAGGAGCGTGAGCGCGAGTCCTCCAAGAGCACTCAACACCATCAATGCAGGCCAGTGGATTGGCCGACTCGAAGTGCTCGGTGCCACCGCCGCGAGCAATCCGAGCGACGCACCAATGGCCACCGCGGGGAATAACAGGGTGTGCCATCGCCAACGAGTATCGGCGGTGCTGCTTATCTGACTTGCTGGGTTCGTATCGGCTGCTCGTGCGGCAAAGCTGATCGCTTCGTCAAGTCTGTCATACAAAGCCGATGGAACGACGACCGGCTTAGCCGCCGTTGCGAGCTGGTCGAACATCGCCAGCGTCGCCTTACAATCCGGGCACGTGGTGATGTGTGCGAGTGCCGCGAGCGTGTCGCCCTCGAATACGGAACTCACCTCGGCAAGGGGGGCTGCGTCAGGACAGTTCATCGGTCGCGTTCAGTAGGAGACGAAGGCGGTTCAACGCCTGTGAGAGTGTCGCTTTCACGGTCCCCTCAGCGATCCCGAGGAGTCGTGCGGTGTCCGCAGTGCTTCGCTCGCCCATGATCCGTTCGACGACTACGTCACGTTGCCGTGACGACAATTGATCGAGCGCCGCGAATAACCGCACCGCATCGGGCTCCGTGTAAGTCGCGGTCGATGCGTGCTGCTGCGTCGAATGCTCGCGCGCGTACAGGTGCTCGCGCGCGCGGCGTCGCTCCGATGAGCGGTACTGCTGAAGAAAGCTTCGTCGGAGAATGACAATGAGCCACGCCAGCAGACTCCCATCGGTGAATGACGCACGGCTGCGGTAGGCGGCAATCCACGTTTCCTGCACGAGGTCTTCCGCGGCGCTGTGGTCGCCGGCGAGCCGACGCGCCACGCCCAGAAGTCGTGGCGTATACTCGCGAACCAACGTCGAGAAATCAGTGGCATCGCCGCCGCGAAAGCGCTCGGCCAAGTGTTCTGTGTCAGTCGGACGGTTCACCGCGCACCGGCTCTACCGCGTGACAGATCACGAATGAGCAGGCCGCACAAAAGCAGTGCAGGTCCGAGCAACATGAGCGCGAGCGAAGACTCCGGTGGAACGTCGAAGCGTAGCGAAAGCACTCTAGCGACCTTCCATCCCGCGAAGACTAGGAAGACCACGAGCGTGGTGAGCGCCAACCACATCTTGCGCCGATAGCCCTCCGTGCTCACGTCAGTCCCGGCGGCGGTCATACCAAGCAGCGTGGTGAAAAGTGCTGTCGCGCTCACGTAGATGGGTTGCCATGCAAACAGGCCCGCGGCCCGCCAGAACGGACGCGCATCCGTAATTGATATGTTGAGCGTGCGACCGATAGCGTCCGCACCGGAATCGTAGACGCCCCACCAGTGTCTCCAACCCTGCGCCTCATACGTGAGTGACTGCGCCGGCAGCGCCGTGCGCATGATTAGCGCTTCGGCGAACGGCGCGACAAACGCCATGAGAACGAATGTGGCGGCCGCGAGGACAAGAGCCATCGCGATCGCCGAGAATGGGCGAGCATCGCTGGCGCGCGGTACCAGCAGTCCCGACGCCAGCGCAGAAATCGGGAGCGAGAATCCGGCGACGTAGGCAACGTTCCGCTGACTCGACAGCACGGTAAACCAGCTGACGCCGGACAGTTCCGTGCCCACCGCTCCCCACAGCGAGTACGCGCCAAATCCCAGTGTCAGTGTGACCGCGATGAACGCAGTCGTCGAAATGAACTTCCAGTGCATCAATCCCCCCTTATCGGAAATCTGTGACAAGGAAATGCCGCCGACGAGCCCAAAGTTTAGGCGACGTTTTTGCTTCACAAAAGGATCGATGGGGCGGAAGACGGGGGACGGCAAGCGCCCGGGATACCGACGCTGGAAACCAAACGGACGAGCACGCGTGTCGTACCACGGCCGCCCTCCTCCCTCCGATCTCTCCCGTGCTATCCATCGTCCTTGCACTACACGCGTCAGTGCACGCGCCCTTTGTGATACCACAAGACTCGGCCAGGACACGGCAGACGATCGTGCGCGACAGCAGCGCGACGGACTCGACGGCCAAGCGCCGTCCTACGCGACTGCCCGTTACCGCGGAGGTGCTGGCAACCGCGTTTCTCGATGAAAAGGCTCGCGAACTGTTCACTCGCGCCAAGGTCGCGCGAGTCGCGCAGGACTCGTCCATGCAGAGCTACGACGCGAAGGTCCGTCAACGCATCTCGGTGCGCGCCGGTATTGGCAAGTCTGGCCCGGAGCGTCTCGCGTATCGGGGCGAGACGGCGGCACGTGTGCAATGGCAACGGAACGTGGGGGCCCGCATTCAGGTGACGGGGACGCGCATGGTGCTTCCCATTCTTGGCGTCCCCAAAGTCGAGAAGGATGCCATTCAGGACATTGCCGATGACAACGAAATGATTCCCATCCCCTACTTCCCGGGGTCGGAGACGCTGTGGATTGGCGGGAGCATGGCGCGCGCGGAAGTGGACGACAACGGCATCGTCAATCCGCTCGCGACGGGTGCGGAGGCGTACTACACGTACCAAACCGGTGATTCGGTCCAACTGCGACTGCCCGATGGGAAGATCGTGCAACTGCGCGAACTCGCCGTGCGCCCGCGTACCCCCAAGGGCAATCTCGCGGTCGGTTCGTTGTGGTTCGACGTGGTCACTGGACAGCTCGTGCGGGCCGCGTATCGCCTGGCAGCAGCTACGCCCAACGCGATGTCGGCCGTGCCGAACGACTCGGCGACACGGAGCGCGAAGCTCGCGGCCTTCATGATCAATTCGTTGTTTGCCCCCAATGTCGGGGAGCTTTCCTCGATTGCCATCGAGTACGGACTGTACCAGGGGCAATTCTGGTTGCCGCGACTGCAATCGGCGGAAGGGTCGATACGAGCGCTGTTCGCGCGCGTGCCAGTCAAGTACGAGAACTCCTTCACCTATGCGAGTGTCAACGCGTCGCCGCCGCTTGGCGCCATCCAGGTCGATACGTCCAAGGCGGCCGCGGATAGCTCCATGACACAATGTCGGAATTCGCCAACGCGCGTCGTCACGCAGTACAAGAGCGACGCGCGTATTCCGACGGTGCTCACCATTCCGTGCAATGACAGCACGCTGATGTACTCCAAGGATTTCGTGGGTTCGATCTACGACGATGACGACGCGATCTTCGACAGCAAGAGTCGCGAGCAGCTTGTCGGCGCCGCGCTTGGCATGCGGGCGCAAGCGGCGTTCTCCTTGTCGAATCTTCCGAAGCCGCGCGTCCAGCTTGGGCCGTCGATGACGCGCTACAACCGTGTGGAAGGGCTCTCGACGGGATTGCTGCTGGAGCAGCAGCTGGGCGGAGGCTTCGCCGCCACCGCGATTGCTCGCTATGGCTTCTCCGATGACAAGCCGAATGGCGAGATCGCCATCGCACGCACGAATCTCACTCG
>CANGXD010000145.1 GCA_947457545.1 Gemmatimonadaceae bacterium
CGGCCAAGCGGTTGTTGCGCTGCAGAAAGTTGCGCAGGTCCGCATCGCACGCGTTGAACACGGCGCAGAAGAACGCGGGCTCCGCTTCCGTGCGCCCCAACTCCAGCTGATACGACAGCGTGCTCGGCGTCAGCGGCGAGGGGCGTAGCGCGAACGGATCGGAGAGCGAGAACACGCCACCGATGGGCGTACGGCGCAGGTACGCCTTGTACTCCGACAACGTGGAGCTGAACACTGTGAGCGACGGCACCCGCGCCTGATTGGCGCGCACCGGCTGCCGCAGCGTCATGGACGTGTAGTAGTTGAGCGTGCGGCTGTATGGGTCGCTGCGCGCCTGTCCCTGGCAAAAGCTTTCGGCGCCATCGAGCGGTGCACCCAACCCGATCTTGCTCACACGCGCCGTAAGGTCGAGGCGCTGCGCGAACGGCAGGAAGTCGCGGTCGGTTAGCGATCCTTGTGCGCGAAAACAGTCGAGCGTCGCCCATCCGAGTCCACCGCGCGCCGCGAACCGGTCGCCCTCGAGCAGTCGCGCGGTGAGATTCACGAGCGTATCGCCGGCGGGCTGAAGGCTGTCGGGCTGCAGCTCCACGCGTTGAAAGGCATCGGTCTGGTAGAGATTGCGCTGCGCGTCGATGATGTGGCGCGCCGAGTACCAGTCGCCGCTGGTGAGCGCCATGGTGCGGCGGATCGACTCGTCGGACACGAAGCGCGGACCGCTCCCGGTATCGACCACCAGCGCAATGCGCCCGAGTCGGGCCCGGGCGCTGGGCACGACCGTGACCTCGACGTCGGCGGTGCGACGTGCGGTGTTGGTCGTATACGCCAGCAGCGCTTCGGCTTGCGGCCACCCCAGGTTGCGCAGCCGGCGCACCAGGGTGTCTCGCCCGGCTTCGAGCGCGCTCCGGTCGAAGAGCCCGCCAACGCGCATGGGGAAATCGCGCGACGCCGCCTCGAGATCCGGGTCGCGCTCGACGCCCCGAATGGCGAAAGCCGACACCCGCATGGGCTCACCCTCGTTCACCGTGAACGTGATTTCGATCACGGAGGGGCGCACCACGCGTACAGCGGTGTCTACCTTCACATCGGGATAGCCGCGCCGCCGATAGAGCGTTTCGAGGCGTTGTACATCCCGGGCAAATTCCACGGGATCGAGGCAGCGACGGGTGCCAAGCACGGGCACGCCGGATAGCGTCGATGGCGTGGTGGCGACTGTCGCCGCGAGCGCCGATGCGGGATATTCGCGATTGCCGACGAAGCGGAGCGCCCGCACCTCACGATCGCCACGTTCACAGGAGAGATCCTGGGCGGCGAGCGGAGAGGCGGACATCAGCACGCCGCTGAAAACGGCTGCAGAGAGGAGATAGTCGAATAATCGCACGTTCTATAGCCTACAAAGCTCAACCGACACGCTCACCCCGTCAACTACATATGCGCACTTCTTCGCGCGCGGCGCTCGCTTCCGTCACACGCACCACGACACTCGGCGTGACCGCCTGTCTCTCGGCGTTCGCGCTCGCTGCATGTGGCCAGGCCGACTCCACCCCGGAGCGGCACGCGGTGGTGGACTCGCGTGACTGGTCGGACCCAGTGTCCCTCGATCCCGCCAGAGCCCCCGACGTCCCCAGCGGACGCGCGGTGGCATATCTCTTCGATGGCCTCACGCGCTTCACACCGGCCGGACAGGTGGAGGCGGGGCTCGCGACCTCGTGGGACGTGTCCCCCGATGGCCTGACGTACACGTTCCATCTGCGCCCCAACATCCGCTTTCATGACGGCACGCCCATGTTGGCGCGCCACGTCGTGCAGTCGTTCCGTCGCGTGCTCGACCCGGCCACGAAAGCCGGTACGGTGTGGCCGCTATACCCGATTCGCGGTGCGCGGGCGATGGCCGACGCCAAGGGGACCACGCTGGGGGTGAACGCGGTGAACGACACGACGGTCGTCATCGAGCTCGAAGAACCCCTCGCCATCTTCCCCAAACTGCTCGCCATGCCGGTGGCGTCGGTGGTCCCCGAGCAAATCGGCGCGGACTTCAGCGAGAAGCCGGTGGGAACGGGACCGTGGAAGCTCGTCGAATGGAAGCACGACGACTATTTGAAGTTTGCGCGCAACGAGAACTACTTCGGTGGCGCTCCCGCGATCGACACGCTCATCGCCCGCATCATCCCCGAGCCGTCGACGGCGGTCGCCGAGTTCGAAGCGGGGACGGTGGACCTGCTGTATGTGCCGGAAGATCAGACGCGCGAATGGGAGAGCACCGATGACCGCAAGGGCAAGCTGGTCAGCGCCCCTGCCCTGCGGTTGTGGTACATGGGCGTGAACAGCACGCGTGGACCGCTCAAGGATGTGCGCGTGCGCCAGGCCATCGCGCACGCCATCGATGTGCCCACGTTGCTGTCGCAGCTGCTCGCCGGTCGCGGCACTGTCGCCAACGGCGTGATTCCCCCCACGCTCGACGGCGCCGACCCGTCGCGTGCCCGCTTCGCCTACGACACCGTTGCCGCGCGCGCCCTGCTCACGCAGGCAGGCTATCCCAACGGCCTCGAGCTCGAACTGTGGAGCTCACAAACCAACCCCTGGCCGCGCCTCGCGCAAAGCATTCAGGCGTACCTCGGCGTCGTGGGCATTCGCATCAAGCTCGTGCAGCGCGACGCCCCGAGCATGCGCGCCGCCGCGCGCGCGGGGCAGACGGACCTGGTGGTGAAAGACTGGTACGCCGACTATCCCGACGCCGAAAACTTCTTGTACCCGCTGCTGCACAGCGCGAACACGGGCGCGGGGGGCAACGTGAGCTTCTTCCGCGACAGCACCTTTGACCGTCTGGTCACGGCGTCACGCCGCGAGTCCGACACGGCCAAGCGCACCACGCTCTACCGCTCGGCCGACTCCGTCGCGTACGCGCAGGTGGGGATGGTCCCGTTGTTCTTCTACAACGAGGTGTACGCGGTGCAACCGTGGATCAAGGGCTTCGAAGTGCCGGTGATCTTCAACGGGCAGCGGTGGAATACGGTACGCCTTGCTCGCTGACACCTGTTCGGTGAGATCTGAGTACTCAGAGCTCAGAGCTCAGAATTCCGCGTGAGTTCCGGATAGGTGTGAGAGTCGAGTAACGCAGAGGCGAGAGGCGAGGACCCGCGGTGGCGGTTTCCCCAACCGCAGGTCCTCGCCTCTCGCACCTGCGTTCCTGAACTCTCACGCCTATCAAGGTCTGAGTTCTGAGCTCTGAGCTCTGAGCTCAGGCCCTCAGTTCTGAGTACTGAACTCTCAGCAACCCATTGTTTCGTTAGATTGCCCTGATGTTCCAGCTGCTCTCTCGCCGATTGGTGCTTGCTGTGCCCACGCTTGCCGGCGTGCTGGTGGTCGTGTTCCTGTTGCTGTACGTCGCGCCGGGCGATCCCGTGCAGGCGATGGTGGGCGAGCGGGCCGATGCGGCCACGATTGCGCGGCTGCGGGCGGAGTTGCAGCTCGACGCGCCGCTGCCGGTGCAGTTTGCCAACTACGCCGGCAAGATCGTGCGCGGGGATCTTGGGCGCTCGTACATCACCAATCGCCCCATCGTCAGCGATATCGCCGAACGCTTTCCGCGCACGTTGCTGCTCGCGGGCGCGGCCATGCTGCTGGCGACACTCAGCGGCGTCACGATCGGCGTGCTTGCCGCCGTCAAACCCAACGGCTGGTTCGATCGTCTCGCGCTTGCCGTCACATACCTCGGCATTTCCTTTCCGGTGTATTGGATCGGCCTGCTACTCATCGTGCTCTTCGCGGTCACGCTGCGCTGGCTCCCAGCATCGGGATACGGGCGCATCGAGTTCCTCGTGCTGCCGGCGCTCGCCTTGGGCTCGCGCAGCATTGCGTATCTCGCGCGCGTCACGCGCGGGGCAATGCTCGAAGTGCTCAACGCCGACTTCGTGCGCACCGCACGCGCCAAAGGCCTCGCCGAAGGCAGCGTCATCGTGCGTCACGCCCTGCGCAACGCGCTCATTCCCGTCGTCACAGTCATCGGCCTGGACTTCGGCGCGTACCTCACCGGCAGCATCCTGACCGAAACGATCTTCAGCTGGCCCGGCATTGGCCGCTACGTAGTCATGGCCATCTCGCGGCGCGATCTGCCGGCGGTACAGGGATCGGTGCTGTTCCTGTCGATGGTATTCGTGACGGTGAACCTGCTGACGGACGTGGCATACAGAAAAGTCGATCCGCGGGTCTCGTAAACGACGGTTGGTTGGTCCGGCGCTCTACTGGTTACGGCCCTAGCCCTCAGGACAAAGAAAGCAAGAGCACAGGGGAAAGCGCGGTGCCGTCCACGTGGAACTGCTGTTCCGATTCCGGTGGGCACAACCGAGCTTTCCCCTTTTTCCTTAGGTTCTTTGCCCTGAGGGCTAGTGCCGTTACCAGTAGAGCGCCGGACCAGTCCGACCCCGACCCCCGCCGTTCCCCCGCCGGTTATGTTTGTGGCATGAAGATCTACACCCGCTCCGGCGACGAAGGCGCTACCGCATTGTTCGGCGGTGGTCGCGTTGGCAAGGACCATCCCCGCGTTGATGCCTATGGCGACGTGGACGAGTTGAATGCTTCGCTCGGCATGGCCCGCTCCATTCAGATGATTCCGCGCATCGACGAAGTCCTCGTCCCGGTGCAGCGCGATCTGTTCGCGATCGGCGCGCTGCTGGCGACCCCCGACCTCGAGAAGATGCGCGATCATCTCTCCAAGGCGCGCATCGACGAACAGCGTATCGACGAACTCGAAAAGGCGATCGACGCGTGCGAGCAGGAGCTCGAACCGCTGCGGAGTTTCATCATCCCCGGTGGCACGCCCAAGGCGGCGGCGCTGCATGTCGCGCGTACGGTGTGCCGTCGTGCCGAACGTCGCGTGGTGCACCTCGCCAGCGAAGTCGAACTGCCGCATCTCGTCGTCATCTACCTCAATCGTCTCTCCGACTTGCTCTTCATGCTGGCGCGCGTTGCCAACAAGCGGGCCGGCGCGGGCGAAGTCACCTGGTAAATCGCGCGCCGTGAGCACCGGCTCGCCGTCGCCGTTGCCTGCGGCGTTGTCGCTCCCGCTCGACTACCCGGTCTACTGTGAGGCCGGGACGCTCGCGCGCGTCGGCGACATCGTCCGACACGCGGCGCCGTCGCATCGCGTCGCGATCATTTCCGACACCGTCGTCGCGCCGCTGCATGCCCCCGCGGTGTTGGCGCAGTTCCCGGCTGAAAGCACACAGCTGTTCACGATGCCCGCCGGCGAACAGGAAAAGACGCGCGAACGGTGGGGACAACTCACCGACGCGCTCGTCGCCTGGGGCGCGGGACGCGACACCACCATCATCGCCCTCGGCGGCGGGGTCGTGGGCGATCTCGCCGGCTTCGTCGCCGCGACGTACATGCGTGGCCTGCCCGTGGTGCAGATCCCCACGACGCTGCTCGCGATGGTCGACGCGTCTGTCGGCGGCAAGACGGCGGTGGACACGCCCGCGGGGAAGAATCTGGTCGGCGCCTTTCACAACCCGGCCGCGGTTATCATGGACCCCGCAGTGCTCGCCACCCTGCCGCCGGCGGTGCTGCGCAGCGGGCTCGCCGAAATGCTGAAGCACGGCATCATTGCCGACGTGAGCTACTTCGACACGCTGTGGCACGCGCTCCCCGACATTCTCTCGCAAGGGGCGTCCGCGCCGGCATTCGCGTCTCTCATTGCCGGCAGTGTGCGCATCAAGGCCACCGTGGTCGCCGAAGATTCGCGCGAGGGCGGGCTGCGCCAGATTCTCAACTTCGGGCACACCATCGCGCACGCCATCGAAAAGGTGCAGCAGTACGACATGCTGCACGGCGACGCGGTGGCGATGGGGATGGTCACGGAGGCGCGATTGGCGGAGCGCATTGGGTTGGCGCCGAAAGGACTGGCGCTGGCCGTACGCGACGCGGTCGCGCGCGCGGGACTTCCGGTCGTGCTGCCGGCGGGGGTCGACGTCGAGACGGTGGTCGCCGAGACGCACGGCGACAAAAAGGCGCGCGGAGGAGCGGCGCGCTATGCGTTGCCGCGCGCGCTTGGCGAGATGGAGGCGGCGGAAGGGCGCTGGGCCGTTCCGGTCGACGACGCAGTGGTTGTCGCCGCCTTGCTGGAGCAGCTGCCGTAACTGCGGTGGTCGGGGCTGTGTGGTCTTGGTCTGGGTCGCGGTACGGCCACCACAGTCGGGGTACAGCTACAACAGTCGGGGTACTGCCACGACGGTCGGGGTCTACCTACGGTCGGGGTCCTGGTCGGGTCTTGCGCGGCGCTGCGCTGGCGCGTCGGGGTCGGGGTCGGGGGGGTCGCGGTGGCCGGGGCTAAACTGTCGCGGGCTCGGCGGGGACCCCGACAGATTCGCCCAGACCCCGACATTTGGTCCCCGACCCGCCAGCGAAGCGCCGCGCCCCCGACCACACCCGCGACTGTTGTGTACCCCCGACCCGACCGAAACCCCGACCGCAGGTAGACCCCGACTGCAGTAGCAGGGCCCCGACCGTAGTGGCTGTACCCCGACTGTCGTGGCAGTGCCACGACCCAGACCCGAGCAGAAACACAAACCCCGACTCCGTTAGCGGCGAAGCGAACCCTGCAGGCACGTCCTTTAATGAATATCGCTTCAGGATGACCCAAAACCGATGGATGGACTCCATACCATCGCTGCATCCACGCAACAGCCGTTTGGGACGAAACGCATCAACCCACCAATCCCTACCAACACGGTCGGCTTTTTCTGTCCTAAAAATCACACAAATGGCCCGTCACTGGCGCGAAAGTGACCGTATTCGTCACTGACAGAAAATTTTCATTGACCGTCCAGAGCGTGACCGTTATCGTGGCGCTCCCCACCATTTGCGGGCCGTCCCCAAGGCCCTACTTCCGTACCACGTTCGGCGAGGGCGCGTATGCAGGCAGCTGCGACCAGGACATCCGAAACCCGCTCCAAAGGGTTTTTCCGCTCCGCTCCTTCCACGGCCTTCGACCAGTATCTCCACGATATTCAGAAGCTCCCCCTGATCACCGACGCCGCCGAAGAGCGTCGCCTCGCCCGCCTCGCCCAGAATGGCGATGAATCGGCCGCCGAGCGACTCGTCACGGCGAACCTCCGCTTCGTGATCAGCTATGTGAAGAAGTATCAGGGACACGGACTCGACCTTTCCGAACTCGTCGCCATCGGCAACGAAGGCCTCCTCAAGGCGGTCCGCAAGTTCGATCCCGATCAGGGCGTCAAGTTCATCTCGTACGCCGTGTGGTGGGTGCGCCAGGCCGTCCTGAAGGCGCTCGCCGAACAGACCCGCAGCGTCCGCATCCCGCTCAATCAGAATTCGCAGCTCATCCGCATGGCGCGTGGTGAGATGGTGCTGAATCAGGTGCTCAACCGCGAGCCCACCGACGCCGAAATGGCGAAGCTCCTTGGCGAGCCCGTCGAACAGGTGCGCAGCGCCCGCCAGATCAGCAGCACGGAAGTCTCGCTCGACGCCCCCATCGATCGTCAGGATCGCGAAGCGTCCACCCTCGGCGAGCGCTTCGCCGGTGAGACGCACGCCGACATCGAAGAAGGCACCGACTTCCGCCTCATGCGCGAGTTCATCGACCGCGTCTTCCGGAAGTACCTCACGCCGCGTGAACGCAAAATCCTGTATCTGTATTACGGGCTTGATGAAGGGGCCGAAGCCATGACGCTCGAGCGCATCGGAGCCCTCATGGGTGTCACGCGCGAACGCATTCGTCAGATTCGCGAGCGCGCCTTCGAGAAGCTCCGCGAGTCGCCCGATGGCAACGCCCTCGCAGGCTTCTGGGGTGCGGCGTAACTCGCTGCGACATCACGTCCCGGTTTTTTTGGCGACAGCGTTGTAAGAATTACCCGACAGTAATATTATGGATCGGCGGGCGCTCGGTGTCTCGAGCGCCCGCCTTTTCATAGACCGCCCTGGGAGGCACTGCATTGCCCCGTGTCCTGATCGTTGACGATGAACCGGGCATTCGCTTCGCGCTGAAGCGGTGGTTCGAACGTCAGCAATGGGCGGTCCTCGAAGCCTCCGATGGACAGTCGGCCATGGATCTGCTGCTCAGCAGCGCCGACGACACCGACGCACGACTCGACGTCGTCGTGTGCGATTTGCATCTTCCCGTATTGAGCGGCGAAGCCATTGTGCACACGCTGCTGCAGGAGCGCCCGGCGCTCGCCCTACGTGTGCTGCTCACCACCGGCGACTTCGTCAGCGATGCCGAACCAAACAGCATCCTCGCCAAACATCCGCACGTGCTGCAAAAGCCGTTCGATCTCGGGACGCTGAAGGCGGCGGTGGAGAGGATCGCGCTGCCCTGACTGCGGTGAGCCGCGGTGAACTGCGGTTCAAGCCTTGCCCTCGCTAACTTCCGGCATGCGCGAAACCCTCGCCGCCATCGTTGGGCCCAAGTGGGTCAAATCCCGTCCGTCAGAGCTCGCGCCCTTCGACGCCGACGCCTTGCCTGGCTATCGCGCCACGCCGGGCATGGCGGTCTTTCCCGGTTCCCGCGATGAACTCATCGACGTCGTGCGCGCCCTTGCTACCACGGGAACGCCATGGGTACCGCGCGGCGCCGGCACTGGCCTGTCCGGAGGCGCGCTCGCCGACAACGTCGTGCTCATCGGCCTCAATCGACTCACGCGCATCATCGATGTCGATCCGGTCAATCGTCTGGCCCGCGTCGAGCCCGGCGTGGTGAATGCGCGGCTGTCGCGCGAGACGACGCGCTACGGCCTGCAGTACGCCCCCGACCCCTCCAGTCAGACGGTGTGTACGATTGGCGGCAACGTCGCCGAGAATGCCGGCGGACCGCACTGCCTCAAGTACGGCGTCACACTCAATCACATCCTCGAGTGTGAAGTGGTCCTCCCAGACGGCACCGTCACGCGCCTGGGTGGTGCCTTCGCCGAACAGGAAGGCTACGATCTGCTTGGCGCCTTCGTCGGCAGCGAAGGATGCTTTGGTATCGCCACCGAAGTCACGGTCAAGCTCGTCCCGCTCCCCGACGCGGTGCACACGCTGCTCGCCGATTTCTCGTCGGTGGCAGAGGCGGCACGCGCCGTCTCGCGCATCGTGGCCACGGGCATTGTGCCCGCCGCGCTCGAGATGATGGACAACGCCACCATCCGCTGCGTGGAAGCGAGCATTTACGCGGCCGGATACCCCGTGGATGCCGCGGCCATTCTGCTCTGCGAAGTCGACGGGCCTGCAGCCGGTCTCGACGAAGACGTGGAGATCATCCGCGCCGCCTGCCTCGACAGCGGCGCGCGCGCCGTGACCGTCGCAACCGACGCGGACAGCCGCGCGCGCCTCTGGCAGGGGCGCAAGAAAGCGTTCGGCGCCATGGGGCGCCTGGCGCCGGCACTCGTGGTGCAGGACGCCGTCGTACCGCGCACCAAGTTGCCACAGGTGCTCGCCGCCATCGACGACATTGCCCTTCGCTACGACGTGCGCGTGTGCAACGTGTTTCACGCCGGCGATGGCAATCTGCACCCCAACATTCCGTACAACGCTACCGACGCCGATCAGAGCGCCCGCGTGCACGCGGCGATGTCCGAGATCATGCAGGCGTGCATCGCGGCCGGCGGCACCATTACGGGCGAGCACGGTGTCGGCCTCGACAAGTTGCCGTACATGGAATCGCTCTTCGACGCCGCCTCACTCGACAGCATGTGCCGCGTGCGCAGTGTCTTCGATCCGGATCGCCGAGCGAATCCGGGGAAGGTCGTGCCCGTGCATGCGTGCAAGGAGTGGCATGGCACGTCGTCGGTTCGGCGGCCGCACTAGTGGCCGGCACCACGACATCGATGGCGCACGC
>CANGXD010000146.1 GCA_947457545.1 Gemmatimonadaceae bacterium
ATGAGCATCACCGCCGACCCGGTGAACGAGAACACCGTCTACATCATGAACCTGCAGGTGAGCCGCAGCATCGACGGCGGCCGCACGTTCACGACGGTGCGCGTGCCGCACGGCGATACGCACATCATGTGGGTAGACCCCAAGAACCCGCAGCGGCTCATCAATGGCAACGACGGCGGCGCCACGGTGTCGCTCGACGGTGGCCGCACGTGGAGCTCGCAGAACAATCAGCCGACGTCGCAGTTCTATCATGTGACCACCGACCAGTCGCAGCCGTACCGCATTCTCGGCGCGCAGCAGGACAACACCACGGTGAACATCGCGCACCGCTCCGACTTTGGGAGCATCACGGAGCGTGACTGGTGGCCCGTGGCTGGCTGCGAGAACGCGTACATCGCCGTCGACCCGCGCAACCCCGACGTGACTTTCGGCGGCTGCTACATGGGCCAGCTGTCGCGTCACGATCACAAGACGAACATGCGTCGTGACGTCTCGGTATGGCTCGGCAATTACGACGGCATGGCCGTGGCCGACGTGCCGCAGCGCTTCCAGTGGACCTTCCCCATTCACTTCTCGCCGCACGATCCCGACGTGCTGTATACGGCGTCGCAGTATCTGTGGCGCTCGCGCAATCAGGGTGGCAGCTGGGAAAAGATCTCCGGCGACCTTACGCAGCACGACCCCGCCACCATGGGACGCAGCGGCGGCCCCGTGAGCGGCGACATGACGGGTACGGAGTGGTACGCCACCATTTTTGCCTTCGCCGAATCGCCCGTCACGAAGGGCATTCTGTGGACGGGGAGTGATGACGGCCTTGTGCATGTGTCGCGCGACAATGGCGCGTCGTGGACGAACGTGACGCCCAAGGCGTTCGGCAAGTTCACGCGCGTGTCCATCATCGAGGCGTCGCCGTTCGAGGCGGGCACGGCGTACATCGCCGCAAATCGCTATCAGCAGGACGACTTCACGCCGTATCTGTTCAAGACGACCGACTACGGCGCGACGTGGACGCGCATCGATGCGGGCATCCCCATGGGCGCGTACACGCGCGCCATTCGCAGCGACACCAAGCGTCGCGGCCTGCTCTTCGCGGGTACCGAAACGGGCGTGTACGTGTCGTTCAACGACGGCGCGGCGTGGGAGCCGATGCAGCTCAACCTGCCGCGCGCCGTGGTGCGCGATCTGCGCGTGCACGACAACGATCTCATCGTGGCCACGCATGGTCGTGCGTTCTGGTCGCTCGACGACATTTCGCCGCTGCGCACGCTGTCCGATTCCATCACCGCCAAGCCGGTGCACCTGTACGCCCCGTCGCCCGCCACGCGCTGGACGAGCATGGGCGGTGGCCGTGGTGGTGGCGCGGCCGGTGCCAACCCGCGCTACGGCGTGAGTGTGGACTACTGGCTCAAGAGCGCGCCCACATCGCCGATCACGGTGCAGTTCCTCGAGAGCAACGGCAAGGTGGCGCGCACGTACACCAGCGAGGGCGCACCCAAGAAGGACAGCACCGGCAACCCAGCGGCTGATTCGGCCGCCGCCAAGATTCGTTTGGAGCAGCGCGCCGAAGCACTGAGCTACGAGCCGGCCGATTCGGTGGTGCATGCGCGTGCGGGCGCCAACCGCTTCATCTGGGACCTGAGCTACCCGGGCCCCAAGACGGTGCCGGGCGCGATCATCGATGACGGCACCACCGACGGACCGGTGGCGGTGCCAGGCGAGTACGCGGTGCGGCTCATCGTAGGCAAGGACACGCTCACGCGCCCCTTCACGATCAAGCCCGACCCGCGTCTGACGATGACCGCGGCCGAGTACAAGGCGCAGTTCGACGCGGCCAATGCGGTGGGCGCGCGGATCACGAGCATCACCGAAACGGTGCAGCGCATACAGGACCTGCAGCGTCAACTCGACGAACGCGCGCGTCAGGCGGGTTCGCAGGCGTACGCCAAGGACGTGCGTGATGCATCGAGCGCGCTGCGCAAGAAACTGGAAGCGGTGCGCGCCGAGATCTACGAGGTGTACACCAAGGCGGACCAGGCGACGCTGAACTATCCGATCAAGCTGTACCAGATGTTCATCTCGCTCAACTCGCAGGTACTCGAAGGCACGAACCCGCCCACCAAGCAGCACGGCGAGATCACGAGCGATCTGGGGGGCAAGCTCGATGTGCAGCTGAAGACGCTGCAGTCGCTCGAAGACAAGGAGCTGAACGAGTTCAATGCGCTACTCTCCAAGCTCGGCGTGCCGAACGTGTTCGTGCCGAAAAAGCCGATCGGCTGATTGGGTCGTGGTCTTGCTTGGGGGCTCTGTTCGTGGCCCGCGAGACGCCGAGGTGGCCGCGCTCACCCCGGTCGCGACTCTCTTCGGGGGTGGCCGAGCGCGCTGACGCGCCCGGCGTCACCCCCTCAGGGATTCGCTCCCCGGGGCGAGCGCGGCCACCTCGGCTGCTCTGGTGTGTGGGCTAGAGCGGTCAGCGCGTGGCTGCGTCACGGCCCCGACCTGGTGGTGTGCTGCATAAACTGAGACGGGGCGGAGTCGTTAACGTCTACGACTCTGCCCCGTTTTTTGCGACCACGGCCGCGACGACTACCGCGATGCAGACTCGCGGACAAAAAGGGGTCAGAGTCGTTTTCGCAAAACGACTCTGACCCCTTTTGCGCGAAACGCGATGCGAGCCGTGCCGACGCCGCTCGCCCCGGGGAGCGAATCCCTGAGGGGGTGACGCCGGCGCGCGCGTGAGCGCGTGCACGGCCACCCCCGAAGAGAGTCGCGAGCGGGGTGAGCGGTGGCGGCGCGGCGACTCGCTCACACCAAAGCAGCCGCGATTGAACCCGCGACTCAGACCAAGTCAGGCATCCGCATACACGTGGGTCTCGGCTTTGCCGCCAGGGTGCACTACGGCGCCATGTCGGGCCGATCCGACGGTCTGCGCATAGCGCCAGATCGCGCCGCTCTGATAATCGGTAGCGCGCGGCACCCACGCTGCGCGACGCGCGGCGAGCTCTTCGTCGGTCAGTTGCACGTGCAGCGTGCCCTCGCCCGCGTCGATTTCGATGATGTCACCGTCGTTGATGAGCGCGAGCGGTCCACCTACCGCGGCTTCGGGGCCCACGTGCCCAATGCACAGCCCGCGCGTAGCGCCGCTGAAGCGGCCGTCGGTGATGAGCGCAACGTGCTCGCCCATGCCCTGGCCGTAAATGGCGCTCGTGGTGCTCAGCATTTCGCGCATGCCAGGCCCACCGCGCGGCCCCTCGTAGCGAATGACGAGCACATCGTTCTTGTCGTAGCGACGCTCCATCACCGCGGCAAAGCACGCCTCTTCGCTATCGAACACACGCGCCGGACCCGTGTGTGTGAGATGCGACAGCCCCGCCACCTTCACGATGGCGCCGTCGGGGGCGAGGTTGCCGCGCAATCCCACCAGACCGCCCGTAGGAGAAATGGCCTGCGACACCGGCATCACCACCTTCTGATCACTCGGCAACACCACATCCGCCAGGTTCTCGGCGATCGTCTTGCCCGTCACCGTGATGCAGTCGCCGTGCAAGAAGCCGCCGTCGAGCAGCACTTTGAGAATGACCGAGGCGCCGCCAATGTCGTGCACATCCTTGGCGAGATACTTCCCGCCGGGCTTGAGATCGGCAATGAGCGGCGTGCGCTTGAAGACTTCGGCCACGTCGAACAGGTCGAAGTCGATGCCCATCTCGTGCGCAATCGCCGGCAGGTGCAGCGTGGCGTTCGTGGAACCACCTGTTGCGGCGACGACCGCAGCGGCGTTTTCGAGCGCACGACGCGTCACGATCTGCCGCGGGCGCAGTCCCTCGCGTAGCAGGCGCATCACCGTTTCGCCGGCACGTTCGGCGTGCACGTCGCGCGTCTCGTACGCGGCCGGCGGGCTCGCGGAACCGGGGAGCGCGAGCCCCATCGCTTCCGACACGTATGCCATGCTGTTGGCGGTGTACTGCCCACCGCACGAGCCGGCGCCGGGACAGGCGACTTTCTCGAGTGCGGTGAGTTCGTCGAGTGTCATGTTGCCCGCGGCGTACGATCCCACCGCTTCGAACACGTCGAGTACGGTTACGTCGCGTTCCTTGTAGCGGCCCGGCAGAATCGAGCCGCCATACAGAAACACACTGGGGATATC
Organism: Gemmatimonadaceae bacterium; assembly: GCA_947457545.1. GTDB lineage: Bacteria > Gemmatimonadota > Gemmatimonadetes > Gemmatimonadales > Gemmatimonadaceae > Gemmatimonas. The sequence goes on from CANGXD010000146.1 coordinate 4,142, forward strand.
GAGCCGCACCATGGCCATCATCATGCCCGGCAGCGTCTTGTCGCAGCCGGCAATACCCACGAGCGCATCGTAGCAGTGTCCGCGCACGGTGAGTTCGATGCTGTCGGCGATCGTCTCTCGACTCACTAGCGACGCCTTCATGCCGGCGTGTCCCATGGCAATACCATCGGTCACCGTGATGGTGCAGAACTCGCGAGGCGTACCGCCGCCGGCGATCACGCCGCGCTTCGCGACCTCCGCCTGGCGCTTGAGCGAGATGTTGCACGGCGCCGCTTCGTTCCAGCTCGACACCACACCCACCAGCGGTCGTGCGATTTCTTCGCTCGTGAGCCCCATGGCGTAGTAGAACGCGCGATGCGGCGCGCGCTCGGGGCCCTGCATGGCGTGGCGGCTAGGGAGCTGGCTAGTCATTGGTGTGCGGAAAGGGGGGAACTGCGAGACGGCAGACGGCAGCCACTCAGATGGCAGGTGGCAGGGTGTGAAACTCAGCGTCTCCGCTGAATATCGGTGGCGCGTGCCAATGCGGCGAGATACTGCTTCTCGTTTTTGAACTTGCGGCGGGAACGCGAGACCGACACACCACCGCACACCGCGAGGCCGCTGATGCGGACGATCGGGGCATCCGGATCTTCGATCACGCTCCCGCCACTGTGCTCGAACCCACCGAGGAAGGCGGCACCCATCACTTCAATGCGGATGCCTTCCGGCAGAATCACGTCGGCGCCACCCATGACCGCGACGATCTCGATGACCGTGACCCCCGGCGCAAAGCGCGCTTCGCGCAAATCGAGATCACCGCCGCCGGCCACCGCCCACACTTTGAGGTGGCGCGGCACGATCCAGCCCCCTTTGACGGAAAAGCCGCCCGCCATGGCCGCCGCGATTCCGCGTGCCGGCACCAGATCGTCCGCCGTCTGGTAATCCTGCCACGCGTGAAGCGTGCGCCCCGAGTCGTACGGATCGACCAGCAACTGCTCCAACTCCGCCGGCGTCTGCGCACGATACACCGCCGCCAGCCGAGCATCGAGCTGCTCCATGCTCAGCATGTCGTTGGCGAACGCCGCCGACAACAGCCGAGTGACGCGGTCACGGTGCGCGTTGGAGAGGGGGACGGGGGCGTAGGGAGAGGACATGGCGGTGTTGGTCTTCGAAACGGGGAAACTGCTGGACGGCAGACGGCAGCCACTCAGATGGCAGTACTGGAGCTACTGCGGACTGCCATCTGTGTGGCTGCCGTCTGCCGCTCTACGCAGTTACCGACTTGCAGTTTCGCTACTGTCAGCCCAGGGCCGGCCGCCGCGCATGAAAGTCCGTCGCCTTCTGGAACTGGTGCGCCACGGACAGAATGATGTCGTCGTTGTAGAGGTTGCCCGTGATCACGCCGCAAATGGGCTGCGCCTTGTACGTCGGCGCCGGCGTGCTTTCGGCGGCGCGCGGTCCACCACCACCGAAGTTGGGCACATCGAACTTGTACGGCAGCACGGCGCACGGATGCCCCGTTTGCGCGTTGGGCCCCACGTCGGAATTGGGGTTGCCAATGAAACCGTCGAGATCCTTCATGAACTCGCCCCACTTCTGCACGAGCATGAGGCGACGACGCTGATTGTTGATGAAGTCGAACGCCTTCGTGTTGCGACCACCCACGAAGCGCGGGTTCCAGTCGGCCGCCGCCATGGGGTTGGCATCACCCTCGTTGACTCCCTTGGGGCGCGCCGGCGGCGTGTTGCCGAACGGGCCGTTCGCCCCCGGGCCAGTCGCGGGCCGCTCCGGCAACGCGTTGAGATCGAGGTTGAACTCCTTCGCCTTCTTCTGCACGAAGCTGTCGAACGCTGCCGCATACTCGGCGTTGAGTCCACCACCACCCATCCCCGCCACCGTGGGACGTGCACCGATAGGCTTGGGTACCATGCCCAGCGCGGTGAGCTTGTCCACCAGCTCCTTGGGTGCGTTGGGGTCTACGCCAATCCGCAACGACGCGAGCTTGAGGTTGCGATCGAAGGTAAACGGCGTGGTCACGGTGCTCGCGTCTTTCGGGTCGACTCCGTGCAACACGTTGAACACCATCGCGCAATCTTCGGCTGTGCGACACATGGGGCCCACGCGATCCTGCGACCAGCTCAGCACCATGCCGCCGTGACGGCTCACGCGGCCGTACGTGGGGCGCAGCGCGCTGATGCCGTTGCGAATGGACGGCGACACAATGGAGCCCTGCGTTTCGGTACCAATGGAGAACGCCACCAGTCCGCCCGCCGTCGCCGAGCCCGGGCCCGTCGAGGAGCCGCTCGAGCCGATGTTGGTGTTCCACGGATTGTTGGTGCGTCCGCCAAACCACCAATCGTTCTGCGCGTACAATCCGGTCGCGAGCTTGGCGAGCAGCACCGCGCCGGCCGCGCGCAACCGCACCACAATTTCCGCGTCGTAGTCGAACGACTGATCTTTGAAGTCCGGCGAACCCCACGTAGTGGGCGCGTTCTTCGTCGCAAACAAGTCCTTGATGCCGTACGGCACACCGTGCAACGGCCCACGGTACTTGCCCGCTGCCAACTCCTTGTCCATCGCGTCGGCTTCGGCGCGCGCCGATTCCTTCATGAGCGTCACCACGCAATTGAGCGTGGGGTTGAGACGCTCCATGCGCTCGAGATAGATGTCGGTGATCTGGCGCGACGTGATCTTGCGCGCCTTGATGAGCGCCGCAATGCGATGCGCCGGCAGAAACGCGAGATCGTCGGCACTCGTGGGCGCAGCGCCCACCCACGGCTCCACCGTAAACGTGCTGCGCTTGAACGCATTCACGCCGTACTTGGCCACCATCTTTTCCATCAGCGCGCCCGTCCCCTCGGGGTACGGCATGAACTGCAGCGCCGGCGCTTCACCATTGCCCAGAGCCACGGCGGGCTGCTGCGCGGGTGGCTGCATGGTGCTCCACACACTCGCAGTGGCATCGAAGTACGCGCGCGGCGATTGCGCACCCAGCGACCGCACGCCAAAGGTGCTCGCGGCCGCAGCCACGAGCGAACGGAACATGAACTCACGACGCGGCAATCCCGCCGACGCTTCGTCATAGTCCATGGCCGCCAGTTCGGCCTGGGCGTGCTCCAGAAAATCGAGGGGGGTATCCACGCGTACGCTCTCGCCTGAGGAGGAAGACCGCGCAGGGCCACACCCGTGGCGCTGCGAACCGGCCGAATATCTCTCCTGAAACGCGCGGGGGCGAGGGGACGCTGACGCGAACGTCAGCGCGAACGTCAGCGCGTGTGCGTCTCCGTCGGTGCCACTGGCGCACCCGCGGGTTGAATGCGGAACACGAATGCCTGCTGCACCAGCTGCGGCACGCGTCGCCCCGCAAACATCGCGGCCTTGTACTTCATGCGCGGCAACGCCTGACGCACCGCCTTCACAAACTGCGCGTCCACTTTCTCGAGCACCTGCATGGTGAGCGTGTCGGCGTAGCCCGTGCTGTCGACGATGAACTGTGCGTACACCACCCCCTGCACCCCTTTGCTCATGAGTTCCGGCGGATACACCGGCCCCTCGGCGCTGGGGTCGAGCGCTGCGGTCGAGTCCACCTCGATCTCCGTCATCGCGCGCGGCGAATCGCTGGGCGACGTCTCCGCCGTCTCCTCCACCACGAGCTTGCTGCCCCCCTCGGCGAGCGGCACGGGCTGCGATCCGCGGTCGGTGGGGAGTACCCGTTCGGTGATGGGGACCGGCGCCCCCCCGCCCAGCCCCACGAACGACAGACGCTCCTGCGCCGGCGGTGGCGTCGCCTGCCGGAACGGCGCCAAAAACGACACCGACTGATCGGCCTGCGGCCCAGTCGAATGCGCCGACATCCAGCGCTCGAGCCAACCGCCCGCCACGAACGTCAGGATCACCACCGCTTCTGCACCCACCCCCACCGACTGCTGCCACAGCGCCCGCCACGACGGGCGTCGTGTGGACTCGAAGGCGCGCACCCGTACGCGCGCCGCTCTCCTGGCCTCCGGCATTTGGACCTCCTGTGCTGAGGCAACGCCGCACTATTCGCTCGCGGTCGTCCCCACGCAAGAGAGGGGCGCCCGCCGTCCAGATTCCCTTGCATTTGCTACAGCGCCAGTTACAATTACAGGATGAACTCCCGCCTGACCGTCGCCTCCCACGTGCTGGGGATGATCGCCTACCTCGAACGCGAGGAAGGGCGTGGCGCGACGTCGGACGAGCTGGCCAGCAGTGTGGGGACCAACGCCGTCGTCATTCGGCGGGTGCTGGGGCAGCTCAAGAACGCGGGGATCATCGACACACGGCGCGGTGCCGGCGGCGGTTCTGTGCTCAGCCGAGACCCGCGCGATATCACGCTCCGCGCGGTGTACGAAGCGGTAGCGGACGACTGCGGCGACCTCATCGGGCGCCACGCGGGCGCACTGGGCGAGCACTGCCCCGTTGCCCCCGTCATCGCCGATTACCTCAATTCGCTGTACGTCGAAGCCGAAGAAGCGCTCAAGCGCACGCTCGCCGACGTCACCGTCGACTCCATGTCGCGCGAAGTCATGTCACGCGTACGTGGGTGTCACGGTGCGACCATGTCGGCCACCACCAGCCACGTCAGCTGACCGTTTCGCATGCACCGAACACACCGTGTCGTAGCCCAATTTGTAACACTTACTGATACAAACGTGTCGAATATGCTCCGTCTCCCCACGCCATGGCGCCTGCTCGCCGCGGTTGCCACCGTGTTCACACTCGGCTTGGTGATGCCACCGCGCGCCTTCGCGGCGCAGAGCGAGTCGCCGGGAACTCCCGTCGCGTGCGTTGGCGCCGCGAGCACCATCGACACCATACCGGTGGCGCTCCGGCTCGCCGACAACGCGTCGTTGCGCATTCCGGGCAACTCGCGCTTTGCCGCCGAACTGCACGGCCGCGACACAGTCGAGCGCCATCTCGCCGCGATGGGCGTGCGCTGGGAACGGGTGCGAAACACGCGCGCTGCCTACGCACTGGGGCCCAACGAAGCGGCGTGGCTGGTGCTGCTGACACCCGCGCCGTCGCAGGCGCCCGTGTTTGCACTCGTCGCCGCCTCGCGCGACAGCAGCGGCGCGGTGACCGCGCTCGAACTGTTCATCCACGACGAGCTGCGGCTCGCGCGGCAGTATCCGCGTGACGACGGCGTAGTGCGCACCTCGCTCGCCGCGCAACGGAACCTGCAGCAGGTACGGGCGATTCATGGCACGGGTGGCCATACCCGCTTCCTGGCGGCGAGTCGCGGACGTGTGCTCGCCATTCTCGACGAGGTCGTACCCGCCGGTCACGCGCCTCAGCTCGTGCAATACCGATTCGATGCGTCGGGGCGTGTATCATCGCTCCACGCGGTGCTTCCGCAGGGACTGTCGTGCTGCAACTCCTCTGGTTCAAACGAGATCTACGCCTTCATGATCACGCCCCCCTAGCCGCCGCCGCGGCGGCGGGGCGTGTGCTGCCGGTGTACGTGCATGAGCCAGAGATGCTGCGCGCCGACGATCATGATCCGCGACACGCGGCGTTCGTTCACGAATGCCTGCATGAGTTGCGTGATGCGCTGAGCGAGCGCGGCGTACCACTGCTGGAGCTGCACGGGACGCTTCCCGAGGTATTCGACGCGCTC
>CANGXD010000147.1 GCA_947457545.1 Gemmatimonadaceae bacterium
CAATTCGGACTGCAAGGGGTGACGGTCGACTTCGAACTCGTGCCGAAGTCCGCGCATCCGCAGGTGCTGGCGTTCATCACGGAACTGCGCGTCGCGCTGCGTCCGCTCGATGCGGTCGTGTCTGCCGCCATTCCGGTGAGTGTCGAAGATCAGTATCCGCTCGCCCAGTATGGCGCGGCGCTCGACTACGTCATTCCCATGTTGTACGACGAAACGTCCGAGGCGAACGACGCCGGCGCGATTGCCAGTGCGTCGTGGTTTGCGGAGCGTCTGGATGTGGTGCTCGATGCCATCCCGGCGCAGAAGCTGTTGGTTGGTCTTGGGCAGTATGGGTACCACTGGCGCAGCGATCGCCCGGAAGGGGCCACGATCAGCGTCAGCGAAGCCATGGCGCTCGGGCGTTCGGCCAGCGGAGGCCCGTGGTTCGATGCGAACACGCGCAACCCGTATGCCACCTGGCGCGACGCGCAGGGTACCACGCATACGGTGTGGTACCTCGATGCCAGTACCACCTGGAATCAGCTGCGCATGGCGAGCGCCACTGGCGTGGCGGGTATGGCGCTCTGGCGTCTTGGTGGCGAAGACGCGACGCTCTGGCGTGTGCTCGGACGTGAAGGTTTGACAGGTACCCCCGATTCACTGCGCGCGCTCCCCAACGATGGCGTGTCGGTCATTGTCGGTGATGGCGAGGTGCTGGCGGTAGAGGGCCACCAGGGAACCGGGTTGCGTGCGGTACGCGTCGACGCCGCCGGCTTCGTGGAAGGACAGCGCCTGCTCAAGCCCGCGGGCGGCTATCTCGTGTCGCGTGGCGGCGGCCAAAGCAAGCGTGTAGCGCTCACGTTCGACGACGGCCCCGACGAGCAGTTCACGGGCCCCATTCTCGACACGCTCGCGTCACGACATGCTGTGGCGAGTTTCTTCGTGGTGGGGCGTCAGGTGCAGCATCTGCCCGAACTCGCCCGCCGTATCGTGGCGGAAGGGCACGAGATCGGCAATCACTCGTGGAGCCATCCCGATTTTGCGCAGCTGAGTACGGCGGCCGTGCGCATGGAGCTTGCGGCCACGGGGCGTGTGATCGAGGCGGTCACGGGGCATCGTCCGCTGCTCTTCCGTCCCCCGTATATCGGTGACGCGCGCCCTGCCACAGAGGATCGTCTTCGCCCGATGGCTATCGCCAACGAGTTGGGCTATCGCGTGGCGGGTCTCGAGATCGATACGAAGGACTGGTTCGAAACCGATCCGCAGAAGATCATTGCGAACGCACTGTCGGCGCTCGAGAAAAAGAACGGCCGGATCGTGCTGCTGCACGATGCGGGTGGTGATCGTGCGTCGACCATCGCGGCGCTTGGCCCACTCATCGATTCGCTGCGCGCGCGCGGGTACGAACCGACCACCGTGGCGGGACTGCTCGACGGCGCGCCACAGGCGGGAACGCCGACGGCCCCTGACAACGAGTTCACGCAGCGTCTCATGACGATGGCCGCGGTTCGAATCGTCAACGTGGGCGAAACCCTCCTCGGCGGCACGTTCCTCCTCGCGCTGGTTCTCGGCGTGCTGCGGCTCATCGCCATTGGCGGGCTCGCCGGCCTCCAGCGCTTCGTGCCTCGCTTTGCCCGTCCGCGCTATGGCCGTCGGGCCGAAGATGCGGAGTATCATCCTCTCGTGTCGGTCGTGATCCCCGCGTACAACGAAGGGCGGGTCATTGGTCGCACGGTGCGCTCGGTGCTTGCACAGCAGTATCCGCACTTCGAAGTCATCGTGGTGGACGACGGGTCCGGCGACGACACGAGCGACGCGGCCGCGGCGGCATCCAGTGACGCGCGGCTGCGCGTGATTCGCCATGTGAACGGTGGTAAAGCGGCCGCGCTCAACTACGGCATGACCCTCGCGAACGGCGAGGTCATCGTCGTCATCGATGCAGATACACTGCTCGCGCCAGATGCCATCACGCACCTGGTCCGTCCGCTCGCCGATGTGCGCGTGGGTGCGGTCGCCGGTAATGCGAAAGTCGGCAATCGTGTGAACCTGGTCACTCGCTGGCAGGCCGTGGAGTATGTCACCAGCCAGAATCTCGATCGCCGTGCGTTCGTGATGCTGAACTGCATCACCGTGGTGCCCGGAGCCATTGGAGCCTGGCGCCGGCAGGCGGTCCTCGATGCCGGCGGCTTCCGCACGGATACACTCGCCGAAGATCAGGATCTCACGCTGACGCTGCTGCGCCGCGGCCATCGCGTTGCGTTGGCCGATCAGGCGGTGGCTTTGACCGAAGCACCCGAATCGTTCGAAGCGCTGCTCAAGCAGCGGTTCCGGTGGAGCTTCGGTACGCTGCAGTGTGCGTGGAAACATCGGGCCGCCCTCGGCCGCTCTAGCGCAGGTGCACTCGGCCTTGTCGGACTCCCGAACATCTGGCTCTTTCAGCTTCTCTTTCCGTTGCTGGCGCCGGCCGCCGACATCGCCCTGCTCGCCACGTTGGCGCGACTCCTCGTGGAGACGCCTGTGCTGGGCGCTCACGCCGCGTGGGTGCACGCCGAGCCCGTGGTGCTGTTGTATCTCTTCTTTCTGGCCGTCGACACCATTACAGCGCTGATTGGCGTGGCCTTCGAGCCCGGCGAACGTCTGTCGCAGGCGCTGCTCGTGCCGCTGCAGCGCATAGCCTACCGGCAGGTGTTGTATCTGGCGCTGCTCAAGGCGATGCGCGCCGCCCTCAAGGGGTGGGCGCCGGGCTGGGGAAAGCTGGAGCGTACCGGGCGAGTACAGGCAACGTGACGTGCGTCAGCGTTTCCGCGGACGCATGGTGAGATAATCGAGCAGCACGTCGGTCTCCCCGCGTGAATCGTCAGAGTCGCTCTGGATGGTGATGGCGATAACGCGCAGTGACGCGAGGGGAATGCCGGGATACGCTCGCTGTATGTCGGCGGCGAGGTTTCGCGTCACGGTGGTCCACTGTCCTCGTGCTGCGGGGCCACCCACGTTCATGACCCACGCTTCGGGAAGCACGGAGAAACCGATGCGCCGGCGTGAGGCGCCACTCTCCATGAGCGAGTCGGCAGCCGGCGTGCGTCCCTGTGCATCGGTTCCGGCCCAGGTATATCCGAAGAGCACACGTCGCCCCTTGCTCGCCGGTCGCTCGTCGCGGAGCACATACCAGAGTTTGAGCGCCGCGTCGTTTTTGCCACTCCCGCCTTTGCCGGGGGCCACTCCCGTCACCTCCCGGTCGACACGGGCGCGCAACGCCAGCTCCGGGAAGTCGGCCGGCGCAAAGCGAAAGGCGACGGTGGTCATCTTCATCGCTGACCGCTGCGTGTGCAGTCGACAGGCCCGTCCGCTCTCGGTGTCCGCGGTGATCATGGAGAAACCGTTCTGCGCGCTGTTTTCGCTTCCGCCGTTGCCCGCATCGTAGAGCATGGCAAACTCCGCGCGGAAGGCCCGCATGTCCTCCTGATCGCAGAACATCGCAATCCCGGTGGGCAGGAGCGCCGGTGTCGCCTCGACCATCGTGCCATCGGCGAGCGACTCCACGTTGTTCATGCGAAAGGTCTTGTCGGCGCGCCAGCCCGCCTTGCCGCTCGGCAACCGCTGCGGTGTACGCGTCGGCGCACGCGTGATGGCAGGCCCTGTGGCCATTGCGACCGCTACGGTGCTATCGCTCTGTAGGCGGCGCCGCTCCGCCACCAGCTGACGCCATTCCGCGGCCGCTGTCGCTTCGAATGCGCCCAGTTCGTTGAGCGTGAGCAACACGCTCTCGAGTACGCTCTCCTGGGGAAAGGTCGACGCGCTGCGCGCGGCAATGTGATCGCCGGCGACCGTTCCCAGGTGGACCGACGGAATGCTGGGCGGAAAGCGTGAGGCAGAAAGGGCCACGACCCCGTCATTCTCCTCGGAGAAGCGTCCCAGCCGCTTGGTGATCTTCATCCAGGGATGCGCCGCTCGCATGTCGCTCACGAGGGACAGCGAATAGAGCGGCACGAGCGATGGCAGTTGCGCGCCGTCGCCGGACCAGAATGCGGCGCGATTGGCCGGCCACAGCGACTCGACGGCGCGTGTCGTATCGCATGACGCCGCGCGCGGCGCGGCGGTCGTCAGCCGCAGCAGATCGTCGGAAATGTCAGCCCGTTCGGCCACCGGCGAACCGCTGTGTGGGGTGGCGATGGTCACGAGTGCGATGACCTGCTGTTCTGCTAGCGCGCGATCCCGCAACAGCGCTTCGGACGCGTCGACTCCACCTTTGGAGTATCCGATGATCAGATACCGTGGCTTGGGATATCCTCGGGAGAGGCGTCGTTCCGTATCGCGCTTCAAGGTGGAGAGCAGCATCGTCGCATTATCGCGTGCGCTGCATCGCCCATCGGTGCCGGCATTCACGATGCGCACGCCCAAGCGCTCGCGAACACTGCGTACTGCGCGCTGCCAGATCTCGCGGTCGAACAATTCGTCAAAGATACCGGGCACATAGACCACCGTCACGTCACGCAGCGGTGCGTCGTAAAGCAGCGGTACTGTCGCTCCGTCAACGCGTCTGGTGAGCTCGCGTTCCGCCAAAAGCTCCGTGAACAGCCGCCGAGCGATCGTACTGTCGTCGAGTATTCGCGCGGGGTGTTCGCGCACACTGTCGCGAAGGCTCCCGTGCCACGCCCTCGCGAACTGCCGATCGCGCGGGTCCGCAATGGAATCGCTCTCCGGTGCAACGAGCGCAGCGTCGACGAAGAATGGCACCGTCCATGCGGCCATCAGTGCGCGCCGCAGTGCCTCAGCGGGGGTTTCGCGCGAACGTTCACTGATGCGGAGATCGCGCCGCAGGGTCGCAAGCGGCGAAAGCTCGGGAATCGTGCGAAGTCGTGCTTCGCTGTCGTCGAGCAGGCGGCGTACGGTGTTCCTGGTGAGGTCGGTGACGGGAGGCAGGCCATCGCCCAAGGCGAGTAGCGTGTCGAGGTGTCTCGTCACGCCGTTCACCACCTCTGCGCGTTGAATCGACCGTTGTGCGCGAGTGAGCTGTCGCCGTTGCGCGGCGCGCGCGGTCGAGTCGCTGGTCAGGGTCGTGGTCAGCGCGCGGAGGGTGCCCCAGTCGAAGTACTCCGCCGACAGGGTGAGCGGACGAACCCGGCGCAGGAACTCGGCGTCTGGGTGTTGGTCGTCGCGCCCCGTCGCCACCTGAGCCGGTGATACCGCAAGGCTTTCGGCGAGCAGGCGCGCATCGTGCGGGGCGTGCGTGAGGGCGCGCGCAAACAGCGCACGCTCCTCCACGCCAGTGCGTGCGAGGACTTCTTCGCTGCGGAGGTACGGGGGGAGGCTGTCGTGCGTGCTGGCCACCAGCCCAAGCGTCGAGCGCCTGCTGAGGGCGCCGTGCGTGCGGACCATCTGCACGTACCGCCCCAGTGTACCGGCCCAGCAGTATCCATCGCGGAGATTCACGATGAGATCCGGCGCGTTCTCGACATCCTTGCTCGCGCTCCGCACCAACCGGAATGCCGCATCGGGGTAAGCGCCTCCTTCGGTGGCCTCGCGCATGATCGTATCCGGGACCCATCGGGCCGCGGTGCCGCGCACATTGGCCAGTTGTGCGGGGATGCCGAGTGGATTGCCGGTAATCGTGGTGTACGACACCGCGCCATCGTCACGCCAGCGCAGTTCCGCTTCGCCGGAGTCGGCTCCGATAATGACGATCCGGCGATCGGTGTTGCTCACCTCCAACCAGGTGACGACGTCGACACCTGGCTGCCGCACCGCGGCATTGGCCATGCTGCGTCGCCGACCAAGATCGGCGAAGTACACATCGATCATGCTGGCGAGCGCCAGCGTGACGATGCTCACGCTGTTGCTTCGCGTCAGGCTGCCCGTATCCTGCCGAACGAGCCCCGCCGTTCGAAGCGTCGCATCGAGCGAAACAGGCTTCAGCCGACGCTCGGGCTTCCCTTCGGCAAAGGCACCGGCGTTCCCGTGATCCGAAATGATCCAGCTGTGTACCGGCACTCCCCCGCGGGTCGCGAGCGAATCGAGCACACGCGACATCATCGCATCGAGACGTCGCAAGTACGGATGGAGTCCGTTCAGGTGTGTGTGGGCGAGGGCATCGGCCGCACCGATGAACGCCACATGGTGCCTGCCAGTGAAGTTCTCGAGCACGGCGCGCTCCGCTTCGGCCAACTCACGCTCCACGAGCCGCTCGCCCTCGAAATACATGAGCGGTTCAACCAAAGGGTCGAAATACCAGTCGAAGCCACGCATGTAGTTGAAGGGGCCCGCCTGTCGCGCGAAGACCTGACGGGGATCGTCGGCTACCCGCATCTCGTCGAGGTCGAACCAGTTGGCCTCCACGGAGCGCAGCGCGCCGCGTGGACCGAACAGGCGGCGGGCGCCGGTGAGCTCCGTCCATGAGGCATGACTCATGGAGGGGTAGGGAGCCACGTGCCGACCGGCGAACGTGAATCGCGAAAACAGCCCACGGCGCCGCGCTTCGGTAAACGCCTCGAAGCTGAGTCCATCGACCGCCCAGATCAGGGTGCGAGGGGCCATCGAATCGGTGCGCGGCGTCGGCATGACGTGCGTCTGTGCCGGCGGGTGAGCCGACGAGGCGATCAACGGAGCGGGCGTGCTGGCGACAGCCACAACGAACACTGTCGCTACCGCCACGCCGATTCGGGCGAACAGTCGCATACTCCACGATGCCACGGAATTGGTCGGCTGTCGATATCTTGACCAAACGACTCATCTCACACCCCAAAGGCGCTCCAGATCGTGCACGCGGTGCTGCTCCGGCTCCTGTTCCCCTCGTGGGCCTTCTTTGATCGTGTCACCGAAGTCGTGCGCCTCGAACTGCGGACGCTCGACCAACGCGGCGCGTTCACCCCATGGCATAGCGCGTTGCTGGCGCCATCGCGGACACTGCTCGCGCTGGTCTACCATCCGCACGGCACCGCGCACCTGGCGCAGCAATCCGCGGTGGAGCGCTTTTCCGTCGGGGTGGAAGAGCAGGCGTTCGATCAGGTCGCGCACGACATCGTGGCGGCGATTGCGTGGCGGGCGGTGTCTGTCGCGACTCCCGGGTCGACTCCGTGGCAATGGCGCGTCGTCGCCGTCGATCACGCGACGCAATCGGACGTGCGCGTGATATTCGAAAGCGCCGTGCAGCCGGCGCGCCCGCGCGGTGCGGTTGCATGAGCGAGTCATCGCTGACCACCGTGGTGCGGCTCATGCAAATACTGTCGGCAGTCGCCAGCTTCGTCGTGGCGCTCGAACTTCGCGTCATGTTGCGCGATGGCGTCATTGAGGGGGCGTGGCCCGCTGCGACGCTGCGCCACTCGTGGGGGTGGCGCGCACGCTTCATGACTCCGGCAGTCTTCGGTGCGGTGCCCGTGGTGCAGGGTGTGGCGGCGGCACTGCTTCTCATGTCGGCTGTCCTGCCCCGCACGGCACCACTCAGCACGGCCGCAACGGCGATCCTCATGCTACTCGCCTGGCTGACCGCGGTGCGCGTGCGCGGCACGATGAATGGCGGTAGCGATGGGATGCTCTTTACTGTCTTGCTGGGGCTCACCGTGGCGACGTGGCCCAACGCCAGCGACACCGTGCACGCCGGTGGAATCATGTACGTAGCGGCGCAGCTGCTGCTCTCCTACGTGCGCGCCGGGCTGGTGAAGTGCCGCGAGCGCGCGTGGTGGAACGGCGATGCGCTCCGCGCCTTTCTCGAGGTGCCGGCGTACGCCGTCCCGCGCTGGGTGCCACGTCCGCAGTGGCTGCTGTGCCTCGCGTCGATTGGCGTAATTGGCTTCGAGCTGGCCGCGCCGGCGGCCATGATCGATGCCCGCACCTGCCTCATATACGGAGCGGTGGCATGGTGTTTCCACCTTGCCACCGCTCTGATCTTCGGGCTGAATCGCTTTCTGTTGACGTGGAGTGCCGCGCTCCCGTCACTCTGGGTCGCGGTGCAGCTCCTTCACCGCTGACTTACGGAACGATCTTCGCCGGCGGGACCACCTTGATGCCGTCGGCGAACGTCGCCGTGAGCAGGTACAGCAGCTTGGTGTTCGGCAGCGCGCTCGATGCAATCGCGTACTCTTGCAGCTGGTGCGCGCCGCTGGCCTTGGAGCCTCCAATCGCAATGCTGGGAATCTTGCGCACCACACCCGGGTTGGCGTCAGTGGCACCCGTCGCGACCGCTTCCTGCGCGCCCGGCATGCCGGCGCTCATGCCGAGTGCCCGGTTGATGTCCACCGCGGTCTGCACGAGGGGATGTGCGCGCGCCCCTTCCAACTGCTTCTCGGTGCCGCCCGCCTGATTCTTCTGCTCGACTTCCACGCGCAGCCCCACCTTGTACTCTTCCGCCACCGCCTTCGTGACGCGCACGATCGTGCGGTCGAGTGAATCGAGCAGCACGGGGTCGCTGCTGCGCAGGTCGACGGTGAAGTACAGCTCCTGCGGCACCGCGTTGTAGATGTTGCCACCGGACACCTGGCCGATGTTCATCACCGCGCCATTGGGCAGCGCCGGGAACTCGAGCTTGTAGAGGCGATCAATGGCCGCGGCCAGCGCACGGACCGGCGTGGGACGACCGCGCGACGCGAGCGTATGTCCGCCCGGGCTCGTGAAGACGAACTTGGTCCAGTAAATGCCGAGCGCGCCGTACGCCACGCTGCCGTACGAGCCGTCGGGCACGATGAGGAGGTCGGGGCGGGCGTTCGTGCGCAGCCAATATTCGGCGCCACGCAGTCCGACTTCTTCCTGTGTCGTGGCGATGAAGATGATGTCGCCTTTGCTGGTGAACTTGGTGGCGTTCATCGTACGCAGCGTCGCGAGCATGTTGGCCACCGACGCCGTGTTGTCGCCAACGCCGGGCGCAAAGAGCGTGTCACCCGAACGCCGAACCTTCTTGACGGTTTCGTTGGGGAAGACGACGTCGATGTGCGCCATGATGGCGATGGTCGGGCCGCCGCCGGTGCCCTTGCGCACCGCGATGACGTTGCCGATGGAATCGATCGTCGGCTTGAGTCCCTCCTTCTCGAACACGGACTTCACGTACGCGCCGCGCACCTGCTCCTGACCGGACTTGCCGGGCATCTCGGTGAGCCGGATCCACTCGTCGAGCTGCTGCGGATAGTTCTTCTCGATCATGCCGAGCGCCGACTTCACATCCGGGCGCTCCATGAGCTTGGGATCCCAGCTGCTGGGATAAGTGGTCTGCTGGGCGGCGAGCGGTGTCGCAAGGCACAGCGCAACGGCGGCGGCGAAAACGCGGGTCGGGATCATGTTCGGCGTAAAAAGGGGCACGTCGGCGCTATGCGGATGACAGCGCGGAAGAACGCTGGTGGTAACCTGCTTGCTGGACGCGGTTATGCAAATCCCGGGAGGATAGATGGCGCTGCTCCATGAGGACATCACGAGGCAAATTCTTGGAGGCTACTACGACGTATACAACGATCTCGGTTGGGGCTTCTCCGAGTCTGTATACGCCAGCGTAATGCAGCTTGTGCTCACGGAGCGTGGCCTCCATGCGCTACGGGAGGTCTCCTATCGCGTCTACTATGGCGGCCAGTGTCACGGAGAGTTTCGGTGCGATCTGGTGGTCAACGAAGTGGTCATCGTCGAACTCAAGGCGCGTCCGCAACTTGTCCCGGCGCATGAGGCACAGCTCCTCAACTACCTCCGCGCGTCGGG
>CANGXD010000148.1 GCA_947457545.1 Gemmatimonadaceae bacterium
TCAGTGCTTGCCCCGCGCCTTCTGCACGCCGGTGTAAATCGCCACGAGCACCGCGCCGCACACCACGCCAAGCAACGCGTCGAGCACTGGCTTCGTCACCACCGCCATCGCCCCCGTCGCGTGCGCCCATCCTTCGAGCAGCACTTCGGCCGCATGCCAGCCGTGCGCAATGATGCCGCCGCCCACGGTGAACATGGCCACAGTACCCAGCACCGAGAGCGTCTTCATGAGAATGGGCGCGGCCTTGAGCAGCACCGCACCGAGCGCCTGACCGCGGCGATGCAGCGCCAAGCCGGCGTCGTCGATCTTGACGATCCCCGCCACGAGCCCGTACACGAACACGGTGGCGGCAAGACTCACCAGACTCAACGCCAGGACCTGCTCGCCAATCGGGGCCGTACTCATGGTGCCGAGCGAAATGACAATGATCTCGGCCGACAGCACAAAATCGGTACGAATGGCGCCTTTGATCTTGCCCTGCTCCACCGCCAACAACTCTTCTTCACTCAAATCCGGACTGGTAATCACCGGCGAGTGCGCAGCGGCCTCCTCTTGGTGGAGATACTTGTGCACCAGCTTCTCCACGCCCTCAAAGCACAGAAACAGGCCACCAATCACCATGAGCGGCATGACGGCCCACGGCGCGAAGGCGCTGATGAGCAGCGCCACCGGCACCAGAATGACCTTGTTCCACAGCGAGCCCTTGGCCACCGCCCACACCACGGGAAGCTCACGCTCGACCCGTACCCCACTCGCCTGCTCCGCATTCAGCGCGAGGTCGTCACCCATGACCCCGCTCGTCTTGGTTGCCGCCACTTTGGTCAGCACCGCGACATCGTCCATCATGGACGTGATGTCGTCGAGCAATACGAGCAGACTGGTAGCCATGTATGCTGGAAAAAGGAGAAGAAGCGCCGCCCGCGATTAACGCGTGAGCGCGGCCGCCGGTGCCGAGTAGAAGAGCACGGCAAAATAATGACAGATGCTGCCACCCAGCACGAACAGGTGCCACACCGGGTGCGTCCAACTGCGGCGCTTGTCCACGTAGAACACCACGCCGCCCGTGTAGAACAACCCGCCGCCCACCAGGAGCATCAGCCCGGCCGACTCCATGTTGGCAATGAGCGGCTTCGCGGCAAAAATGGCGACCCACCCCATGGCGACGTACACGATCGTGGAGAGCTTGGCCATGGCGCCGCTCCCGAACAGCACCTTGAACAGCACGCCAAGGGCCGCGAGTGTCCACACGATCCCGAAAAGCGCCCATCCCCAGCGGCCGCGCAGCACGCCGAGCGTAAATGGCGTGTAGGTGCCCGCAATGAGCAGATAGATAGCCGCGTGATCGAGCACGCGCATTTTCTGCTTGAGCGTCGGGTGCGACACGGCGTGGTACAGCGTGCTCGCCGCGTAGAGCGCGACCAGCGCCGCGCCGAACACGCTCGCGCCTACGAGGGCCGCACGCTCCCCGCGGTTGGCCGCCGAGAGCACGAGGAATGGCAAGCCGATGAGACTTGCGACAAAGCCGGCCCCGTGGGTGATGGCATTGGCCAACTCTTCCCGGGGACCGGCAACGCGACTGGTGGACATTCAGATAAATCTAACCGCCATCAGCCTGAACGCCGGGGGCGGCGACCCTTCGCGGGAACACGATTCGATGCTATTGCCTGAATCCGAAGCGCATTGTCAGCGAGTACGTCGGCTCAGCGGCACCCAGCGGTGATCCCGCGCCGAATGGGCGACGGTAACTCGGCGTAACCATCAGCCGATCGCTGAATCGCAGCCCCACGCCGACCCCGGACTCGCCGATGTTTCGAGACAGGTCTCCTGTCTGCCCATCGAAGCGGCTTCTTTCCCGTAGGTGCAATACCCCTAGATGCGCGAAGGGCGCGACCGTGATCGTCCCGGCACTCAATGTCCGTCCCAAGCTCAGACCAGCAGCACCTTCAATTTGACGAAGGGCATAGCGGTCATCGCTTGGCCCATTTCGTAGCGTCCCTCGCAGGTATGGACAGGCGCGAACCCCCGTTTCGCCTTTTTCTCCAGGGCGCCAGCTCACCTGGGAGCTGAAGACAGTCGCATCTGTGGAGCCAAGCGAGGTGCCGGAAAAGCCGGCCTGCGTGGCAAGCTGAAACTGATTCCCAAGTCGCTCATATGAGGCGACCATGACGCGTTGCGCGCCGGCACCAGCGGCGGAAACACCGACCACCTGAGCGATGTCGCCGACCGCGAGCCCACCCATGCACTCCTGTGCCTCCGCTGCGGTGAACGGCAATATGAGGATGCAAGCGGCGAGTCCGGCGAAACGACAATGCGGCAGAATTGACATCAAATACCCCAGTTTAGGGAGACTAAGGACGGAACTACGCGCGTCTCACTCGTTAACGTGAGAAAGCCATGCTACCAGCGCTCTCGAATGTGCCTGAGAGATGTACCCGGCTCTACGTTTCTGCTACGAAGCGGCAACGCGTAGGGGAATTGGACATACGACGACAACCTGAACTAGGACATAGCGGCGACGGGGAGAGAGTGACCGGCCCGAACGGACCGGTCACCAGCGTTGCCTATGGGCTACTGAAACGCCAACCCGAGTTCTACAGAGAGTTGTCCGGAGGTCGTACCAGGGAACGAATAGAAGCGGTGATAGCTCCAATTCGAAGTGGTACCAACAGTCAAACCGTATGGAAGCGAGCCTGGCGACGTGAAGCGAACTCCGAAGTCATCCTCCAACCCCGCGCCGCCATCCATCTCATACGCCCAAATGGAATAACCCTTGGGAGAGCCCATTCCTCCACAGCCTTGTAGGGTCGCTGACGTTAGGCCTGCACTGATGAGTAAACTGGTCTGTACCGGTGGCTGCGTGGGGTAGTTGCCGATTCCGATGCCTCTGTTGCAGGTCGTTGAGGGATAGATAAAAAAGCCGCTCCCACTGTTGAACGGGATTCCACCTTCATAGCCAGTAGAGCGGAATTCCATCTCAAGATCACCACCAAACCACCCATCGTTACGCCATGTGTCGAAATACCTCAGATACACACCGGCCGTCAGCACGGATGAGCGAGAGCGAATGACTTCAGACGCAGACTGCGCGGCCACTCCAACCGTCGATTGTTGTTGTATTGGCAGCTGGATGTGACTTCCGCTAGAAAGTCGTTCGACAACCATGACTGGGAACTTTGGCTCTGCAGGATGCAGAATGACCAAATTGATACCGGAAGCCGCATCCTTCCCCTCAATCACCACTGCGTCTCCACTCGTTCTGAAGGCTGTGACCCGCTCGCTGTCTTGGTTTAGCGTAGCACCTACCACCACGTCGTCTCCACCTGCCCAAGCCTCACGGTGTCGGCGTATCGGTAAATAGAAATCGAAATCAGGCAGCTCACGGAGGATAGCCTGGAGCTCGGCTACAGTACGTCCAGTGTGAACGGACATTGCGTCGAGCAACCTTTTGCCGGTAACTGTGCCGAGGAAAGTGGAGAAGACAACCTTGTGATCGGAACTAGCTCTTGAGTCGCGCCATGAGTTTCGAAGATCACGACGAAGCGCCGGATCACTCATCGAGAGCGCAACCGCCCGAGCGATTAGGTCGGTTGCGCTCACGCTAACCTTTGAGTCGGCTGGACCCACGATCTCATCGGTAGCCACTCTCGTACGTTGACCGTCACAGGCGACGAGAGCTCCGATTGCCAAGAAACCCCATAACGACTTACGCATACACTACCTCCATGCTCAAGATAATGATTACGGTCCAGTAAATGGCTGGACCGCGCGGACACCCGCATTGGGAACGCTAGGTGTCGGCAAACACACAGAGAAGCGACGCGCGCCGAATCTACAATCGATTTTTTGAACGCAATTCATTCATGCAACGAATGCCTCGCGAGCAGGAACAGAGAACTGTGTTCTGTGCTTCTAAACCCTATGCCCGAGAACCATCTGAGAGCCGCGTACTTTTTGGGGCGCTGATGGACTACGCCCCCCGTAGTTGCAACGAAGTCTGATTTGGCCGGCTTGAAGGATAGCGCGCTTCAACGAACTCCTGACCGAGAAGACTACCGCAGCGACGCCAGCACCTTTTCCACGAAGCTGTTGAGGCTCGCCGTCGTGTCCATCCAGCGAATCACCGCCACCACATCGTTGACGGGGTCGACGTAGATGAAGTTGTTGCCGGCCCCCACATGCACGAACGCCTCCACCGGCGCAGCGGCCAGATACGACCGGTCCGGGTTCACGAACCAGTTCATGTAGCCGTACGTCTTCTGCGCGGGTGTTGGCGTGAGCGCCTGCGTCACCCAAGCATCGCTCAAGAGGCGCTTGTCACCCCATACGCCACGCCGCTGCGTGAGCAGCCCGAAGCGGGCCATGTCCCACGCGTTGAGCACCATGCCGCCGCCCCAGTGGCCGCCGCCACTCACACTCTGCACTTCACGGCCGTCGAGCAC
This sequence comes from Gemmatimonadaceae bacterium, assembly GCA_947457545.1. Taxonomy (GTDB): domain Bacteria; phylum Gemmatimonadota; class Gemmatimonadetes; order Gemmatimonadales; family Gemmatimonadaceae; genus Gemmatimonas. Next base: position 4,440 of record CANGXD010000148.1, read on the forward strand.
GATCCACGAGTTGTCGTAGCCGTACCAGCGCCACGTGTTCGACGCGCCAATCGGGTCCATGATGCGCTCGCGCAGGACCTCGGGCAGTGGACGGCGCCACACCTGCAGCGCCGCCAGCGCCAACACGTTCACGCGCGTGTCGTTGTACTCGTAGGTAGTGCCGGGCTCCACGCGCGGACGCGTGGTCCAGGTGGCGGCGTTCTGCGCCGGCCGGTCGGCCCACTCGGGCTTTCCCCACAGTGTGCCTTCCCAGTCGCTCACTTGCCGCAGCAGGTGATCCCACGTCAGCCGCTTGTTGTGCGGCGTATCGAAGGGCGTGAGCAGCTTGTCGGTGCCGGGCCAGTCGCGGGAGTACGCCGTGCCGTTGGCGCGCGCGCGCACGATAGGCGGCATGTACTTGGCCACGGTGTCGTGCACGCTGCGAATGCGTCCGTCGTCTACCGCCAACCCCACCACGGTACTCACGAAACTCTTGGTCACGCTGTTCGTGATTTCCTCGGCGTCGGGATCACCCCACGTCGCTACGACATAGCCTTTGCGCACAATGATGCCGGTGGCGTCACCACGCGGCGGCAGTGGCCCGATGGCGTCACCTAATGGTTCACGCCCGAACGTCTGGAGGTGATTGAGCTCGAGATCGCGCGGCGACTTGCTCTCCTTACTGATCGCGAAGGCGATCGCGTCGGCAAGCTTCACCGAATCCATCCCCAGCGCCGATGGCGAGCGACGCTCCCACGCCCCCGCCGGCGGCACATACGGCGCCGCCGACGCACTCTTCTTCTGCGCCGACGCCGGAGAGGTAAGCCCCACCACCAGCGTCGTCGCAGTCACAACCCGATACCCAATACGCCTCACGGTGGTCATGCGATCGGTCCCTTGCCCTTCGCCTTCCCGATCACGCCGGGCACGTTGTTCGCCTTGAGCAGCGCGTTGAACGCTGGCACATCCACGTTTTCGATCTGCTCGACTTCAGCACGAATGCCCTGCCAGAGCTTTTCAAGCTCGACGAGGCGATCCTTTACCGGCTGCGTGACCGTCGTGTTGCCTTCCACCTGCCCCATGAGGAAGCCGTACTGCCCGTTGATGCCGTTCGCGTAGTTGATGATGTCCTGGCCGTTCGACGCCTTGGTCGTGAGGCGCGGATCCATCTTCTCGAGCTTGCCGCTCAGCGAGCGGCCAGCCTTGGCAATCGTATCGGCCGCGCTCGTTTCCTTGGCGCGCGTCACGTAGCCCTGCACCTGGCTCTTCACATCACGCAGACGCAGCACAGACTCATGAATCTCGGCAATGCGCGACGCCAGCACATTGGCGAGCGAGTCCCGCTCCGCGATGGCGGCGAGCGGCGCATCGATGCGCGGGTCCATCTTCACGACCAGCGGCTGCGTGAGCACCGTGCTCCCCACCGTCAGGCGCACGGTGTAGTTGCCCGGGGACACGCGCGCCCCGCCGTCGTTCGGCGCCCCAAAGAGCATCACGTTGCCCACGCGTGTGGGCATGACGCGACGCAAGTTCCACGTAAGCGTGTTGAGCCCGGGCTTCACCGTAAGCCGGCTCAACGAATCACGACTGGCAAAGGCGCGCACCACCGTGTTCTTGGCATCGAGGAACTCGACAGACACCGACGTCGCGCTGTCCGGCGCCGCAGCCATGCGGAAGTACACCGTGGCCCCGTTGGGGGGATTCTTGCCGGCGTTCTGCGGCGTACCAAAACCACCGCTGCCGGCAAAGAGAATCGCCTCGCGCGGCGCGTACAGGTGCGCCGCCGCCTTCTCCACGGCATCGGCCCGCTGACGCAGCACCGACAGATCGTCGAGAATCCAGAACGCGCGACCTTCGGTGGCGGCAATGAGATCACCGTGCTTCACCTGCAGGTCCGTCACCGGCACCACGGGGAAGTTGCCGCGGAACGGCAGCCACTGCGCGCCCGCATCGTACGACACGTACACGCCGGTTTCGGTGCCCGCGTACAGCAGTCCCTTCCGCACAGGATCTTCGCGCACCACACGCACGGGCTCGCCGTCACGCAGGCCGTTCGCGATGCGCATGAAGGTGGCGCCGTAGTCGCGCGACACGAAAATGTGCGGCGTAGGATCGCCGAGACGATCCTTGCGGAACGACACGTAGATCGTCCCCGCGTCATGCGGCGAAACGGCGATCTCATTCACGAGACCGTCGCCCCACGATGACGGCGTGATGTTCGTCCACGTCTTGCCGCCGTCGCGCGTGCGCTGAATGAGTCCGTCGTCGGTCCCCACGTACAACGTCTGTGCATCGTGCGACGACTCTTCGATCACGACGATCGTGGCGTACACTTCGCCGCCGGCACCTTCGTTGGTAATGGGACCACCGCCCCACCCCTGACGCGACTTGTCGTTGCGCGTGAGGTCACCGGAAATCGGCGTCCACGTCTGCCCGCGTGTCGTCGTGCGGAAGAGCACGTTGCCGCCGTGATACACCACCTTGTCGTCGAACTGCGACACCTCGATGGGCGCCGTCCAGTTGAAGCGATACTTCGTCTTGTCGGTCGGCTCGGTGAGATTCATCTCCGGCCACGGCATGATCGTGCGCGTCAGTCCGGTCTGCGCATCCATCTCATCGATGAGCCCCTGGTAGCAGCCACCATACACATAGCGCGGATTCTTCGCGCTCACGCCCATGTTGGCGCTTTCGCACCCGGGGCCTTCCGTCCAGTCGCGAATGCCGATCGCCCCGCCATCGCTGCGCGAGGCAATGATGACCGAGCTGTTGTCCTGCTGTCCACCGTACAGCTTGTACGGGAAGCCGTCGTCGACCGCCACATGATAGAACTGCGACGTCGGCTGATTGTCCTGCGTGCTCCAGCTCTTGCCACCATTCAGCGAAATGCTCGCGCCGCCATCGTTGGCGTTGATGAGATAGCGTGAATCACGCGGGTTCACCCACACCTGGTGGTTGTCACCGTGCGTGGCCGGCAGCGGCGCAAACGTACGCCCGCCATCGATGCTCTTGAGCAGCGGCGCGTTGTTGATGTACACCACATCCGCGTTGGTCGGATCGGCGGTGATGTTCATGTAGTACCACGACCGCGTCTGAATGAGGCGATCTCCACTCAACAGCCGCCACGTCTTGCCGGCGTCGTCGCTGCGATACAGACCACCGGCTTCTGCTTCGACAATCGCGTACACGCGATCGGGATTGGCCGGCGACACCGACACACCAATCTTGCCCATCAGCTTGGGCAGCCCTTCGGTGAGGCGCTTCCACGTGTCTCCACCATCGGTGCTCTTCCACATGCCGCTGCCGTCGCCACCGGAGCGCACCGTCCATGGCATGCGCTGATGATCCCAGAACGCCGCATACAGAATGCGCGGGTTGGTGGGGTCCATGGAGAGATCACTCGCGCCGCTCGTGGCATTCTGCCCCTTGAGCAGCTGCGTCCAGGTTTTGCCGCCATCCGTCGAGCGATACACGCCACGATCGTTCGTGCCTTTCCAGCGGTCACCCTGCACCGCCACGTACACGACATCCGGGTTGCTCGGATGGACGCGCACTGCCGAGATCTGCCGCGAGCTCTCGAGGCCGATGCGCGTCCAGGTGCGCCCCTGATCGGTGCTCTTGTACATGCCGTCGCCATAGGTGCTCGACTGCCCGCGAATGGCGTGTTCGCCCGAGCCCACGTAAATGACGTTCTCATCGCTCGGCGCCACCGCGATCGCGCCAATCGAGCTCGACGTGAACGACCCGTCGGAGATGTTACGCCAGTTCATGCCGGCGTCGTCGGTGCGCCACAACCCGCCGCCGGTGTATCCGGCAAAGTAGGTCATGGGATTCGACGGCACCCCCGCCACCGCGACCGATCGGCCGCCGCGAAACGGGCCCACATTGCGCCACGACAGCGCCGTGAACGTCGTCGAGTCGAAGGCGGAAAGGCCTGCAGGCCGCGCCCCAGGCTTGGCAGCCGGCGCCTGCGCGTCGAGCGGCAGCGGGAGCAGCGGGAGGAACACACCGAGGGCAAGAGCCGCCTGACGCGGCGACACGAGGCGGGGGGTCTGACGAGGACGACGACGGGACATCGGGCCGTAGCTCCTGAAGGGCGGAAGGGCGGGTCGAACTCCTAAAGTACCACCCCGCCGGACACTTCGGACGGGACCGCATTTCAGTCCCCACGCGAACGCCCGATACTGACTATTTATGAATCGCTATCGACGGGCGGCCGACTTTACGGCCCTGCGTCTCGGACGCGCCGTGCTCGCCTACCTCGCGGTCATGGTCGCGATCATCACGTTGGCACCGTTTCGCTTCGAGAGCGCCCCCGTTCACGGCCTCACGACGATCTGGAACTGGCAGGATCTCGTCCTGAACGTGCTCATGTTCGTGCCGTTCGGGTTCGTCTATCAGCTCACTCGGCCGCGCGGGACGCCCGCCAACTGGGCACGAGTGCTGCTCCTCGGCGCCGGTACGAGCGCGGCCATCGAAGTCGCCCAGCTCTTCTCCGCCGAGCGCTACACGTCTCTGCTCGACCTCGCCACGAATACGAGTGGCGCGCTCCTGGGGGCCATCGCCTTTCGCCTGCTCGCGACGCGGGTGCAGGAAGACGACACCGTGCGCTCGCTCGCCCTCGAGCTCCCACTCATGGGGCTCGTGTATCTGCTCATTCCCCTCTGCTGGCTCATCGGGCTCGGCAGCGAAGGCGAGCTCCGCGGTCTGCTGGTGGTGGTCCCGGCGCTCATGGCCGGCGCCATTCTGGGGACCGTGCACGCCGGCCACGTGCGCCCCGACGCGCGTCCCATGTGGCCCGGCTGGCTCATCGCGACCTCGGTTGGCTGGTCTCTGGTGGCGCTGCTGCCTGGCGCCATGGGCGACCTGACCGTCGCGCTTCCGGGCACGGCCCTCACGCTCGCCACGGCGCTGCTGCGCGATATCGGCACCAGGCACGCCATGCAGCGCAGCCAGACCCGGCGCGTCGAACTCCCCACGTTGCGGTTGCTTTTGCCGATGTACGCGGCGTATCTCGCCTGCTCCGCACTCTGGCCCCTCACCGGCGCTTCTCCGGTGTGGCACGGGACCTTGGCGCTCGCACTGCCCGGCGTTGAGATCACACAACCGTTCGTGTACCGCGCACTCGAACAGGTCGCCGCTTTCACACTCGTAGGCTACATGGCCGCCGAGTATCGCGGGCGTGAGCGCGGCCCACGCGCGCGCACGCTGCGTGGGATGTCGA
>CANGXD010000149.1 GCA_947457545.1 Gemmatimonadaceae bacterium
CAATTGATTGGTGGGGTGCAACTGGTGGCCGACGGGGCACCGGTCACCGGGCGCGCCTCCCAGCGTCGACGGATGGCGCTGCTGGCGTATCTGGCCCGGAGCCCGGAACGTCGGGCGCACCGCGACCGGCTCATGGGATTGCTCTGGACTGACCATGCGCCGGATGCTGCGCGGCGGTTGCTTAACGAGTCCATCTATGTCATTCGGCGCGAGCTAGGTCCCGACGTGCTGCGAACGGAGGGCGACACGGTCCGCCTCGACGCGGCGGTGGTGTGCGACGCCGATCTGTTCGATGCGGCAGTGGCCGCCGGCGATCTGGCCGGAGCGGTCGGGTTGTACGCCGGTCCGCTGTTCGGTTCGTGGTCGGTGGGAGATGCGCCCGAGTTCGAACAGTGGGCGGAAACGGAGCGGGCGCAGTTCGGTCGGCGATTCGCCGACGTGGCGCCGCGGGCGGCGGCGCAGGCGTCCGGGCGCGGCGACTGGAAGCAGGCCGCGGCGATCTTCGCGCGGCTGGCGACCGAAGATCCGGACAGTGTGATTGCCGCCGAGGGGGAGGCACGCGCGTTGGCGATGGCGGGAGAACCGCTGCAGGCGCGTCGGCGACTCGACCAGTTCGCGGAGCGCTGGGCGGCGGAGTTCGGCGGCACGCCGCCGGCTACGGTGACAGCGCTGCGGACGTCCATTGTCTCCGGCGCCGTGGGGGCACCGGTGGCAGCAAGCCGCGATGCTGTGAGCGTGGCTCCGGTGGACCTGGCGGGGGCGAGTCCAATCCCGACGAGCGTCGCTGCGGAGCATGCCGCGGCAGTGCGTCCGGCGGCGCCACGCGCTGCCGAGCGCTGGAGACGGTGGTGGTGGATGCCGCTCCCGCTCGCGCTGGCGGCGGTGGCGATGGTGTGGGTGTCCAAGCGACCGGCTAGCGAGCCGGTGGTTGGCCGCGCATCGCGCGTGGCGATCATGTCGCGCGCGCTGGCCTCACGCGACACCGGCCTGGCGTATCTGCGCGAAGCGATCACCGAAGGCGTCACGAATCAGCTGAGCGTGAACCGCTTCTCGATGGCGACGTCGAGCGAAGTCCGCGCGATGGAGGCGGGACGGTTGTCGCTCGACTCGCTCGTGTCGCTCAAACAGCTTGGCACCTTGGTGGAGTTTGCCTTCGAAGCGCGGCCGTCACGAGTGCGAGTCACGGCGCGGCTCATCGATGCCTTGTCCCGCGAGGTGCTGTCGAGCAGTGTCTTCGAACGTCCCCTGGACGATGCGTTGTCGATCGAAGAGGATCTGACGCGTTTCGTGGTGGATGCCCTGCGGCAGCGCTTACGTCAGTCGGTGGCCATTCGCGACACCATCGAAGGGCAGCGCGATGCGACGGCGCGCAAGCTGCTCATTACGGCGGTCCGCTCGCGGCTCGACGCGAGTGAGGTGTTGCAAAACGGGTTCGCGCTCGACCTCGAAGCCGCACGCAACATGCTGCTGGCCGCCGATTCGTTGTTGCAGCGTGCGGCCCTGCTCGAGCCGACGTGGGACGCGGTGCTGCTGGAGCGCGCGCGCATCATGCGTGAGCGGGTACGGACGGAGTCTGCGGCGAATCATCGACCGCTGCTCGACAGCGCGATCGCGCTGACCAGCGCCGTGCTCATACGCACTCCGACCGAAGTGGAAGCACTCGAACTCCGTGGTCTGTTGCGGCTACGCACGGTGATGGCCTTCGATGCCGGTGCACGAGATACCATGGCGCTGCGTGACGCTGATGCCGATTTGCGCCGCGCGCTCACATTGGAACCACAGCGTGCGGAGGGGTGGCTCGCGTTGAGTACCGTGCAGAATCTGCGTGGTCAGGCCGCGGCGTCGCTGATTTCCGCAAAACGTGCCATAGAGAATGACGCCTTTCTGATCAATGGACAGCGTGCCTACTTCGAGCTCTTCGCCGGTGCGCTGACCAGCGCTCACGTGGACGAGGCGCTGCAATGGTGTCAGCGTGGCCGCCTCGCGTACCCGCGAGACGTGGCGTTCTACGTCTGTGAGCTCACGGCGATGCGTGAGCGATCGGCACAGCCGACGGACGTTGCGACGGCGTGGCGACTCGTGGCCCAGGTGGATTCCCTGAGTCAGTTGGCAGAACGTCGCACGACGGCCGACTACAAACCGGCGTACAGTGTCGTGGTCGCTGCGGGGATCTCGGCACGTGCCGGAAACGCCGCGATGGCGCGTGATGCCGTGCAACGTGCCCGCCGCATGATCGGTAGCGATCCCTCGCTGCGGCTCGACCTCACGTTCGATGAGGCATGGGTGGAACTGATGCTTGGCGACCGGCGTCGCGCGGTGTCGCTGTTGCGACAGGTCGTTGCCGCGCGGCCGCCGATGGCCCGCATCATCACGACGGCGCCGCTCTTTCGCGACATCGCGGACGACGTACTGACGTCGACTAGGGCTGCCGTGCCGCCCACGCGCTGAACGGTTCCCAGTCTTCGTCGAGGAAGTTCTCGGCGTCGCTGCGGCTCCCAAGCACATACAGCCCATTGGCGGACGGGGCGTCTGGTATCAGCGGCGGAAGCGTGGGGTCTTCATTTCTGATTTCGACATCGCGCGTGGGGTAGGCATGCGCGATGGCAATGACATCGTCGTTGCTGATCGCATTGCGCAGCTTCTGCATCTGCGCGTCGGAGTAGAAGCGGACGTAGTAGGGAATGAGGAACTTGTGGCAGGCGGCCTCGCCCCAGAAGACACAGTCGAACACCCCTGTTTTGACGTTGATTCTCTTTCGCGTTTTCGGATGCGTGAGTTTGACTTCCTCCGGCTTCAGCTTCTTGTGGCTCGCCGTGTGCACATGAATCGCGCCAGCGACCTGTTCGGCGCCAATGCGTTCACGCGCCACCAGTTTGTCGCCTTCGATCACGACAATGAGGTCCTTGTCGCGCATACCGTCGACGGCTTCAGCGAGACGACGCAGTTCGTTGGCCGTGAAGGACTTGATCGGGATGTTTTCAGACACGATGTAGCAACTCCGATGAGGGACAGTGGGCGCCGGTCGGCGCGCCAATAATAGCACTTGCTGCTGAGATTGCCGTCCACCGAGTTGCCTAGGCCAAGCTGCCAATGTGCGAAACACGCCGGCCGTGCAATGCTTCGTGCAATTCAATGGAGGAACAGATGACGGCACGATTGGGTGCGGTTGGTACGCTTGGCGCCCTGCTGGCCTCGTTGTTGGCGATGGTCACCAGCACCGCGGCCGCCCCCGCAACGAGGCTCTCCAGGTGTACGGCGGTGCGCGACACGCGGGACGCCGTACAGTGGCAGCCGGTGTATGGTGGCGTGTATTTCTCCGTCCGTTGGAACCCGAGGTTTCAGGCGCACGAGCTGCTGTGGGCGAATCGGACAAAGCGAGACGTCCGTGTCGAGTACGTCGTGTTGCCGCACGGGGTGGCGCATGCCCCCGATGCACGATGGCTCCCCGCAGGAACGGAAGAAACGTTGCCGGGGCAAAGTGTTCGACCGTCCGCGAGCGGCAGGGTGTGTCTCGAACTTCTGCGCGCGCCCTCGTGACCTGTGCGGTGCACGCGGTCATCGCGCCGCGTGCGCTTGGGTCTACGCGAGCAGAACGAGGCGTGGCCGCTCGTCGTTCATGGGCTGCTGTGTGCTGCCCGCGCGCAGTGCCTCGCAGAGTAACTGCAGGCTCACCGACATCGCGCCCGCATCTCGCAACTGCTTGGGTGAGCGATTGGTGTAGCGCGTGATCTGCTTGCGCAGTGCACCGACCGTGGGATATCCCAGCAGACTGGCAATGCTCACGAAGGTACGTCCGCGCTCTTCGATATAGAGGGCCGCGAGCAGCAGGCGCGCCCAGCCGGCGATGATCTGAGGCGAGGGGAGCTGACGGGTCTCGCAGAATTTTCGCAGCGTCCGTTCATGCATCTGCATGAGGGCGGCGAGCTTGCTGGCCGGGAGATGCTCGTGCGCGTATCGCAGCGAGCGCTTCATCATGGTCGTGAGATCGTCAGGGAACGCGCCTCCCTGCCGTGCGAATTCTTCCTCGATGAGGTTCCACACACGCATGGCGGTCGCGTCGCTGTACGTCTTCGACAACGCGGCGCGGATCTCGTCGGCGCGCAATCCCTCGTTGGCGTCGAGCAGATCGCTGACACCGAGCTGTGACAGACGAAGCGCGGCCTGCATGCTCGACACGCCCGCCATGGCGACGGCGATGACGGGGACATTGGGGAAGCGCTCGCGGAGCGCGATGTATTCGCTCCAGAACGGATCGAAGCGGTCGCGCAACACGGGAACAATGAGGCAGAGCGACGTCGACGCGCGCAACTGCGTCTGCACGTCGGCCCCCGTTCGAACGGCAACCAATCGCGAATCACGACCGACCGCGCTACGCACCTGCGCCACCAATGCCTCCGGCAACGACCACGCAATCAGCGTGGCCGGCAGCGGCAAGCGGAGGAGGGGCGACAGCGGCATGAGGTCGGCGTTCGAACGGTCAGGTCAGTGCGGCGAGCCGGGCGAGTGCCGGATGTCTGTCGGCCTCGGTCCAGCCGGCAGTTACCGCCGACGGAGTCGCCAGCCCCTGCAGCAACTCGTCAACGCGGAACTGGAAATCAAAGTAGCCGTGCTTTTGCGCGAGCTCCTGCGCTTCCAACAGTACTTCGCGTGCACCGAGCGCGCTGCTTTCGCGTGCGAGGCATTCCGCGTGTGTCACCAGCGCATACACCCGTTCACGCGGCGCCAGTGGCTTGGCGAACAGCGCGGAGAGCGCCGCCCGATTTTCTTCAATGTCGCGCGCAGTGAGGCGCGTGGATGCCGAGTCGCCTCGAAGCAGGCCCGCAGTAATCGCGCGCGCCAACCCGATGATGGCGCCGGCCTGCACCCGGAGGGGCGCCCCGGTCTGCTCGGCTTCGTGATGCGCATTGCGGAATCCCGCAATTGCGGCGGGCACGTCGCCGACTTCGAGCGCGGTTTCGGCCATCGTCACCACGAGCTCCGCCCGGAATGCGTTGGCGTGTCCGAGGAGGTCGTACGCGTGCCAACTGTCGAGTAGCGCATCGAGGGCGCGGCCGCGTTTGCGGTACGCGATCGCGCGCATCTGAAAGACAGCGGTGTTGTGCGCAGGGGCGAGACGTGCCTGTGGGTCGGCCAGCAGCGCCGTGCACCGCTCTTCCGCCAACGGAAAATTGCCGCGGGCGAGCGCGATGTTGATCAGGCCGAGCGCTGCGGCAATGCGCGCGTCGCGCCAGGGCTGTGCTTCGACGAGTGTGAACCCTTCGGCATAGCAGTACTCGGCGTCGTCCAGGAGACCGCCTAGACGCGACATGCGCCCGCGACGACACCAGCAAATGGCGAGGACCTCGCGTTGCCACGGATCGTCCGAGGTTGGCGCCGCTGCCGCATGCTCTCCGCAGTGCATCGCGACGGCATTGACGATAATCCGCGCCAGCACGGGCTCGCCGAGGAACTCGGCGAGCGCCGACAGCTGCAGCCACTCGTGGGCGGGGTGCTCCGCTGGGAGGTGGACCAACGGGGACGGTGGTCGTCGGAGCGCGTCGTTAAGCGGCGCGAGCGCGCTGGCCGAGGGGGGCGTCAGCTCGACCTGGCGTTCGAGCGACGCGGTGAGAAAGGCGATGGCGGTGAGCTGCTGCGTCCGCTCGCTTTCTGGGGCCGCGGACAATGTGTCGGCGGCGAGAGACAACCATTCACTGGCACTGGCGGCGCCAAACGGCGCCAACGTAGAGGAAGACATATATGGATGCTACGGCGCATCGAAGGCGATGAGTAGAGGTGACTCTGGTCAAAGCGGACGCCAGCGGCCCCAAATGGAGGGCCGCTGGCGTCCGCTTTGTGCCGGATCCGCGCTCTCATTTGTGCGGTGCATTCCCGAAGCTTGAATCGTGTTCGGTGTCCTGGCGTCGAGGCAACGCCACATTGATTGGAATGTGCAGTATTGCTTGTCGTGAGTGGCCGGCCCCGCGACGAGGCGGTGCCGGCGCTCGCGGCAATGCAACGCCTCACCTGAAGGCGTGCTCAGCCATACGGGCAGCAGTCGAGGCCGCTCACGTCCACTTCCTGCCGATTCAGCACTCTGCGGCCCTCCTTTGAGGCATGCACCATGGGGGACACCCTTCTTGAGGAGTCCCCCCGATGTTCCGTATCTCGCGCCGCCTTGTTGCCTCCGTCGTCGTTCCCGTTGTGGTCGCCACGCTTGGTGCCTGTGCATCGCCTACCGCGCCCGAGTTCGAAGGCTCGGCGGCGCCGAAGCGGAACGTCGTGGTGTGCATAGCCGTCGGGCCGGACGGAACGCCGGTGTTCGCGGAGCCCGTGAACGGCGAGTGCCCAGCCGGTTTCGACCTGCATCCATGGTGGTAACGGTTGGCGCGGTGATAGCATTCGCGTATGTCACCGCACAACACTCCCCACGAGCCGGATGAGTCACCGGACGCTGGCGTCTCTCATCCTGCGCCCTCCGCGTTTGGCGACGCGTGGTTCCGCTTTGCCGGCAAGCTTGCCGAATCACTCGCGGTGCTGGGTGACGAGCAGTATCTGATCCTGTCGGTGCCCGGCTCGTCGCGGTTCATCCAATTCGGTGGTGGCCAGCCGTTCATCGTGGAAACCGTATCCAACGCGTTTCTCGAGCAGCATGAGCGGCTGACGCGGGGCGACGAGGTGCTGTTGGCGAAGCTTGGCTGGCAGCGCCCCACCTACAGTGCCGAAGACCTCGAGTCGTTGCCCGACGATCTGGTGGGCTCGCCCAACTGGTTCGTTACCGTGGAAGGTGACGCGGTGCCGTTCGATGCCCTCGCCTCGCTTGCGGTGCGTACCGCGGTCGAAGCGTTCGGCGTGTCGGCGCCGAGTGCGTTGCGCTACCGCGCGTTTCACGCGGAGGGTGTCCCCATTCTGCTGCCGGGCCTGGAGCTCGCGCCGGAAGAAGAAGAGGACGATTTGTTGCGTGACATGTCGGTCGCCCCGGGCGGATCGCTGGCGCAACAGGTCTTCGAAGCGTGCGCGTTTCTCCCCGGTGCCGAGGTCGAGCCAATCGACGACTTGGTGGCCGCCGTGGATTTCGAAGGATTGCGACTGATGGTGGTCGTGGAGCCCGTGTTGGGCATCGCGCGCCTGCTGTGCAATCTGTTTCCGGTCAATCCCGACACGGATGACGTGACCGAAACGCTGAACGCGCTCAATGCCGACCGGCTCGCGTTCGGCTATGTGTATCTCAAGGATCACGACGTGCGCTACGGCGCGGACGTCGTAATCGAGCCGTTCTTCCCAGAACTGCTTCCTGCATCGATCAGGCTGGCGGCGGCGAGTATCGGCGCGATGATGGACGCGGAAGATGAGGATTCTTCGGAGGAGCAGTAAATACACAACGGCCGTGAGCGAGACCCCCCTCCGAGTCTGTCCACGGCCGCTGTGGCCCCACCCCCCATATTGAGAGAGTGTTACCCCATCGGGTTTCCCGGGTTCCGCAGGGATTTTTGCGCATGTGCGGTCGATCACCGTGTGCCGATTGTTGGCAAAACGGCTTGTAGCGTCAGCTGGCTGTCATCTCGAAATGCGGTTTTGCATTGTTTTGCGTCATTTGTGACGATTTTCGCGCCGATCGGCGCGTTGGCGCTATTGACGAGCATCGCATACTAGAGCGGATCATCGTTCCGATCGTCTTCGCTTTCGTCTGCATCGTCCCGTGAGCCATTCAGAATCTGCTGCCGAACCGCTCGAGTCGTTTCCGCCCACTTCGCCGTGTGTGAAGGTGTGCCAACTCGATCTGCACGAGCGGTGCTACGGCTGTGGGCGTACGCGGAACGAGGTGGCACGGTGGTCCACCATGACGCTCGATGAGCGTCGCGCCGTCAACCGTCGCCTTGGCTTTCGCGGCCACGACGAACGGCGCTAATCACTTCTCCCAATTCCAGTGGTGGTGGGAAATGGCGCTCGCAGATCGGCTTGAAATCATCGTGTACGGCCCACGGCGCAATATGGATACGCTGGGGAGCAAGATCAGTCGTCGTGAACGGGTGCTGGGCTGCTTTCTGGGTGGCGCCGTCGGTGACGCGCTCGGTGCGCCGCTCGAGTTCCGCAACACCAAAGACATCTTCGAACTCTTCGGGCCCAAGGGGCTGCGCGATTTCATCCCGTGGCACGCCGAACCCGGTGCGATCACCGATGACACGCAGCTGTTGCTCTTCACCGCCGAGGCGTTGCTGCGCACGCGCGTGATGGCGCACGGCTACAAGACGTACTACCCGCCCACCATCATACGGAACGCCTACCGTCGCTGGCTCATGACGCAGCGCCACATCGGCCCGGCGCCTGATCATCTCGAGACGGCGCGCGGATGGTTGCTCGATGTGCCGGAACTCTGGGCGGAGCGCTCGCCGGACAAGGTGAGTCTGGTATCGCTCAAGAAAAAAGTGCTCGGTACTCCCGAGGAAGCGATCAACGACGGCAAAGGATTCGGCGCCATCGCGCGCGTCGCGCCAGCCGGCATGTTCATGCAGGACGATGCGTTCCGTCTTGGAGCCGAAGTGGCCGCGATCACGCACGGCGGATACACCGCGACCTGTTCGGCCGGCTATTTCGCCGTCATCATTTTTCATCTGATGCATGGGACGACCATTCGCGAGGGCATCGAAGGGGCGATCCGTCGGTCCGCGCCCATTCTGGGGCAAGGCGAAACGATGCGCACCGTCCAGTACGCCGTGCGCCGCGCCGACGAAGTGCGCTTTGCCGGCATTGATCCCTCATGGCGAGATGTCGAGGAGTTCGGCGAAGGGAAGCTCGCACACGAAGCGCTTGCGATCTCCGTGTTCTGCGCGATGAGTCATCCGGAGCCGTCGCGAGAGTCATTCGAAAAGGCCGTCGCGCTGGCGGTGAATCACAACGGCAACAGCGATACACTCGGCGCGCTCACCGGCCAACTTCTCGGCGCGATGCACGGCCCCGACATCATTCCGCCCCGATGGCTCGAGCAGCTCGAGTTGCGTGACGTCATTACGCAAATGGCCGAAGACGTGGCGCTCGAACATGTCGAGGGACCGGAGTGGAAGAAGCGGTATCCGCCGCTGTAGTCAGAAACAGTCTGCGGATGGTTGGCATGCCTGGGACGAGCAGTGCCTAATCGGTTGACGAAGGATTGCTGAGACGCGGTCCGGAAGGGATGTTCATGGCAAATCCTCCCGTCTGTCCATTTCCATCCCGCGTACGCGCTTTGGGGCGCCTGCGCACGCTTCCCGCGCTCCATGTCCGACGTCTCCCCCTCCGCCCCCGTATCGCCCCCAGTACCGTCGGGAAGCCCGACCGCTCCGGGGGCGCTTTCGGACGGATCGTTCGTGGACTTTGCGCAACTCGTCGAGGCGCTCGATGTCGCCGTCGTGGTGCAGGACCACCGGCTTCGCATCATCTATGCGAACCCGAAGGCGACGGCGCTCCTTGGACTGACGGCCACGGAAATCACCTCGCGCACCACCAATGATGCGCGGTGGGATGTGATTGGCGAAGACGGTAGCCCGGTACCCGATGACGCCCATCCGGGACCAACAGCGGTACGGACCGGTCGTCCGGTGTCGGGGGTCGTACTCGGCGTCCGCCGCGGCGAAGCCTCAGAGCGGGTGTGGTTGCTGGTGCACGCGGTGCCAAA
>CANGXD010000150.1 GCA_947457545.1 Gemmatimonadaceae bacterium
ACCGCCCGAGTACCAGGCGAGCGGACGACGGTCGGCTTCGGGACGGTTACCCTGACCCTGCGTGCCGTGACGGCCGTCCTGATACATCCACTGCTTCGTGAAGTTGTAGATGTCGCCGCCCTTCACACCGTCGATGAGCGCGTACAGCGACAGGTTCTTGAAGCGGAGGTTCTGCGTAAAGCCGAACGAGAAGTCGGGGTTCACGTCACCGATGACAACCTGATCGCTACCCGCAGCGTTGCGGAAGGCGATCGGCGCTTCGGCGCCGGTGTTCAGCTGAGCCTTGCGGACGACGTAGCCGTCGCTGTTGATCGTGAACAGGTTCTGATCGAGACCCTGCTGCGCGACTTCGTCCATCGAGCGGAGCCACTTCTTGCCGTAGATGATGCCGAGCGCTTCGCCTTCCGCATAGAAGAAGACGTTCTGGCTCTGACCACCCGCGTTCACGCGGTACGGCGCGCGACCGAGCTTGTCGATACGCTGACGGGTACGGTCGGCGGTGAAGCCGACGTTGTAGCTCACGTCCTTGCCATCATACAGACGGCTCTGGAGCGAGAATTCCCACGTCTTGGCCGACACCGTGGCGGCATTCTGCACCTGATTCTGGAAGCCACCCGACTGCGCGAGCGACAGCGGCACGCGAAGGAAGGCGTCTTCCGTGTTGCGCTCGGCGTACACGACTTCGGCGTCAAACTTGTCGAGGAACGTGACGTTGAGGCCGTATTCGTTTTCCGTCTGCGTAGCCGGCTTCAGATTCTTGTTGCCGAGCTGCTGCTTGGAGATCTGGCCCTGCGAGACCGAGTACGTCTCGTACTGGTCGGCGAACTCCGGGCGTACACCGGCAGTACCGCGCGAGGCGCGGAGACGGCCTTCCTGGATGCCGGGGATCTTGAGGTCTTCATTCCAACGCCACGAACCGGACATGCGGTAGAAGCTGGCCCAGCGCGTTGCGGAACCGAAGAGCGACGAGGCGTCACGACGCACGAGGAAGTCGGCGACGTACTTGTCCTTGAAGTCGAAGCCCTGCGAGATGAAGTAGTTCTGCGCGTTACGCGTGGTGCTGCTCGAGCCGACGAAGTTGTTGGCCGGGTTGACGGCGTCGAGGTCAGGCACGCCGACGACGGTGAGCACGTCACCTGAAGCGCTGAAGCCGTTGTTCGTCTGCTTTTCCAGCAAGTACGTCGCACGCGTGGTGGACGACAGGTTACCGAAGAACACCTTCGTGGCAATCGCGTTCGCCTGCAGGTTTTCCGCGACGTTCACGCCGTTCGACAACCCGAGGTTACCGTCCGTCGGGAGACCCGACGAGTTCAGGAAGCCCTTGAAGTTGTAGTTGTTGGTGTTCGTGTTGGAGCGGTCCGTGCCGTACTGGCCTTCAAGGCGCAGCCAGCTGGTCGGCTTGTAGCGCAGGTTGGCCGAGCCGAGGATACGCTCACGACGCAGTGCAAGCGCCGAGTTCTTGAGGCCGTAAAGCGGGTTGCCACGGGCGTTGGCGGCCCACGACGGAAGCACCGGGTTGAACTCGATCGGATCGTTGGCGCCGTTGGGGCGCGTCAGATCGATGTCGGGCGGCGACTGCAGCAGCGCGAACCAGCCCTGGCTGTCGTTCGGATCGTAGTCGTTGCGGTTGAGCGAGTACGTGAACGACGAGCCGAAGTCGAGCTTCGGGTTGATCTGCTGGTCGATGTTCGCGCGGGCCGACTGACGGAACTGGCCGCTGCGGAACGGCATGACGCCGGCATTGTGGTCCGACGTGAACGAGCTGTTCAGGTTGGTGCCGCCGCGGCGGTAGCCGACCTGGATGTTGTTCGAGTAGAACTGGCCCTGACCCAGCCATTCCTTGAGCTGGTTACGATAACGGCTGTCGCCCGTCGTGGGATACGCGTTGTCGGAGATGAGGCCATCGAGCGGACGCGCGCCAGCGGCGGTCTGCAGGATGGAGCCATCGGGGTTGAGCGTGTAGTTGTGGAACTCGTTGAGCGGCACCCACTTGTTGAGCGACGAGTTACCGATTTCCGAGCGCACCGAGACGCGCGTCGTGCCGTCCTTGATGTCCTTACCACGCTTGGTGGTAATGGAGAGCACGCCGTTGGCGGCGTCGGAGCCGTAGAAGGCCGAGGCCGCGGCACCCTTGAGGACTTCGATCGACTCGATGTCCTGGGCGTCGATGTCGGCGATGGAGAAGCGCGTGATGACGCCGTCGACGATGATGAGCGGCGCGGAACCGCCGACACCGAGGCTGGTTGAGCCACGGAGACGGATGGCCGGAGCGGCGCCCGGGTTACCGACGCCGAGCGCGACGCGCGCACCAGCGACCTTACCCGCGAGGGCGGCCACCGGCGAGGAGGCCGGGACGTCCTTGAGCTGTTCAGCCGAGACCTTGGCCACGGAGAACGGGAGCTTCTTGACCGACTGACCGTCGGCGGTACCGGTGGTGATGATTTCGTTCAGGCGGAACGGGTCCGCCTTCATTTCGAAATTGACCGTCTGGTCGGCCGCCGACAGCGTGATGGGCGTGCTGCGCGGCGTGTAGCCGATGAAGCGGGCCGTGATGATGACCTGCTGACCGGTCGCGCGACCCGCCGGGATGGTCAGGGTGTAGCGCCCCTGCTCGGACGCGATGGCGGAGAGCCCCATCGACTGGATGGCGACGGTGGCCGGAACCGGCGCTCCCGTGCCCTGCGTGGTGACTGTGCCGCGGATAACGGTCTGCGCCTTCGCAGCCGCTATCGGCGACATCAGGAGCGCAATGCCGGCCGCTGTACGCAGCACGCGCATTGCTGACTGTGCGCTTCCCATCTGTTGTCCTCTTCTAGGGGGAGTTACTAGCGGTCCTGTGGGGGGACCGGACGGCCCAGCAGGCGACATGTCGCGCAAGCCTGAGCCAAACCTCGTGTTTCTACAACATCACCACCGGCCTACCCGTCACCGTGACAGAAACGGGGGCAAGCGTGACAGTTTCGACACATACGGTGGAACCTAACCGACCCGTTCAACCCAATGCAATGTCACTCGTCCCAGCTTTCCAGCACTTGACCCGCGCCGGTTTTGCATTACGGGGACGAAAAACCCTCCCTCGCCGCAGCACGACAAATCAACCGCAAATCATTGAAATCAAACAGGTTGCGCGGCTCACAAAAGAGGAGGGTGCGACGGCGGACGCGCGAACTCGATGGTCAGCACGACCAGCTGCGCGACGGGGCTTCGTCCCTTTGTCGCCGCGTCCCACTTGGCGGGCACCAACGCCTCGATAATGGCGCGGCCAAAGGCGTCATTGGTCGCCGAAACCACCGCCAGCGTCCCCCAATCCAGTCGACCGCGTGCGTCGACGACGAACTCCACGGTCGCCTGTCCGCTGACTCCCGCACGCCATAACGGCTCGGGGTACAACACCTCGAGCTCGCCGTTCGCCAGGGCGGCGGTCGAGTCGACCTGCTCCGCCGTGAGCACGGTCCCCGCCGCCAATTCCTTCACCAGTTCGGCACGCCGTTCGTCGGTCCCTTTGGCCCGCGGTACGCGTAGCTGGGCCGGCCGAGACCACACGGCCACCACCCCGCACTGCTCGAGTCCACGCGACCCGATCAGCTCCGGCGGCACCGAGTTCGAGGAGAGATACAGTTCGATCCCCTCGACCATGTTGAGGTCGATCGATTCGAAATCGAAGTCGGCCGCCGTGGCCGCGAAGCCGTCGATGAACACCAGCGGCTGGCAGGTGCTCGAGCGGAAGCGCACGACCTTGCCGGCATTCACGCCGCGCGCCGGCGTCGAAATGCGCACGCCGGGAATGCCGCGGAAGGCGTCGAGCAGATTGCGGTTGCCCGACTGCTCGATCCGCTCGCGCGTGATGAAGTGGCCGCCGCGCTTGGCGTCGAGCCGCTCCCGATATCCGGCCAGGCGACCGTCGGACGGATCCTTGCGCGCGTTCACATTCAGCACCGCCATCTGCTGCGGCGCCCGCGCCAATCGCCAATCGGCAACGACCGTTCCTCTGTCGGCGACCGTGACCTCGCGCTGCTGCGGCTGATACCCAATGCGGCGCACGCGCACCGTGACGGGGCCCGCAGGCACGCCGCTGAGGAGGAAACTGCCGTCGTCTCGGCTGCGCACCACGGTACCCGATGGCAACCACTGCACCTCGGCGCTCGCCACCGGGGTGCCCTGTGCATCGCGCACGACACCGCGCACCGTGCCGTCCGGCACGCGAACCGCGCTGCCATACGCGGCCGTGGCCTCAAGCGGCTGCGGCCAAAGCATATGGCCAGCGACCGCTGCAGCGAGCACGCTCAGCGAGACAGCGACAGGCATTGGCGACGACAGACGCACGGGAACCTCCAGGCGGGAGCGACAGACCCTTCAATCATGCGTGCTGAACACGGGCACGACAATGCCGGCGACGCGCGGGACTGCCAGTCAGCGATTCAGTCCGAGCACGGCACGCAGCTGCGCCAGCGCCGGAAACTGCGGATGCAATCGCTGCAACTCCTCGGCAGTGGCGCGAGCCGCCGGAATATTCCCGGTCACCGACTGCGCCAGCGCCAACTGATACAGCACATCCGCGCGCCCGGGTTGCAGG
The DNA here is from genome assembly GCA_947457545.1 of Gemmatimonadaceae bacterium. GTDB lineage: Bacteria > Gemmatimonadota > Gemmatimonadetes > Gemmatimonadales > Gemmatimonadaceae > Gemmatimonas. The sequence goes on from CANGXD010000150.1 coordinate 4,574, forward strand.
CGCTGCGCCAACTCCAGCATCTGCACCGCCTGCGGCCACCGCTGCGCGTCGCCAGCGATGCGCGCGCGCACCAGCGCCAGCTCCGCCGACGGCTCCAGCGCGAGCGCCATTTCGAATTGCGTGTCGGCCTCGGCGAACCGCCGCGCCCGGAACAACGCGGCGCCAGCGAGCTTGTGCGGTTCGGCAAAGATGAACTGGTCGTTGGCCAAGCCGCGGTACTCCTGCACAGCCTGCGCCGTATCGCCCGCGGCCTCGAGCTGGCGCGCCAGCTCCAGTTTGGCCAACTCCCACGGCCGCGCCCCACCCGCCACGAGGAACGCGAGCGTATCGGCCGCGTTCTGTGGCACGTAGGTCGCGCGATAGTCCCCCTGCTGCGTCATGGCGACGAACGGCCACCGCGCCGCGAGCGCCGCTACGCGATGCTGGGCAATGCGTTCATCGAACGGCGTCACCGCCACCTGTTGCTCATACGCGGCCATCGTGCGAAGTCGCGTACTGTCGAAGGTGATGCCTGTGGGTGGTGCACTGCGCAGCGTCGTCAGAAAGACGTTGGCAATGAGCTGCACGCCGGCGCGGTTGGGATGCACGTGTTCGAGAAAGAGCTCATGACCGGGCGCCCCCGCCGGACTCTGCGCCGCGAACGCCTCCGCGACGGGGACGTAGTGCACACGCGCCGACGATGGCGACGCGCCGGGCCGCTGCGCGACCCGTTGCACGACACGCGCGACCACCGAGTCGAACACGCCGGGCGCGCGAAAGCGCACGACATCGAGGTCGCGCGCGCGAACGTAGGCCGAGCGCGCCGCGCTGCTGTCGCCGGAAGCGAGCATGGTGACGGCCTGCGCGAACGTGGCCCGCGCCGCATCGTTGCCCGCCGATGCGAACGGCGCCTGATCACGCACGTTGGCCGGCGTCGACGCGATATACAGCGGCACCCCGGCATCGACGATACGCTCCGCAATGCGCGTGAGATTCTCGTCGAACTGCTGCACCCCCACGCGAAACGCCGGGCCGTTCATCGGGACTTCCTGCCCGTTCGTGACCGATTCCATGAAGCTTGCGGCCGACGGATTGACGGCCCCCGCCGCACTTCGCGCACGACGTTGCGCGACGTAGCGATTGAGCGCGCGCACCGATCGCAGCTGCTGCAGCGAGACGAAGGCCCGCGTCAGTGACGGACTGGCGGCGAGTCGGATGGCGGAACCGGCACCGAGTGCGCCGACGAACTCGTTATGCCCACCGTAGTACAGCACGGCGTCAGGCTGTTGCGCGAGTAGCTGCGGGAGCACGTCGAGCATTGCGTAACTGTTCGTCGCCGCAATGCCCACGGTGACCACTTCGACGTCGCGATCCGGCAGCGCATCGGTGAGTGCGGCATCGAGCAGCCGCGCAAAGGAGCCAGTGCGCGGATACGGGAAGCCCTGCGCCGACGACTCACCCAAGACGAACACCCGGAAGCCGTTGGCGGCCTTGGTGGCGCGAAAGAACTCGAGATTGGGTGCCGGCGGCGACTGCTCTCCGGGAAACCAGCGCGCCGCGACGACGGGATTGGCCATGAGCCACTCGCCGCTCCCCGCGGCGGCGGTCACGAATAGGGGCAACTCCCCAGCAGGCCACGCGACACGCATGATCCCCTCGATGGCACCGAAGAGCAGCAGCGGCACCATGAGCGCAATAGCGGTAAACCAGCGCGAACGTGACGTCGTCATCCGATCAGAAGATCGAGTAGATCAGCGGCGCCAGCACCGACCCCTGGGCCAGGACCACCAGCGTGCCAAGGACCACGAACACGAGGACGATCGGGAGGAGCCACAGCTTCTTGTTGGTGCGGAGAAACGCAAACAGTTCGCGCAGAATGGTCATGCGTCAAAACTGCCGTTCCATCGCGGCGCGCGCCACGGCCTCGTCGCGTGCGGGCCGCGTCACCCAGTACGTGGCGGCATCGGGGTCGCGCGCGAGTGGGCTGCGTCCAAGGCGTCGCCGCAACACCCCCACGGGCACGAAAGCCAGCCACCAGAGTGCGGTGAAGAGGACCGGTGTGGTTATACGTCCCAGCAGGTGCCCGAGCGCCATCCACACGCGCACCACAGGCACCAACAGGCGCGGCGCGACGATACCCAGCACCATGACCACAGCACCGATGGTCGTCGCCGCAGACACCAGCCCCCCCGAGGCGCCGGACTTCTGCCGGAACGAAGCCACGGCGGCCAGCACCAACAGGGCGGGCCCCACCGTGAACGCAAAGCGGCGCGGCGACGGCAGTGCGTCGGCCGTGGATGTCGTGTGCATCGCGGCCATCAGTCCGGCTCCAGCGTGACGTGCCAGCGCGCGTCGCCAATGGTGGGCTGTGCTGTGCGCAGCACGAAGTACGGGCCAATGGCCAACGCGTCGATATCGGTGCGCATGAGACACGCGTAGGCATCGGCGGGCGTATGCACCACCGGTTCACCGCGAATATTGAAGCTCGTGTTCACGAGCACCGGGCAGTCGGTCCGTGCCGCGAACGCTTCGAGGACGGCGCGCAATCCCGGTGTGCGTGCCGCCGTAACGGTCTGCACGCGCGCCGATCCGTCGCGGTGCGTGATGGCCGGCAGTGGCGGCGCATCGACACGCACGGGCACCACCTGCAGCATGTACGGCGACTCGTCGCCTTCGATACCATCGAAGTATTCATGCGCACGCTCGGCCAACACGGCCGGCGCAAATGGACGGAAGTTTTCGCGCAACTTGATGTGCGCGTTGAGCCGCTCCTGCATGTCGTTCTTGCGCGGGTCGGCCAGAATGGACCGGGCCCCGAGTGCACGCGGCCCGAACTCCATGCGCCCATCGAACCACCCGACAATTCCGCCTGTCGCGAGACATTCGGCTGTCCGCTGCACCACGCCGTCTCGCCCGAGCGTTTCGACGACGGCTCCCTGCGCCGCCAAATCGGCGGCGATAACGTCGTCAGAGAACGAAGGGCCGAGCAGCGCGCCGTGCATCGTGTCGTGCAGCGCCGTGTCATTACTGTCGCGATGACGCGCACCACCGAAGTACCGATGCCATGCCAGCAGTGCAGCGCCGAGCGCACCGCCGGCGTCGCCTGCGGCCGGCTGCACCCATAAGCGGTCGATGAGCTTCTCGCGCTTAAGTGTACCGTTCGCGACCGCGTTGAGCGCGACACCACCAGCCATGCACAGATCGCGCACGCCGGTCTCGCGTACCACCGAGCGCACCATGCGCTGCACGATCATTTGTGTCAGCTGCTGCACCGACGCCGCGAGATCCATGTCGCGTTGCGTGATGGGCGACTCGGGCACGCGCGGCGGCCCATCGAACAATTCGTCGAAGCGCGCCGTGGTCATGCGCAGCCCATCGACGAAGCCGAACGGGGCGCGGTGTAGCCGGAACGAACCATCGTCGCGCAGATCGACGAGATCGCGCAGCATGACGTCGAGATACCGCGGCGTGCCGAACGGCGCGAGCCCCATGAGCTTGTACTCGCCGGAGTTCACGCGGAATCCGGCGTGATACGTACACGCGGAGTACAGGAGTCCGAGTGAATCGGGATAGCGAAGTTCGTGGGTGAGGCGGAGCGACGCGCCACTGCCCATCCCCATGGTGGCGGTTGCCCATTCGCCCACGCCATCAATGGTGAGCACGGCCGCCTCGGCAAATGGCGAGGGGAAGAACGCACTCGCCGCGTGCGACTCATGATGTTCGCACCAGAGGAGTTTGCCGGTGTAGCCGTTCAATCCCCGGCGAATCGCGCCGTCGAGATCGATTTTGTCGCGGGCCCACAGGGGGCCGCCTTTGAGGAAGGCGCGCCACCCACGCGGCGCGGTCTCCAACCAGCTCTCGAAGAGGCGGTCGAGATGCAGGATGGGCTTCTCGTAGAACGCCACCGCGTCGAGCGCACTGGCGGTGAGCCCGCCTTGCTCGAGGCACCACGCCGCGGCCTGCGCCGGGAACGCCGCGTCTCCCTTGCGACGGGAGAATCGTTCCTCGGAGGCCGCGGCCACGATGACGCCATCCTGCACCAGGCAGGCGGCGCTATCGTGAAAAAAGGCGGAAATTCCGAGGACGGACGTCATGGGGGCGGAAGTTAATAGCGTCCCCTCCGCGCCTGCCGTCTAAATCCCTGCCGTCTGCCTTCTCGGCGTGATGCCGCCACATCGCGCCGAGTCTCGCAGACGGCAGCCACACAGAATGCAGGCGCACAGGGCGACGGCGGTTCCTCCGCCCCTGCCGTCTAAATCCCTGCCGTCTGCCTTCTCGGCGTGATGCCGCCACATCGCGCCGAGTCTTGCAGACGGCAGCCACAAAGACTGCAGGCGCGCAGGGCGACGGCGGTTCCTCCGCCCCTGCCGTCTAAAACCCTGCGGTCTGCAGTCTCGGCGCGATGCCGCAGGGCCGCGCCGAGACGGCGGACGGCAGAAACAACAGATGGCAGGCGCGCAGGAACTACCTGCGCACCAACCCTGCCGGCGTCCAGTTGAAGCCGATGGCGAGGGTTTCGTCGGAGCCGACCAGGTCCGACCCGCTGAACGAGGCGGACACGCGGACGCCGAACTGGCGGTTCACTTTCCAGTGGCCGCCGACATCGAAGTTGGCGCTGAGGTTGGTGCGCGAATCCTTGTCGGCGCCGCAGCTGCCGCAGGCGTCGATGGAGAGCCGCGGATGCACGAACGGGGTGAGGGACATGTTCTGATCGAGCTCGAACGTATGCCCCACGCTCACGCCAAGCGGCACGCGGAAGGCGGTGCGGTTCCCACCGATGGCGGCACCGACACCAGCGGTGAAGAGCACGTCGAGCGGCTGGTCATTGGTGGCACGCGTGAGCTCCTTGCCCAGTCCACCGCCCACGAACAACAGCGGGTCGACGCCGCCCTTGGGGTCGGCGAAGCCGCCGTCGAGCTGCCAGTGGAGCCCCTTGCCAGCCCCTTCGCGCCATTGGAAGACGAACGACGTACCGGCGCCCCCGACGATGGCGGCCGTGTAGTCGCGGGTGCTGGCCCGCGGCGTCTGCATGGAGGGGTAGTTGTAGGCCTGCGCCTGA
>CANGXD010000151.1 GCA_947457545.1 Gemmatimonadaceae bacterium
ACGGTGGGATCGCTGCAGTGGATGCTCGAGCGCGGTGAGCGCTTCGACTGGTTCGAATCGCGCTTCGTGACCACGCTCGCGATCACTTCCGTGGTGTCCGGTATTCTGCTGGTGTGGCGCGAACTCACGATCGACGAACCGGTCATCGATTTCCGCGTGCTCAAGTCGCGACAGTTGGCACCGGGCGTTGCCTTCGCGGCCTTCCTCGGGCTCGCGCTCTACGGCTCGGTGTTCGTGTTGCCGGTGTTTCTCCAATCCCTGCACGGTTACACAGCGCAGCAGACGGGCATGGTGATTCTGCCGGGCGCGATTGCCAGCGCCGTGACCATGGGCGTCATGGGACGCGCCGGCGCGAAGATCGACGCGCGGCCGCTCATCGTCATCGGCGCCCTGCTCTTCCTGGCCGCCATGTATCTGCTGTCGCAGCTCACACTCGATGCGGGCCAAGAGGACATGTTCTGGCCGCTCATTCTGCGCGGCGTCGGACTCGGCCTGCTCTTCGTGCCGCTCACGGGGGCCAGCATGGCGGGGCTGCCCATGGAGAAGCTCGGACAGGGCACGGGCATGTTCAATCTCATGCGCCAGCTCGGCGGCTCCCTGGGGATCGCCATCATGGCCACGATGCTGTCGCACCAGACCAAGGTGGACAAGGCGCTGCTCACCGAACACGTGGGCAGCTACGACCCGGCCACCATGGAACGACTTGGCGGTCTCACGCGCGGCCTGATGGCGCGTGGCTTCGACCCAGTGACGGCCAAGATGCAGGCGCTGACGATTCTCGACCGCCAGATCGGCGCGCAGGCGAGTGTCATGGCGTTCTCACGCATTTACCTGATCTCGGGCACGCTGCTGGTGTGCGCGCTGCCGCTGCTGCTGCTGTGGCGCACGGGCAGATCGGTGCCGCTCAAGCTGGACGCCCATTGAACTGCGGTTTGGGATTACTACGGTAGGGGAACTACGCGAGGGGAACTACGCGAGGGGAAAAACGGGAGGGGAACGACGGGAGGGCGACGACGGGGGCCCCGACCCCGTGACGCGACCCCCGACCCCGACCACAACCGGCGGCGGTCGGGGTCGAGGGCTTTGTCGCGGGGTCGTGGTCACGGGGTCGTGGTCGCCCTCCCGTAGTTCCCCTCCCGTAGTTCCCCTCGCGTTTTTCCCCTCGCGTAGTTCCCCTACCGTAGTAATCCCAAACCGCAGTCCAAGGCGGTCCTTCCGTCCGCCGGTTCCTTCCACCAGAATGCAGCATGCCTACCCGTGAAGCCGCCTTGTCCCTCGTGTACGAGTGGACGCAGTCCGAATCGCTCCGCAAGCACATGCTGTCGGTGGAAACGGCCATGCGCGCGTATGCCAAACGGCTGGCGCAGGACGAAGAGGCGTGGGGCGTGGCCGGGCTCATCCACGATTTCGACTACGAGCGCTTCCCGAACGACGCGCAGGCGGCGGACGCGGAGCATCCGGCGGAAGGGGTGCGGCACCTGCGGTCGCTCGGCTGGCCCGAGGAGATCTGCGATGCGGTCATGGGACATGCGCACTACACCGGGGTGGCTCGCGAGACGCTCATGGCCAAGGCGCTCTTTGCCGTCGACGAGCTGACCGGTCTCATCACCGCCTCCGCGCTGGTGAAGCCCTCCAAGGCTGTCCGGGACGTGGATGTGGCCGGGGTGCGGAAGAAAATGAAGGACAAGGCCTTCGCCCGTGGGGTCAACCGGGACGACATCATCCAGGGCGCAGAGGCCTTGGGTGTTCCTCTGGACGAGCATATCGGGGTCGTGCTGTTGGCCATGCAGGACAATGCCGAGGCGCTCGGGCTGGGCGGAGTGCCCCCGACGGCCCCGACTTCAACGGCGATTTCGACCGATGCGTAATTCGGGTGAACCCACCCGATCACGTGACTGCCATCTCCCTTCCAACGCCATTCTTCGCACCCGACCGGGGTGCGGTCCGCATGGGTCCTGACAGACCTCTGTCGGCTGAGGCATTGGAAGAGCGGGAGCTGGTGCTCGCGGCTCAGGCGGGGGACAACGCGGCGTTCGCCGGGTTGGTTCGCCGTCACCAGCGGCGCGCTTACGCCGTAGCCCGCGCAATCGTCCTGTCACATGACGATGCCGAGGATGCGGTGCAGGAAGGATTTCTGCATGCGTTTCGCGCGTTGGAGCGGTTTCGCCCCGAACAAGCGTTTGGGGCATGGCTACACCGCATCGTAGCCAACGCTGCGTTGGACATCGCCCGCCGTCGCAAGGTGCGCGATGCAGATGAGTTACCGGAAACGCTGTCGAGTCCACACAAGGACCCGGCTGAATCGGATGAACTTCGAGCGCGTCTTGCGCTCGCGTTGGATACGCTCGGCGAACGGCAACGCGCAGTGATCGTGTTGCACGACGTCGAGGGATACAAGCACGCCGAGATCGGCGCCCTTCTCGGAATTCCCGAGGGTACGGCCCGGTCGGACCTGCATCATGCTCGGGCGCATCTACGGCGCCAGTTGAGCAATCTTCGGAGTGAATCATGACTGTCACACGGAACGACGAGGGGCGGAGCCCGGGCGCGGATCCTCAGGTGACCGCGAGTCTGTCGGCGCACTATGCGGCGCCGCGAGGCGAAGCGTATTGGGAAGGGCTGGAGCAGAACATCATGCAGCGCATTTCGGCGGCCACGAGCGGTGTGGTCCGCGAACTGCGCCCGTCGTGGTGGAGCGGCTTTGCCGAGTTGCGTGGAGCCGACGTGCGCGCGATGGGCATGATCGCGGCCACGCTGGCGCTGCTCGCGGCCGGCGCGACGTTCGTGAGCGACAAGCAGGCGAGCGCCACGGCGCGCGAATTGGCCGCGCGGGCGGCGGTGGAGAGTGCGATGCCGCTGCCGATCGAGGGGACGACCCTCACGGGTGGCCGTCGCCATCTCTCGCCCGATTCGCCTGAGCGGTATCTGAATCCGCTCGACTACTGACCGAGCGCTTCGTGTCGACCACTCCCCGTCCGAAATCGCTCGCCCTGATGTTTCTCCTCGGCGCTCTGCTCACCGGCAGTGCGCTGGGGTTTGCCGCTGGGCGCGTGGTGAGCAAGCCCGTCGTCATGCTGAACGACGACAAGTCCGTGCGTGAAGAACTCGCGCGCGAGCTCAAGCTGTCTCCCGAACAGGCCGTCGCGCTCGACTCCGCGTGGGAGTGGCGTCGTGCACGCTCGCGGGAAATCATGTCGGCGGTTCGTCCGGCGCTCGATTCCGTGCGCGACAGTGCGCGGGTGCTCATGCTGGCGCGTCTCGACGAGACGCAGCAGGAAACTTTCCGCAAGCTCATCGAGCGTAACCAGCGCATGGCCGACAGTGCAGCGAAGGCGCGCGGGACCCCCAGGTAACCAGTACGATGTTTCGACTGAAGTGTGGTGTGCTGTCGCGGTGTGCCGTAGCAGTGATGGGGGCGGTCCTGGTGGCCGCCCCGTTGTCGTCGGAGGCGCAGGCGCGAGACGCGCAGACGCGCGATGCGCAGATGCGCGGCGACGAAGAGGCCCGCCCCATCCGGCTGCGTGAGGCCATCGAACAGGCGCAGCAGAACGCGCCGGCGGTGGTGGCTGCGCGCGGCCTCGAGCGCAATGCGGCAGCGGCCGGTCGGTCGGCGCTGGCGGCGTATATCCCGTCGCTGACGCTCAACGCCGGCAGCGCCCGGTCGCAAGGCGTGCAGTTCTTCCAGGGTACCCTCGTGCCGCTCCGCGGCGACCCGTGGAACTACAACAACGGGCTGGTCGCGGCCGTGCAGCTGTTCGACGGCAACCAGCGCTGGAACGAGCTCTCGCGCAGCCGTGCGACCGCCGATGCCGCCGATGCCGCCACCATTCAGGCACGCTTCGACGCCGCGCTGCAAACCAAGCAGCAGTTCTATGCGGCCGTCGCCGCGCGTGAGAGCGAAGCCGCGGCCAAGGCGCAGCTCGAGCAGGCCGACCAGCAGCTCAAGGCCTCCACGGCGCGCTTTGTCGCCGGTGTGGCCACCAAGTCCGACTCACTGCGTTCCGCCATTCAGCTTGGCAACGCACAGCTGGCCGTGCTGACCGCCCAGAACGATCTGCGGGTCGCCAACGCCGCGCTCACGCGGGTCATTGGCTCGCAGACGGTCGTCACACCTGCGGCAGACGACAGCACCGGCGACCTGCTCGGCGAACTCCCCACGGAACAGGAGCTCGAACAGCTCATAGGCCGGAGCCCGAGCGTCATGCAGGCAGAAGCGAACCTCATGGCCGCCCGCGCAAGCCGGCGGGCGCAGAAGTCGTCGTATCTGCCGTCGCTCACCATGTCGTACAACTACTCGTATACGCAGACGAGCGCGAAGTTTTCGAGTAGCGATCTGTGGCTCTTTTCAGGCGGCAACCCCAACCGCCAGCAGCTGAACTTCAATTTCAGCTATCCGCTGTTCAACGGACTCGCGCGCGAGCAGCAGAGCATTCAGACCGACGTGGCCGCCCGGAACGCTGAAGCGCAGCTACGCGATGCCCGTCTGGGTTCGCGGCAGGTCCTCACGCAGCAGCTGCGGGCGCTCAACAACGCGCAGGCGCGGGTGCAGGTGCAGCAGGCCGCCATTGCCGCCGCCGAAGAAGATCTCCGGGTGCAGCAGCAGCGGTATGCGCTGGGGGCGAGCACGTTGCTGGATTTGCTCACGTCGCAGACGCAGCTCAATCAGGCGCGTCAGGCGCTCATTCAAGCCCGCTTCGACGGGCGCATCGCGCGGGCGCAGTTGAGCGCATTGCTAGGAAGAGAGCTGTAAAGACTCCGCAGTTCCTGCGCGCCTGCCATCTGTGTGGCTGCCGTCTGCGGTCTCGGCGCGATGCGGCGGGATCACGCCGAGACGGCAGTCGGCAGGGTTTTAGACGGCAGGAGCGGGGGAACGGCGGTTTGGCGACCGCTCAGAATGTGACCGCGAGCGATGTCACGACAACCGCGTTGCGCGTGGACAGGCCGGCGGTGGCATTGCGATCCGGAAAGATGGCCGCTTCGCCGGCAAGCACACGCGCTTCGCTTCGCCAGAGCAATCGCGGCGCAGGTCGGACATCGATCCCGACCGATGCGCCGTTGGCCCGCAACCCGTTGGCGGTCCCGGTGGTGATCAGCACTTGATCCTGGTCGTTGTACCGTTCCACTCGGCCAGTAAGTGCGACGGCCGGCGCCACTGTGACCCGTGCAATGAGCATGGCACCGTACCAGGACGATGACTGGCCCGCAGCGCCCGTAGAATCGGCGGCCTCCTGTGAGCCGACATCGGCCTGCGCCATCAGTTCGACCCGTGCGCCCACTTTGGTTTTGAGGCCGATCCCATTGAACAAGCGCAATCGCGCGCCGGCCTCATTTCCCGCCAGGCCGTACCAGCTGAGGCTGGTCACGGGGGTCAGCGCGTAATCGAGTCGCGCACCGAGCGTTTTGTCCTCGTTGCTTTCGGAAATGACCTGCCAGCCGTTCACGATATCGACGCGGGCGGTCAGCTTGGGCGTGGCCTGCCAGGTGGCACGGACCCCCGAGGAGTAGTACGGGGAGTAATCGGCCACGAGTGAGCGGGTGTAGATGGGGTTGTCGCGTGAGACCCACCCCTCCATGCCGGCATTCGAGAAGAACACGCCGCCATCGATCCACAGACCGGGGCGCAGTTCGTAGCCAACGTACGCCTCCTGCAGCATGCGCCCCACGTCGGGGCCGCTGACACTCCCCAAGCGGGGTTCACCCGCATAGTTGGCCTGCACCGATGTCCCGGCCTGCAGGGCCAGCCGCCCGCGCACCCGGGGGCCGCTCAGCCCGAGCTCCACGAACGCCAGATTGACGTTGAACTCATTGTGGCGCGCCGGCTGCGTCGTGTACGCCCTGTCCAACGTCCGCGGGCGACCCATGTCGTACGCTACGTACGTATCGAGAAAACCGCCGACCGAAAGGGAGAGGCTGGTGTCGCTCGGCAGGCGGAGGCTGTCGCGCCGCACAGCCTTGAGACTGTCCGCCGAAACACCGGATACAGCAACCATGCCCACCGTGGCGAGCAGATACAGCGATGAACCGATCATGTGACGGCGTCCAGGCGCCAGGTGAACGGGAAGGGCAGGCCCTTGTGCGTTTTGATTCGTCCCTGATGTAGATTTCTACTTCCCGTAACAACTCTATGTCAGACGAACCGAAACCTCCGGTCCCGGCATCAGACGCCGAGTCCGATCCCCATAGTAGCGCTGAGCCACAGGCGGCTGAAGAGCCGCCCTCTACGGCCGACGAGCCGCTCCGGCACCCTACCGGTCCGGCGGCGACTTCGAGTCAGATCAGCGCGGCCGACGCCAGACCTGGCGATGAGATGCACGCCAACACCGGGATGTTTCCGGTGCAGTCCCACGCAGGGGGACATCAGAGGGACACGAATCCCACCGGCAAACGGCTGGCGATTCTGACGCTCACCGCGCTCGGCGTGGTGTACGGTGACATCGGCACCAGCCCTCTGTACTCCGTCAAGGAAATCTTCGGCGAGATGTACGGCATCGAGCCGACGCGCGGCAACGTCTTCGGCATCTTGTCGCTGATCGTGTGGGCATTGACGCTGGTCATCAGCGTGAAGTACGTGAGCTTCATTCTGCGTGCGGATAACCGCGGCGAAGGCGGCCAGTTCGCGCTGCTGGCGCTCATCTTCCCCCGCGGGACCCCACAGAGCTTTACCAAGGGCGGCGTCTTCGTCGCGCTGGCGCTCTTCGGCACCGCGCTGCTGTATGGCGACGGCATCATTACGCCGGCCATGTCGGTGTTGGGCGCCATGGAGGGGCTGGAGTATGCGGTACCGTCGCTCAAGGCGTATATCGTACCCATTACCGTCGTCATTCTTGCCACGCTCTTTGGTGTGCAGCGCTTCGGCACCGATCTGGTAGGCAAAGCGTTCGGACCGCTCACGCTTGTCTGGTTCGTCACCATCGCGGTGTTGGGCGCCGTCGAAATTGTACAGCAGCCCTCGATCCTTGCCGCCGTGAACCCGCTCTACGCTGTCGACTTCGTGCGCGAGCACGGCTCGATGGCGTTTTTTGTGCTCGGATCGGTGGTGCTCGTGATTACGGGCGGTGAGGCGCTGTATGCCGACATGGGACACTTCGGCCGCAAGCCCATCCGGTATGCGTGGGTGCTGCTGGTGTTTCCATCGCTGCTCCTGAACTACTTCGGTCAGGGCGCACTCCTGCTCGAAAACCCGGCCGCGTCGAAGAATCCGTTCTTCTTGCTCGCGCCGGACTGGTTCCTGGTGCCCCTGCTCATCATCTCCACGCTAGCCGCCGTGGTGGCCTCGCAGGCGATGATTTCCGGGGCGTTCTCCACCACGCGACAGGGTATCGCGCTCGGCTTTATCCCCCGCATGGAGATTCGCCATACGTCCGTCCAGGAAGAGGGACAGATCTACATCCCCGAGGTGAACTGGTTCATCGCCGTGGGCTGCCTCTTTGTCGTGGTGGGCTTCAAGAATACGTCGGCGTTGGGCGCGGCTTACGGGATTGCGGTCACGGGCACGATGCTCATCACGAGTATCCTGTTCTACATGGTCCTTCGGTTGCGTTTCCGCTGGGAAGCGTGGAAGGCCGCATGTCTAGCAAGTGTGTTTGTCACGGTCGACCTGTTCTTCTTCGGCGCCAACCTTGTGAAGCTGTTGCACGGCGGATGGGTCCCTATGGCGCTCGGCATCGTGCTGTTCCTGCTCATGCTCACCTGGAAGCGCGGACGACGCCTGCTCATGGATCGCCTCGCCGATGGCACCATGCCCATTTCGCTCTTTCTCGATGGCGTCGAGAAGTCGAAGGTGCACCGGGTAGCAGGTACTGCGGTCTTCATGACCGGTACCGACGACGGCGTTCCGCCGGTGCTGCTGCACCATCTCAAGCACAACAAGGTGCTGCACGAACGCGTGCTGCTCGTCTCGGTGAAGACGGCCGACATTCCCGAGACCAATGCGAGCGAACGGGTTCGCGTGACCTCGCTGGGACACGGTTTCTGGCGGGTGGTGGCGTCGTACGGCTTCATGCAGACGCCCAACGTGCCGAACGTGCTCGAGGTGGTCGACCAGATGGGCATTCGGTGCAAGCCTATGGAAACGAGCTACTTCCTGGGGCGTGAACGTCTCATTCCGGTTGGTCCCAGACCGGGCGACAAGATTACGCTTCCACGGTGGCGCAAAGTCATTTTCGCGATCATGTCACGCAACGCCCGCTCGGCAACGGAGTTCTTCTGCATTCCGCCCAACCGCGTGGTGGAGCTGGGAACGCAGATCGAATTCTGATGCACTAGAGCGTCCCGTGTGACGAAGATTCCACAAAAGGGTGCAGCCGCTGGGCTGCACCCTTTTGCGTGAGCACATCTTCACCGCGCCTTCGCTTGGCGCCGGCGCCAGGTGCTTCGTACTTTTGTGCCGTGTCACGCCGGAAATGGTCAGATGTCCGATGATGGACGCAGACCAGAACGACATCGCCACGTGCGGTACCCGCACCGTGGTATTCCTGCTGAGTATGTCATGACCGATGGTTCAATGAGCGCCTCATCGCCGGCGGAGCTGCCGCCGTTCCGGCCGCTGTCGCCGGAGCAGATCGCGATCCTCGAGCTGAGTCCCAACCCGAAGCTCGTGCTCGATGCACAGTTCCGTGTGCGATTCGTGAACAAGGCGACGACGGTGTACGCCAACGTCGACCGCGACACGCTTATTGGGCAGAACGTGTGGGACGCGTATCCGGCATTGCGCGGATCGATTTTTCAGCAGGCGTACGAACGCGTGCTTCTCACGGGCGAACCCGCACGCTTCGAACGCCACGATCATGAATACGACCGCTGGCAGTCCGTGTACGCGTACCCCTCCGACGGTGGCGTCATTGCCGTGCTCGAAGACGTCACCGAGCAACGGCGCAATACCGATCGTCTCTGCGAAAGCGAAGAAACGTTGCGACTCGCGCAGGAAGCCGCCAACATCGGCAGCTTCTATCGCGACCTACGCACCGGTGAAGCGCATTGGTCCGATCAGCTCATCCGCATTTGCGGGCTCGATCCGGCCACCTTCGACCAGGCGCGCATTCGCCGCGAACCGCGGCTCAACTTCGTACACCCCGAAGACTCCGACGCGATGCGTTCCGCATGGCGTCGCGCCATCGAAACCGGCGAAACCCAAACGCTCCACCATCGCATCCGTCGCGCCGACGGCGCCGTGCGTCACCTCTTCACCAGCATCATGCTGGTGCGCGATGAATCCGGACGTCCGGCGCGCGTCGTTGGCACGTCGCTCGATACGACAGAACAGATGGCCGCCGATGAAGCACGGCAGCGTCTCGATGCGCAGATGCAGCAGGCACAAAAGCTCGAGTCGCTCGGTGTGCTCGCCGGCGGCATTGCGCACGACTTCAACAACCTGCTGGTAGGCATTCTGGGGAACGCCTCGCTCGCCCTCCTCGAAATGGAGGGGAACGCCGTCGCGCGGGAATGCCTCAACGAAGTGGAGTCCGCGGCGCAGCGTGCCGCCGAACTCACCCGCCAGCTGCTGGCCTATGCCGGCAAGGGGCGATACGTCATCGAAGCGGCAGACGTCACGCAGTCCATTCAGGACATGAGTGCCTTGCTGCGTAGTGCCACGACGAAGTCGACCTCCATC
>CANGXD010000152.1 GCA_947457545.1 Gemmatimonadaceae bacterium
CGCCGACACACCGGCCGGGCGCGAACTGCGCATTGCCAGCCGGTATACCGACCTCACTGACGGCGAGAGCATCGCCGTGAACGGGGCCTGTCTCACGGTGCGCGAGCATGGGGTACGTGCCGACGGCCAAGGGTGGTTCACTGTCGCCGCGATCACCACGACGCTTGGCCGCACCACCATCGGCGACTGGGTCGCCGACGGGCAGGTGAATCTCGAGCGCGCCATGCGCCTCGGCGATCGGCTCGGTGGCCATCTGGTGCTCGGACACGTCGACGGACTTGGGCACGTGCTCGACACCCGTGATCAGGGCGACGCCTGGCTCATCGACGTCGAACTGCCGGTCGCCATGCGACCGCTGCTGGTCGACAAGGGCTCCATCACGATCAACGGCGTGAGCCTCACCGTGAACGAGTTGCTCCCCACCGGGGTGCAGCTCTCCATTATCGAATACACACGGCGCCACACCACGCTCGGGCTGCTCGCGGCCGGCGCGGCGGTGCACGTGGAAGCCGATGTGCTGGCCAAGCACATCGAACGACTGCTGACGCCATATCTGCGCGCAACGGGCGCGCCGTCGCTGGCGGCTGCACTGACGGAGTTGAAGGTATGACGCAGGACAACGCAACCGCGCCCGACGACAACGCGCCGCACACCGAGGACACCGACGGTGTCTTCGGGACCGTCGCCCAGGCGCTGGCCGATATCGCCGCCGGAAAGTTCGTGGTGGTGGCCGATGACGAAGATCGCGAAAACGAGGGAGATCTCGTCTGCGCGGCCGAACTCGTCACCCCCGAAATGGTGAACTTCATGCTCGAAGCCAAGGGCATGATTTGTCTCTCCATGACGAACGAGCTCGCCGACCGGCTGGGACTCGAAATGCAGGTCGATCACAACACCGAGGCCATGTCCACCGCCTTCACGGTGAGCATCGATGCGGCGGCCAAGTACGGCGTCTCCACCGGCATCAGTGCGAGTGATCGCGCCACCACCATTCGCGTGGCCGTCTCGCCCGGTGCCACGCGTGCCGACCTGCGCGTGCCCGGGCACATTCATCCGCTCCGTGCGCGCAATGGCGGCGTCCTGCAGCGCGTGGGCCACACCGAAGCGGCGGTCGATCTCGCGCGGCTCGCCGGCTTGCAGCCAGCTGGCGTGATCTGCGAGATCCTCAACAAGGACGGCACCACGTCGCGTCGTCCGCAGCTCGAAGTGTTCGCGCGCGAGCACGGCATCACCTTCATCACCATCGCGCAGCTGGTGGCGTACCGGTTGCAGAACGAGCGGCTCGTGCACCGCATGGCCGATGCGCGCCTCCCCACCGATTACGGGGACTGGCGCATCGTCGGCTACAAGAACGACGTCGATCATCGTGAACACATTGCCATCGCATACGGCGACGTGACCAACGGCGAAGACGTGCTCGTGCGCATGCACAGCAAGTGCCTGACTGGCGACGTGTTCCACTCGCGTCGCTGCGACTGCGGCTGGCAGCTCGAGAAAGCCATGCAGATGATCCAGGCCGAAGGGCGTGGCGTCATCGTGTATCTCGATCAGGAAGGCCGCGGCATCGGGCTGCTCAACAAGATCAAGGCGTACGAACTGCAGGACACCGGCGCCGATACCGTCGAAGCCAACGAACAACTCGGCTTCAAGCCCGACCTTCGCAACTATGGCATCGGTGCCCAGATCCTGCTCGATCTCGGCGTCCGCTCCATTCGCATTCTGACCAATAACCCGCGCAAGCTCGTGGGGCTCGACGGCTACGGTCTCGTGCTCAAGGATCGTGTGCGCATCGAGGCGCCGTCGACGAGTGAGAACGCTACCTATCTTGAAACCAAGCGCACCAAGCTTGGACACCTCTTCGCCGTCTGAGATCAACGTGGCCGAGTTCACTGGAGAACCGCGCGGCGAAGGACGTCGTATCGTCGTCGTTGCGAGCCGTTTCAACGAAAGCATCACCGTCCCCCTCGCGGAGGGCGCGGTGACGACGCTCGTGGGCAAGGGCGTCGCCTTCGACGACATCGATGTGCTCTGGGTGCCGGGCGCGTGGGAGTTGCCGGTCGCCGTGCGTCGCGCGTTGTCATCGGGCAAGTACGACGCGGCCGTCGTGGTTGGCGCCGTCATTCGAGGCGGCACGCCGCACTTCGAGTTCGTCGCGGGCGAAACCTCGCGGGGGCTCATGGAGGCGTCGCGCGATTTCGAAGTGCCGGTCACGCTGGGACTGCTCACCACCGATACCATCGAGCAGGCGGAAGAACGGGCCGGTGGTGCGCATGGCAACAAGGGCATCGACGCGGCGCTCGCCGCGCTCGAAGTGCTCGACGTGTTCGATCGCGCCTTTGCCGGCGACAACTTCGGCGAGGATGACGCGTGAGCAATCTTCGCGACGACACGTTTTGGGATGGCCCTTCGCAGGAACCGCTGCTCCCCAAAACCGGCAAGCGCACGCGCGGAAAGCCGACCACGAAAGCGGAGCGCATGGAGACGCGTGGGCGCGCCCGGGCGTTGCAGGCGCTGTACGCCGCCGACGTGCGTGATCAGGCGCAGTTGCGTCGCATCGCCACCACGGTGTTCGACGACCTCGCAGTCGTCCCCGAAGAGCGGGCATTCGCGTCGCGTCTCGTGGCGACCGTGGCCGACAACGTGGCGGCGCTCGATGCCGCGCTGGCCGAAGTGACCAACAACTGGCGTCTCGAGCGGCTCGGAGTCATCGAGCGCTGTGTGCTGCGCCTGGCCGCCGCCGAAATGGCACGCGACGAAACGCCGGTGAAGGTCGTGCTGCAGGAAGCGGTGCACCTTGCCGAACGGTATGGCACCGAGCGGAGCGCGCGCTTCGTGAACGGCGTGCTCGACGCGTACGCGCGCAAGCTCGGCAAGCTGTGACGCCGTTGCGCATTGCCGTCGTCAACTGGCAGTGCCGCGACAATCCGCTGGCGGGCGGCGCCGAGATCCATCTGCACGAGATTTTCGGACGGCTCGCCGCGATGGGGCACGAGGTCGTGCTCCTCTGCGGCGGGTGGCCCGGGTGCCCGCCGCGCGCCACACTCGACGGCATCGAAGTACACCGCGTCGGAACGCGGCAGACCTTCCCGTTCCTGGCGCGCCGCTACTGGCACACCCACCTCGTGCAGCGCGGCTTCGACGTCCTCGTCGAAGACATCAACAAGGTGCCCCTCTTCACCCCCACCTGGCGCGCCCCCAAGCTCGTCGGGCTGGTGCCGCACCTCTTCGGGGGAACGGCGTTCCAGGAGCTCGCCGCGCCGCTGGCCACCGCCGTCTGGCTGTCGGAAAAGCCCCTCCCGTGGTTCTACCGGGGACACGCCTTCGAGGCGATCAGCGAAAGCACCAAGGAGGATCTGGTAACGCGTGGTATCGCGGCGGACCGGATACGCGTCATTTTCCCAGGGATCGATTCCACGCAATACACGCCCGATCCCTCCTTTAGGGCGGATCGTCCCGTATTTGCATATCTGGGTCGCTTGAAGAAGTATAAAGGCGTAGATCTGGTGCTTCGGGCGTTCGCCGCCTGCGAGGTGCCGGAGGCGACCCTCGAAATTGCCGGGGCCGGCGAATTTCGTGGCGAACTCGAGCAGTTGGCGGGAACCTTGGGGGTCACCTCGAGGGTACGGTTTTTAGGACGTATTGACGAGACTGAGAAGTGCGCTCTGCTACGACGAGCATGGGCGACCGTTTTCGCATCACCAAAGGAGGGGTGGGGGATTACGAACCTGGAGGCAGCAGCGAGCGGAACTCCGGTGATTGCGTCGAACTCTCCGGGAATTCGCGAGTCCGTGAAGCACGGCGAAACTGGGTTTCTCGTGACACACGGAGACGTGGCTGCCATGGCTGGCTGCATGCGACGCCTCAGCGGCGAGCGGACGCTCGTCGAACACCTGGGGGCCAATGCACGACGCTTCGCCGAGGGCTTTACCTGGGCGAACGCCGCGAAAGAGACAGAAGCCCACCTCCGTGAGGTGGTGGGAAGGGAGGAAGGTCGCTGATGGAGATCATCCTGCACGCGCACCACGCCGAAGTGAGCGAGTCACTTCGGGCCCAGGCCGAATCGGCCATCCGCCGCATTGCGACGCGATTGCACCACGTCGCCAATGCCATCGTACGATTCGTCGGCGACGGTCGCACCCGTCGTGTCGAAATCGTGCTGCGCGGAACCCGACATCGAGAACTCTTCGCCGTGGCTGACGCCCGCGATTTTGCGCCCGCGCTCAGTACCGCCGTGCATCGACTCGAAAGCCAAGTGGCCAGCGTGCGTCGCTCCCGCAGAAGTCCTCGCGACGGAGATCGCACCGGGTGAGTAAACGCCTGACCGTTGGCATGCTCTACGAGCAGATGAAGGATGTGCTCGAATTGGAGCTGCTCGGCCCGGCAACAGGTCTCGATCGTGAGATCACGAGCCCCGAGGCGTCAAGCCCGGGGCTCGTCCTTGCCGGCTATATCAATCGCTTCCCGTACCAGCGCATTCAGGTGCTCGGCGAAACCGAGATCACCTACTTGCAGTCGCTCGACGCCGCGCAGCGCGCCACGAATCTCGAACAGTTCTTCGGGTTTCCCATTCCGTGTGCGTTCATCACCAAAGCGCTCGAGCCACCGGAGCCGCTTCTCCGGCTCGCCGATGACGCGGGGATGACCATTCTCCGCTCGCGTCTGAAAACGGCAGAGTTCTATCGGCTCATCAAACCCTTCCTCGCCGATCAGTTCGCACCGACCACTACCATGCACGGCTCGCTAGCCGACGTGTATGGCGTCGGGCTCTTCTTCACGGGCAAGAGCGGCATCGGCAAATCCGAATGCGTGCTCGACCTCGTCGAGCGCGGACACCGGCTCGTTGCCGATGACCTCGTCTTCGTGTCGCGCCGCGGCAACGACGTGCTCATCGGCAAGGGACACGAACTGCAGCGGCACTTCATGGAAATCCGCGGCGTAGGGCTGCTGGATATTCCGGCCATCTTCGGCATTCACGCCGTGCGGCAGCAGAAGCGGCTCGAAGTCGTCGTAGTGCTCGAAGAGTGGGATGCCGAGGCACAGGTCGACCGCACCGGACTCGATGTGCAGACCATCGACATTCTTGGCGTCGAGATCCCGAAGATCACCGTGCACCTCAATCCCGGCAAAAACATCACGGTCATTGCCGAAGTGATCGCGATGAATCATCTCCTGCGCTATTATCGCGGATACGACACCGCCACCGCGTTCAACGAGCGACTCATCGGCCAGATGCGCCGGAAGTCCGACGTGCAGCGGTACTTGCAGGAGGATATCGAGTAGTGTCATCCGCGGGAGAGCAGGAGACTGCGGTGCGCGCCATCGTGGCCGGTCACGGCACATTCGCCACGGGCGTCATTTCCGCGGTCGAACAGATCACCGGTCGTGGCCACCAATTCATCGCGGTCTCCAACACCGGCCTGTGCCTCGACGATATTCAGGGGACGCTCGCCTCAGCGCTTGACGTCAGTCACGCACGGGTGATCTTCACCGATCTGCCCGCCGGCAGTTGCACCATGGCGGTGCGCCGCATGATTCGCGAGCGCCCGGGGGTGCTCCTCGTCACCGGCATCAACCTTTCGCTGCTGCTCGATTTCGCCATGCAGGACGATGCCGATCCGGTGGTCGCCGTGCAGGCGGCACTCGAGCGCGGTCGTGCCTCCATGGTCGTGTACGGCGCCTGAGCGCCGTCGCCGCGCCGCGATTCCTATCCGTTCGCATGCCCATCGCGCTCTTTCGCATTGATGATCGACTCATCCACGGCCAAGTGGTCGTCGGATGGGGACAACCGCTCGAGTTGGGCTTCATCGTGCTCGTCGACGACGATGTGGCCAACAGCGAGTGGGAGCAGGAGCTGTACCGCATGGGCGTGCCGCCGGAAATGTCGGTGCACTTCCTCACCGTCGACGACGCGGTGCAGCGTCTCGCGGAGTTCGAGCGTCTGCCATCGCTCGGCATTCTGCTGGTCGGCGACATTGGGACCATGCAGCGCCTCGTGACGGCGTCGAACGGACAAGTCCGCACCGTCAACGTCGGTGGTGTCCATCACGCGCCGGGACGCACCGGACGACTGCGCTACGTCTTTCTCACGCCTGCCGAAGAAGACGGCCTCAAAGACATGGCTGCGCAGGGCGTAGACGTGACGGCCCAAGACGTCCCGGGCGCCCGCCCGGTACCACTGGCCGAACTGCTCACGTCGTCCTCCACCGCCTGATGGATCTCCTCACGGGGCTCGTGTCGGTCATTCCCATCGCGCTGCTCGCCGGCGTGGTGGGGCTCGACGTCGTGAGCTTCCCGCAGGCCATGATTTCCCGCCCCATTGTCGGGGCGACGTTGGGTGGGGCGTTCCTTGGAGCGCCCGAGGCGGGCCTCGTGTGTGGCACGGCGCTCGAATGCCTGGCCCTCGAGTCTCTCCCCGTCGGTGCGTCGCGCTACCCCGAGTGGGGGAGTGCGTCGGTCGTCGCCGGCGCCGTCTCAGCGGTCGGCGCCACCGGATCGTCGTTCCCCGACGTCGGCGCCTTTGCGGTCGCCGTGCTGGTGGGCATTCTCACGGCGTGGACCGGCGGCTGGACGATGGTCAAGCATCGCCAGCTCATCGCCAGCTTTGCGCGCCCGCGCCTCGATCAGCTGGCCGCGGGCTCGCGCCGCACCGTCATCGGCCTGCAGGTCTTCGGCATGACCGCCGATCTCCTGCGCGGCGCCTTGCTCGGCACCGTCATGTATCTCCTGGCGCGTCCACTCGCCGAACTGGTGAACGCGCGCTGGACCGTGGGCGAAGACCTATCGCGCGCGGTCATCATTGCGTGTGTGGCTGCCGTCGCGGCGTCCGCCGTGTGGAAAGACTTCCACGCCATCAGTGGCACACGTCGGCTTTTCCTGGTTTCGCTCGCGGTGGGCACGTTGCTGGTGGTGGCCGGTGCCTGAAACAGGCCTGAATAACCCCGCACTGCGCACCGAAACGGTGAGCATGCCAGTGCCCGCGCTCGTACCGGCGCCGCCTCTCACGACGCAGCTGCGGCTCTCGATGCTGCTGCGCTGCCTCGCCATTCAGGGATCGTGGAATTACGAGATCCTGGTGGGAAATGGCGTTGGCTTCTGTGTCGAGCCCGCCTTGCGTCAGTTGCCGGGCGGCGTGGACGGTCTGCAGTATCGCGAAGCACTGGCCCGTCAGTCCGTGTACTTCAATGCCCATCCGTACCTCGCGGCGCTGGCCATTGGTGCACTCGCCCGGGCCGAGCTGGAGCACGTGCCCCCGGCGCGCATCGAACGCTTCCGGACGGCCCTCTGCGGGCCGTTGGGCAGCGTGGGCGACCGCCTCGTATGGGCCGCATGGTTGCCGGCCTGCTCCCTCGTGGCGCTGCTGCTCTTTGGCTTCGGCTGGTCACCGCTTGGTGTCGTGGCGGGATTTCTCGTACTCTACAACGTCGGGCACCTGGGCCTGCGCGACTGGGGACTCAGGGCCGGGTGGTATCACGGCCTCCGCGTCGCCACCGCGCTCGGGCATCCGGTACTTCAGCACGGTCCCCGCTACATTGGACGGGTATCGGCCGTGCTCGGAGGTCTGGCGCTCCCGCTCGCGGTGCACCGGGCCATCGGTGGTCAGAATCCGTTGTCTCCCATTCCACTCGGGGTCGCGGTCGCGACTCCCGTGTTGGCTGTGCTCCTCGTGCGATTGCAGGGCCGCGCCGAGGGGTGGCGTGTCGTCCTTCTCTTGCTTGCGGCCTTCGTCCTCTACTCGGTGGTCCGTTAATGGCTGAACGATCCGTCCAAATCGTGAACAAACATGGGCTGCACGCCCGGCCGGCCGCCGAGATGGTGAAAGCGGCGTCCAAGTTCAAGAGCGACATCACCATCTCGCGCGATGACCTCGAGGTCAACGGCAAGAGCATCATGGGCGTCATGATGCTGGCGGCCGAGTACGGCGCCACGATCGTGCTCAAGGCCAGCGGCCCGGACGCCGACGATGCGCTCGAGGCGCTCTCGGCGCTCGTCGCCGCGCGCTTCGGAGAGAGCTGAGTGCTATCGGTCCTCCGCGGCATTCCTGCCTCGCCGGGAATCGTCGTGGGTCCGGTGCACCTCCTGCGATGGGAGGTGCCGGAAGTGCGTCATCGTCTGGTCGACGACAACGCCATCGAGGCCGAAATCGCGCGCTTTCACGACGCTGTTGAACGGGCGCGCGTGCGCCTGCGGCATCTGCGTGCCCGCACCGAAGCGCAGGCCGGCCCCGAAGAAGCGGCCATCTTCGACGTGCAGCTCTCCATCCTCGACGACGGCGAGCTGACGAACAGTACCATCGCCCTGATCAAGCAGAATCTCGGCGCGGAAAAGGCGTTCGACATCGTCCTGCTGGAATGGCGGCAGCACTTTGCGCGCTCCAGTGCGCCCATGCTCCGCGAAAAAGTCGGTGATCTCACCGACGTGCACATCCGCGTGCTCTCCATTCTGCTCGACCTGCCTGACCACGACCCGGTCGACGTGCCGCGCGGCAGCAACACCATTCTCGTCACGCACGATCTCACGCCGTCGCTCACCATGCAGCTCGACCGTGAGTGCATTGCGGCGATCGCCACCGAAGCGGGCACCGCGACGGCGCACGTGGCCATTCTGGCGCGGTCGCTCGGACTGCCCGCGATCGTCGGGTTGCGGCAGGCGCTCACGGCGCTCCACGGCGGCGAAATCGTGATTCTCGACGGTGCCGAAGGGACGATGGTCATCGCCCCATCCGAGCACGAAGTCGACGAAGCGCGTCAGCGCGTTGCCGCAGAGGAAGGTCGCGCCGATGTGATGCGCGAACTCGCCATGAGCGAGCCCGTGACACGCGATGGCGTGCGGGTCACCGTGCGCGCCAACGTCGACATCCCCGAAGAATCCGACTACGGCGCCAATAGCGGCGCGGAAGGCGTCGGGCTCATGCGCACCGAGTTTCTCGTCGTGGGCCGCGCCAGCATGCCCGACGAAGACGAGCAGTACCGCGCCTATACACGCGTCGTGAAGGCGTTCGAAGGGCGCACGGTCGTCATTCGCACCTACGATGTCGGCGGCGACAAGTTGCCCGTCGGTGGCTTTCCGCACGAGGCCAATCCGTTCCTCGGATGGCGTGCCATTCGCATGTGCCTCGACGAAAGCGAACTGTTCAAGGTGCAGCTGCGGGCGCTGCTGCGTGCCGCCGTGCACGGCGATCTGCGCATCATGCTCCCACTCGTCGTCACCGTCGACGAAGTGCGCGAGACGCGTCAACTGATCAGCGAATGCGTGACGGAGTTGGCAGCGCGGCGCGTGCCGTTCCGCGATGATGTCCCGCTGGGCGTCATGGTCGAAACGCCGGCAGCGGCTGTGGCTTGCGATACCTTCGCGCGCGACGTGGACTTCTTCAGCATCGGCTCCAACGATCTCGTCCAGTACATGCTGGCCGTCGACCGTGGTAACGCCAACCTGGCCCCCCGCTACACGCCATTCCATCCGGCGGTACTTCGGCTCATGGCGCAGGTGCAGACCACGGGGGCCGCGCATGGCATCGACGTCTGCGTCTGCGGCGAAATGGCGTCCCAGCCACTCGCGGTCTTCGC
>CANGXD010000153.1 GCA_947457545.1 Gemmatimonadaceae bacterium
CCAACGGCGGGGGTACGTCCCGTACGCTCCGCCAAGGCGCGCCGCAGGTCGAGCCCCGACACGCCATGCGGGAGCGTCGCCATGGTGGCCAACAACGTGGTTTCGAAGGTACCGCGCAGTGATTCGGACATAGGATAACGTTGTAGAACAAATAGGCCGGAGTCAATGGGGCTCAGGGGAAACCCGAACCCAAAACACAAACCCAGAACCCATAACTGATCAGTTATGAGTTCTGGGTTCACGTTTGAGTCGTGGGTCAACCGCTTAGAACTTCACGATATCCAGATACGCGTTGCGGAACGTCTCGACCTGCGGCAGCGTCGCATCTTCGAGGCTCGGTGCGTAGCCCACGAACACATCCTGACTCGCAATGCGCTTGACCGGCGCATCGAGCCACGCGAAGCACTCGTCGGCAATGCTGGCGGCGATTTCGGCGCCGTAGCCCCACGAGAGTGAATCTTCGGTGGCCATGATGACGCGGCCGGTCTTCTTCACCGACGCGTACACCGTTTCCTTGTCCCACGGCGCGAGCGTGCGGAGGTCGATGACTTCCACGCTCGGCCCGCCTTCTTCGGCGATCTGATTGGCGGCCACGAGCGCACGCTGCACGGTGGCGCCGTACGTCACGAGCGTGACATCGGTGCCGGCGCGCAGAATGTTGGCCTTGCCGAACGGAATCATGAAGTTCGGGCCCGGATACTGCGCCTTGTTGTACGTCTGCCGGTACAAGTGCTTGTGCTCGAGGAAGATGACCGGGTCTTCGCAGCGAATCGCGGTGCGGAGCAGGCCGTTGGCGTCGAGCGCGTTGCTGGGGCACACCACGCGCAGGCCGGGGTTGTGCGTGAACAGCGACGCGCCCGTTTGCGAGTGGTAGATGGCGCCGCGAATGTACCCGCCGTACGTCGTGCGAATGACGACCGGCGAGCTGAACGCGTTGTTGGAGCGCCAGCGCATCGTGGCCAGTTCATCGCGGATCTGCATGAACGCGGGCCAGATGTAGTCGAAGAACTGAATTTCGACGACGGGCTTGAAGCCGCGATGCGCCAGGCCAATCGCGCGCCCCACGATGTTCGCTTCGGCGAGCGGCGAGTTGTACACGCGCGCGCTGCCGAACTTGGTCTGCAGGCCGTGCGTCACCTTGAACACACCGCCCTTGCCCTTGACCTTGCCGAGGTACTGCTCGCGCGAGACATCGGCGACGTCTTCGCCGAAGACGAGAATGCGTTCGTCGCGCGCCATTTCGTCGCGCATGCAGGCGTTGAGCAGGTCCACCATGGTGGTGGGGCCGCCCTCGTACTGCGGATCGTCTTCGGTGTCGAAGCGTTCGGAGGTCGGGTCGACGTCGGGGGAGTACACCCCGAACGGCACCGACTCCGGCGTCGGCATGGGCTGCGCGAGCGCGTCGTCGGTGGCGGCGAGGATTTCCGCGTCGACCGCATCACGGAGCGCCTGGAGTTCGTCGGCCGTGGCATGGCCCTGCGCTTGGAGCCACGCGGGGAACGTCGTGAGCGGGTCACGCGCGGCGTCGGCGTCGCGCTCCTCGGGCGGACGATAGAACACTTCGTCGTCGGAGAGCGAGTGCGAGTACGGGCGAATGACCTTCGCATGCACGAGCGCCGGTCCCTTGCGCTCACGGGCGTACTGCACTGCGCGGAGCATGACGTCGTACGAGGCGAGCAGGTCGCAGCCGTCGACTTCCTGGATGTAGAGGCCGGGGAACGACGAGACGAGCTTCGAGATCGAGCCGCCGGCGGTGTTTACTTCGACCGGGACGGAGATGGCGTAGCCATTGTCCTCGACGATGTAGACGACGGGCAGCTTGAGATTGGTCGCGCTGTTGATCGACTCCCAGAACTCGCCTTCGCTGGTCGTGCCGTCGCCGGTCGTGACGAGCGTGACATCGTCGCCCTTGAACTGGTCGTCGGCGAGATCGATCTGCTGCGCGCGCAGCGTCGCTTCGGCGCTGCCGACGGCCTGCAGGAACTGCGTGCCGGTGGGCGAGGAGACCGTCGTGATGTTGAGCGCCTTATGTCCCCAGTGCGAGGGCATCTGCCGTCCGCCCGAATTGGGGTCGACGGCGGCACCAACGGCGCTGTACAGCATTTCAGCGGGCGTCATGCCCAGCTGCAGGCAGAGCGCACGATCGCGGTAGTAGAGATAGAACCAGTCGTAGGTCGGGCGCAGCGCCATGCCGGCGGCGACGCCGATGGCTTCGTGACCGGCGCCGGAGATCTGGAAGAAGATCCGGTTCTGTCGCTTCAGCTGAATTTCTTTATCATCGAGCTTCCGCGACGTGTACATCACGCGATACGCGTGGATGAGCTGGTCGCGGGTGAGCGCCGCCGCCGAAGCGGGGGCCTCTGCCGGCTCGCTGGCCTCGCTCTTACGGGCGCGGCTCGGACGGGTCGAAGTAGCCATCGGGAGGACTCGGGGAAAAGCTTGGGGGTCGAGCAACCTGCGAAAAATAGTGGAAGAAGGCCCCCGGTGGTGCGTCGGGCGCGGAATTCGCTGGTAACACTGCGGGATCCAGTTCCGCTTGCCGGACATTGGTCCAGACAGCAGGTTGGCAGAGTAGTCCGAACTCCCCAGTCACGATATGCACGCACCTACCGCACCCATGAAGCCGTCCTCCGGCCATTGCATCTTCTGCGACCTTATCCGCGGCGCCGCGGAAGTGTCGATCTGTTACGAAGACGCCACCGCCATCGCGTTCCTCGATATTCAACCAGTCAACCCCGGCCACGTGCTGGTCGTCCCTCGCGAGCACTACGAAGTGCTGCAGGACATTCCGGGGGCGGTGGGGGCTCACCTGTACCAGGTAGCGACGAAGCTCATTCCGGTGGTGCAGACGGCGTCGGGCGCGTCCGACATGAACATCGTCGTGAATTCCGGCGCGGCGGCCGGCCAGAACGTGATGCACTATCACATTCACCTCATTCCGCGCCGAGAGGGTGACGGATTCGACGTGCCGCTGCCCTTCCCGGGCTCGACGATGCCAAACCGCCAGCAGCTCGACGCGATGGCGGCGCGCATCGGGAGCATGCTGCGTGATCCGCTCAGCAGCGACGGGATGAAGCAGGGCTGAGCCGGTCGAGTGCCACGATTGCGTGACGAAGCGTCGTGGGGCTATTGACGGGAGCAATAACGTGATCGTATAGTCGCGCATCGTGATCGGGTGTGCGAGCAAGTCTCCTGGCGCACCACATCGCGGGCTGGTTTCCGATGGTTGGCGTGTCCACTTGGTGCTCCAGGAGGATGATGCGTTCCACTCGCGGTAGCTCCCATGCGCGCGGCTGTGCTGCGCTCCACCGGTCGCCGTCGTTGCGGCCGGATGTCGTCGCCCCCTTTCGCCCCGACGCGAGGCTCGTTGCCTCCGCCGGGGCGTCGTTGTTACGGAGGGGCTGACGCATGCCGAGACGTCCGGCGCTCAAGTTGAGTCGCGGCAGCGAACGTTCGTCGTCGCGTGGTGGTAGACCATCGCGCAGTGCGGCGGTACGCACCCGCGGCAGCACACGGACCAACGCGCGTGGCGCGCCGCGTGCTGCGGTCGTGCACGTGGCGATGAAACATGCGTTGCGCAAAGGGGCGCTACGCGATTGCAGTCAGCGCTGCGTGTATTGCGCGACGCATCTCGATCAGCGCACGGCGACGTTGGATCATGTGGTGCCGCTCGCGCGCGGCGGCGCGCACGATCCGGGCAACCTCGTGGTGGCGTGTGCGCCGTGTAACCGGCTCAAGAGTGATCTGCTGCCGTTCGAGTTTTTCGCGCGGCATCCGTGGGCGGGGGCGAACTTCATTCGCTATGCGCGGAATGTGACGCGGGCGATCAAGCGGGGGGCGAGGCGGGCGGTCTCGCTCGCCTTTGCTTCGGAGTCTTTGGCCGCTTAGGGTCTTGGTCGTGGTCGTAGGTGTGGTCTTGGTACTGCTACTACGGTCGGGGTACTGCTACTACAGTCGGGGTACTGCCACGACGGTCGGGGTCTACCGGCGGTCGGGGTCTCTGTCGGGTCGGGGTCGGGGTCGTAGGTAGGTACCTTTTTGCTTTCAGGAGTGCTTTTGCGTTGGTCGCCTGGTAACCGTAGTAGCAATCTTGAGGACCGTCGTGGGGCCTCTGGTGGTGGTGGTGGGTTTCGTGGTGGCGGTGGCGGTGGGGGCATGAAGCTGGGGGTGGGGGGCATGCTCGTGCTCCTGGTGCTCAGCTATGTGTTCAAGGTCGATTTGATCACGCCTATCACTGGCGGTGGCGGTGGCGGGGTGAGTGGGCCGGCGCCTTCGGCGCAGCAGGCGCCGCTCAATGATCCGCAGGAAGAACGGATGGTGCAGTTCGTGTCGGTGGTACTCGACAGCGCGCAGGCGACTTGGGCGCGTACCATGTCGGACTACCGTCCGGCGCGGCTGGTGCTGTTTCGCGACGCGACCCCAACGGCGTGTGGCACGGGGCAGTCGGCGACGGGGCCGTTCTATTGCCCAGGCGACGAAAAGGTCTACATCGATCTCGCGTTCTTCGATCAGCTCGACCGTCAGTTTGGCGCGCCGGGCGACTTTGCGCAGGCGTATGTGCTCGCACACGAGATCGGACACCACGTACAGAACGTGCTCGGCACCGAACAGCAGGTGCGGCGACTGCAGGGGCAGAACCCTGGCGCCAAGAACCAGCTCTCGGTCGCGATGGAGCTCCAGGCCGACTGCTACGCCGGCGTGTGGGCGCACGACGCCGCGCGCGCGAACATGCTGGAGCCCGGTGACATCGACGAAGGCCTTGGCGCCGCGGCCGCGGTGGGCGACGACCGGCTGCAGCAGATGTCGGGCGGACGGGTGAACCCGGAGTCGTTCACGCACGGCTCGTCGGCGGAGCGGCGCAAATGGTTTCGGGTGGGCTTCGACAGCGGCGACGCGAGGCGGTGCGACACCTTTGCGGCGCGCTGACTCCCTTTGAACTGCGGTGGTCTGGGCTTTGGGGTCTGGGTCTGGGTCGCGGTACAGCCACGACAGTCGGGGCACAGCTACCACAGTCGGGGCACTGCCACTACAGTCGGGGTCTACTTGCAGTCGGGGTCCCGGTCGGGTCGGGCGCGGCGCTTCGCTGGCGCGTCGGGGTCGGGGATAAAGTGTCGGGGCTGCCCCGACCCCGACCCCGACCCCGACCCCGACCCCGACCCCGACCCCGACCCCGACAGCGAGCGCAGCAAAGCGAAAGACCCGACCGGGACTCCGACCGCTTGTAGACCCCGACTGTAGTGGCAGTGCCCCGACTGTCGTGGCAGTGCCCCGACTGTTGTAGCTGTACCCCGACTCCGACCAAGACCCCGACCATGACCCAAGTGCGACGAAAGGGCGTCCTGAACGACGCCTCGCACGAAGATGTCCGCCGCGACGCGTGGCCCGTCGCGCTGCTGCCGTTCGGCGCCACCGAACCGCACAACACCCATCTTCCGTACGGCACCGACACCATCCTCGGCAGCGAAGTCGCCGCGCGCGTCGCCGCGCAGTGCATCGCGGACGGCACCAATGTGATGGCGCTCCCCGCCGTCCCGTTCGGTGTCAACACCACGCAGCTCGACTTGCCGTTCACCATCAACGTCATGCCGAGCACGCAGCTCGCGTTGCTGCGTGATGTGATAGGGAGCCTCGAGCCACATGGCGTGCGCGGGCTGGTGTTGCTCAACGCGCACGGCGGCAATGAACTGCGTGCGCTGGTGCGCGAACTGCAGCCATCGACGCCCATCATGCTCGCCATCGTGAACTGGTGGCAGGCGGCCGATCACGCCACGTTCGAACAGGCGGGCGATCACGCCGGTGAACTGGAAACGGCGGCGATCATGCACGTCGCGCCGCATCTCGTTGCGCCCGATCGCCACACGTGGGGCGACGGACGCAGCAATCCGAGCACGCTCGAAGGCGTACGCCGCGGCGTCGCCTGGATGCCGCGGCGGTGGACGCAGGCGACGGTCGACACCGGTGTCGGTGATCCGCGCGCGGCGACGGCGGAGAACGGCGCGGCGTTCATCGCGCAGGCGGTGGAACGGATCGCGTCCTTCTGCTGCGAGCTGGGGGCAGCGGATCCGTCACGCCTGTGGGCGCCTGCTCCCTGACTGGTCTTGGTCGGGGGCTCGGGTGCGGTCGGGGCACCGCCACCACAGTCGGGGCACCGCCACGACAGTTGGGGTACTGCCACCACAGTCGGGGTCTACCAACGGTCGGGGTCCCGGTCGGGTCTACCGCTTCGCTGCGCTCGCTGTCGGAGTCGGGGGGCAACTGTCGGGGTCGTCGTCCGGGTCGGGGCAGCCCCGACATTTTTTCCCCGACCCCGACGCGCCAGCGAAGCGCCGCGCCCGACCCGGCCGGGACCCCGACCGTTGGTAGACCCCGACTGTAGTGGCAGTACCCCGACTGTCGTGGCGGTACCCCGACTGTAGTAGCTGTACCGCGACCGCACCGCCGACCCCGACCAAGACCCCGCGTTACCGCCGCAAATCGACCGTCTGCGCGTCCGCGTCCCCGTCGCCAAAGTACAGCGAGTGCCGCTTCTCTCCCGGCATCGCCAGGACCACGACCACGTTCGCCTGATTCGCAAACTGCTCCGCCAGCAACGTATTGCGCACCGACAACGACGCCGGCTGCTTCCCCGCATTGAACTGCAGCAGATACCAATGCACCGTGCCGCCCACGGGATCCTTGTCCGTCCCCGACTGCAGTAGCGTCGCCGAGAGCGCGCGACCGTCGGCCGCCACGCGCACCTTGGCATTGAAGTACGCCGTGAAGAGCGAGTCCGCCGAACGATCCTTCGCGAGCGAAAACGCCGGACGCTTCGCCCACGCGCGCAATCCCTTCTCGAGATCGTCGGTGAACAGCCGCACCTTCCACACCACCGTGCCGTCTTCGACGACGGCACGGGTGTGCGTGGTGTGGATGTCGTGCGCCACCGGGGCGGCGCCCAGCACGACGCCTCCCAGTAGCCACGCGAACAGGCTCTTCACGGCCATCACCTACTGTCCGATCGGGCGCGCGCCCGGCGCCTTCGTGAACGTGTTGTTCGTGCGGTCCACATCGGCGTAGCCGCTGTCGGGATCAGCGGTCACCTTCGCGATCTCCTTGTCGGAGAAGAAGCCGTACTCGTGGCTGCGCTCGTTGTTGCGCCACACTTCGGCCGGCATGTTCACGCGCTGCTTCGTGCCGTCGGTGAACTCGATCTCGAGCTCGAGCGGCATCACCAGCCCGCCCTTGTTGTCCACCGTGACGCGATGATAGAACTTGCCGCGCTTGGTGGTGCCGGCGAACGTCTGTGCGTCCTGGCTCTCGACCTTGGTGATGGCCTGGTCGTTGTTGTACGTGCTGTAGAACCAGCCGCGCCAGAAGTAATCGAGACGTTCACCCGCGCCACTGGCGAGCGTGCGGAACAAATCTGCCGGCTGCGGATGCTTGAACATCCACTTCTTCGCGTACTCGCCGAACGCCAAGTCGAACCGCTCCGCGCCCAGCACCTTCTCGCGCAACATCACCAGTCCAGTGGCCGGCTTGCTGTAGCCGTTGTTGCCGAACTGCCGGTGAATGAAATCGGACTCCGTCATGAGCGGCACCTGATTGGTGTCCTTCATGTACGTCACGATGTTGGGCGCCGGGCCACGCAGACGCGCCGCCGGCCAGTTTTTGTCGTAGTCGAGCGAGCCGTAGTACTCGAGGAAGCTGTTTACCCCCTCGTCCATCCACGTCCATTTGCGCTCGTCGGTCGCGACGATCATGGGGAACCAGTTGTGCCCGACTTCGTGAATGGTGACCGAGGCCAGCGCATACTCCTGATTCTTGGAGTACTTGCCATCGGGGCCCGGTCGGCCGCCGCAGAAGGCGATCATGGGATACTCCATGCCGCCCACCTGGCCGTTCACGTTGCTCGCCTGCGGATACGGATACTCGAACGCGAGACGGCCGTACGTGCGCATCGTCTGCGCAATCGCCTTCGTCGATACGTCGCTCCAGAGCGGCATCGCTTCGCGCGGGTACACCGAGTGTAGTTCGATCACGCGGCCGCCCTTGCTGTAGCGGAACCCTGCGGCGTCCCACACGAACGTCTTGCTCGACGCCCAGGCAAAGTCGCGTACGTTCTCGGCCGTGAAACGCCACGTGAGCATGCCGTTGCCGGCCGGACGCGACACCGGCTTTTGCACTTCGTCGGGGCGCACGATGAAGACGCTCGTGTCGCCCGCCATGGCGGTCACGAGACGCGCGCGCTGCGCCGCGGTGAGCACGACCTCCGGATTGCGCAGCGTACCAGTGGAGCGCACGATGTGATCGCGCGGCACCGTGATGCTCACGTCGTAGTTGCCGAAGTTGAGATAGAACTCCCCTTGGCCGAGGAACGGATCGTTCTGCCATCCCGTCACGTCGTCGTACACCGCGGCGCGTGGGAACCACTGTGCCACTTCGTAAATCCAGCCGTCCTTGACGAGCTCGCGCACACCGCGGCTGTTGTTGCCCCCTTCGGGGACGACGAATGCCCAGTCGATCTCCACGATCGCCTTGCCACCCGTGGGGAGCGGCTTGTCGAGATTCACGCGCATCTGCGTGCCATTGATGATGTAGCGCGCTGCCACGGCCGGCTGCCCCGCCACTTTCACCTGCGCCACGCGGGTGATGTTGTAACCGCCCGTCGCGTCTTCATCGGGGAGCAGGAAGCGGCGGGCCTGTGGCGACATCGTCGCCGGCAACGCCGACTTCGTGAGATTCGCGCGGCTGTTCTGCTGCTCGATGTTCTGATCGAGCTGGAACCACAGATAGCCCAACGGCTGCGGCGAGTTGTTGTGATAGGTGATGCGCTCCGTGCCTTTCACCGTGTGCGTCGCGGTGTCGAGCGTGGTGCGAATCACGTAATCGATACGCTGCTGCCAGTAGCGTGGGCCGGGTGATCCGGAGGCGTCACGGAAGTCGTTGGGCGACGGCCACTCGTCGAGTGCGCGGAACGACGACTTGTTGGTCTTGGGGTTAGGCTCGGTGTTGAGCCACTGCTGGGACTGCACGGTGGCGGGCAGCATCGCCAGCGCGAGCGCGAGAAAACGGACGGGGAATCGCATAGGAAAAGTCGAATGACGATCGTGAGTGCTCAGCGCGCGGCAAACAGCCGCTGGCCAAGCAGGAGGAGCGCGAGACCGCCGGTCACGCCCACCTGAACGAGTACCCACCGGCGCCGCGACAGGATGCGCGGCACCAGTACCACACCAGCAAGAAGCACGACGGCCAGAATGAGCAGTTGCCCGAATTCGAGCCCCACGTTGAACGCCAAGAGCGGCAGCGTAATGCGCTCTTCTTCGCCCAGCAACGCGCGCAGATACGTCGAGAAGCCCAAACCATGGATGAGGCCGAACGCTGAGGCCATGAGGTAACGACTCAGCGTGATCGGCGCGTACTCCTGCCCTGGTGACGAACTCCGCCAACTCATCGCCACCGTGACAATGATCGTCGCGGGAATGAGTGCTTCCACCATTGTCGGCGAGACCGCTACCATCCGCAGCGTTGCCACCACCAGCGTAATGCTGTGCGCAGCCGTGAAC